>JBBTCW010000044.1:0-24271 GCA_038043025.1 Pseudomonadota bacterium | reverse complement strand
ATGGCCATTTTAAACCGACTGATGAAGCCATTTACACAAAATTATTTACAGTCCCTCTGATTTTTACAGCCCATTCGACGATTGGTTTAAACTATACTCATCATTTTCATTCTTATAATATATATATATTGGTATCGGTGTCCTTTCGAGCACCGATGTTTTTTACCTTCTCGCCTGTAACGCAATTGACATCAGTAACTCACTAAGCTATAAGCTTTTCTATGTCTAACATACCCTTTAATAAAGCTTATATAACAGACGATGATGTTGATCAAGCAAAAAATGCATTAACAAATGCATCGCTCGCTGGGAATGGAAAGCTTACCAAACAATGTCAACATTGGCTCGAAAATCACATTAATGCGCAAAAAGCATTACTCACTCATTCCTGTACAGCAGCATTAGAACTCGCCGCTTTGTTAATTGACACGCAACCTAATGATGAAATCATCATGCCTTCGTTTACTTTTGTTTCAACAGCAAATGCCTTTGTGTTGCGCGGTGGCACGCCTGTTTTTGTCGATATACGAGAAGACACGCTAAATATTGATGAAACAAAAATTGAAGCAGCCATCACCCCAAAAACAACGGCGATTGTTCCCATGCATTATGCCGGCGTTGGCTGCGAAATGGATAAAATCCTTCAAGTTGCGCACAAACATAATCTCTATGTCATTGAAGATAATGCGCAGGGCATTATGGCCTCCTACAAAAATAAGCCATTGGGAAGTTTTGGCGATTTTTCCACCTTAAGTTTCCATGAAACAAAAAATATTATCTGCGGAGAGGGAGGGGCATTGCTAATCAATAACCCTGAATTCATAGAGCGCGCCGAAATCTTGCTAGAAAAAGGCACCAACCGTAAAAAATTTTTTAAAGGCGAAATTGATAAATATACTTGGGTCGATATTGGATCCTCTTTCCTACCCAGCGAAATAACAGCAGCATTATTATCAACGCAGCTCAACAAAGCCGCCGACATTACACAGCGCCGTTTATCAATCTGGAATAAATATCATGGTGCATTTGCCGAATTAGAAAATAAAGGAGTTTTGAGACGACCAATTATCCCAAATGATTGCAAGCATAACGCGCACATTTATTATTTATTGCTCAGCAATTTAGAACAACGCGATAATTTCATAGCTTATTTAAAAAAATGCGAGATCAATACTGTATTTCATTATACGGCATTGCATCAATCACACGCCGGCAAGAAATACGCAAAAATCTCAGGAAGCATGACTCATACAGAGAAAGCGAGCGATTGCTTGGTGCGATTGCCCTTGTGGGTTGGATTAGAAAAACATCAAAACATCGTGATAAAGGCTATATATGATTTCTTTAGCCAGCAATCGACCTTTCCTACTTCGCTTGAAACTTCTTCTGCTACGATATGTTGATGTATCTTAATTATTGACAAAAAACAGCATCACTATTTGCTTAAACGTTTTACCACCTATCTCTAAGATTGTCGATCTAAAAAATAAATTCATTAAAAATTAGAAAATCTAATTTCTCTCTCGTTCTAACGCGAGTTCCGGATAAGCTTTGTCAGAACTGAAATGTTTAATATAATGCTTAGGGTCTGTCACAGAATAAGTGATACATTTAGCATCCCATCTGACAGGCATCTTTGGACGTTCTTCAATCGAAAAATAACTTACATAGTCCCTGCTATGTGCGTTTTTTTTCTCAATCAGAACGTCCAAATCTGCCTATCAGCTGGGCGCTAACTGTACCACTTATTCTGTAACAGACCCTTAGGTTTCGGGCGAAAATGCGCCAGATTTGGCCAGATTAGGCATTTATCGCAAAATAAGCGAAGATGTAGTCATTCTACATTGAGCTTATTTTGCGATAAATAACGAAATATGGCCAAACAATGGCGCGTTTGCAGCCAAACGCTTATCCGGAACTCGCGTTTCTAGACAACATATAACGCGAATTCCGGATAAGGTGAATTTTACTTAACCAACATGTCCCACTGTGGTGCAATTTGAATGTTTTCTCACGGCAAGAAATTGCAACCCACAAGGGAGACTAAGGGGCTGGGTCGGTCTCAGCTCAAATCTCATTTTCGGGATTATAAAGCGTATTATCTCAACTATATTGGTGTGGCATTAAAGTCCGCTTTTCCTCAATTATTAAGCTATACTCGATTCGTTGCGCTCATCCCACCTGTACTGATTCCGTTGTATGCTTATTTGCAAACACGCAAGGTCGCAACAACGGGCATTAGTTTTGTGGATGCCACCTTGATTATCGTTTGTCATATGACATTATTTTTTCAAATAAATTAATAATACTGAAATCGCCGCTGGTGTGATACCGGGGATGCGTGACGCAACGCCTAATGTTTCGGGTTTTGCTTCGCTTAACTTCTGCCTGGTTTCATGCGATAAGCTTTTAATTTGATTATAATCAAAATCGGCGGGAATTTTTAAATGCTCATGCCTCAGTTGGCATTCGATTTCCGATTGCTGCCGCTTAATATAGCCCGCATATTTTGCCTGAATTTTAATTTGCTCTATCGCCTGTGCATGATCGATGCCTGTCCCCGTGATTTGTTTTAATATCTCATAAGTAATTTCATGGCGCGTGAGTAAATCCATCAACGAATATTCATGCGAAAGTACTTGGCCAAATTGCTGATGAATTGCTTGAGCAGTTTTGCTCTCGGGTTGAACCCAAGTTGTTTTCAAACGCTTTTGTTCTGTCTCAATTTGTTCGCGCTTTTCTGTAAAAACTTTCCAACGTTGATCATCGACCAAACCTAATGCATAACCTTTTTCGGTTAATCGTAAATCTGCATTGTCTTCACGCAACATCAATCGATATTCGGCGCGACTCGTGAACATGCGATACGGTTCTTTTGTGCCTTTTGTAATTAAATCATCCATCATCACGCCCATATACGCTTCTTCACGACCCGGCGTCCAAGCAGGGCGATCTTGTGCTTTGCGCGCCGCATTTAATCCAGCGATTAAGCCTTGTGCCGCAGCTTCTTCATAACCTGTTGTGCCATTGATTTGGCCTGCGAAAAATAGGTTATTTATCACTTTTGACTCGAGCGATAACCTCAAATCCCGCGGATCAAAAAAATCATATTCAATCGCGTAACCCGCACGCATAATTTTTGCGTTTTCAAACCCCGGCATGCTGCGCACAAATTCTATTTGCACATCTTCAGGTAAGCTTGTTGAAATGCCGTTCGGATAAATGACATCGCTCGTTAACCCCTCGGGTTCCACAAAAACTTGATGCGACGTTCGATCGGCAAAACGCACAATTTTATCTTCGATAGAAGGACAGTAACGGGGACCCACGCTTTTAATCATACCGCCATACATCGCTGACTTATCTAAATTATTTCGTATAATTTCATGTGTTTTTTCCGTCGTATGTGCGATGTGGCAACAAATTTGTTCGGGATGCTCATCGGCATGACCCAGAAATGAAAAAACAGGAAGAGGGCGATCACCTTGCTGGACTTTTAATTTACTGTAATCAATACTGTTTTTTGCAATGCGCGGCGGCGTGCCAGTTTTTAATCGCGAAACGCGAAAGGGAAGTGTGCGCAAAAATTCTGCTAATTTTATGGAAGGGCGATCACCGATGCGACCGCCGGGTTGTGTTTCTTTTCCAATATAAATTTTTCCATTTAAAAAAGTACCGGCAGATAAAACAACTGTTGTACTTAAAATCTTTTCGCCCGACGCCGTTACAATGCCTTTCACAAAATCGTTTTCAAGAATTAATTCATCGACGGCATCTTCTAAAATATTTAAACTTTTCTGTGAAGATAAAATCGCTTGAATCGCTTTTTTATAAAGCTCACGATCTGTTTGCGCGCGCGTCGCGCGAACGGCGAAACCTTTACTCGCATTTAACACGCGAAACTGAATGCCGGCCAAATTCGCCGCATGCGCCATGGCACCGCCTAACGCATCGATTTCTTTGACGAGATGACTTTTGCCGATACCGCCGATCGAGGGATTACAGGACATTTCACCTAATCGATCTTTTCGATGCGTGATGAGCAGGGTGTTTGCGCCCACGCGCGCAGCCGCCAGAGCGGCTTCCACCCCCGCATGCCCGCCCCCGATGATGATCACGTCATACATAAAAAAACCTCAAAAAAATTTCTCCGCAGCTCTGAGCTGGGCAAATCCAGTCACAGCAAGGATTCTGCGTCGTCTCACAGCTCAGAGCACTTGACAAGCACTTGTCAAGGAAAATGCTTACAAAATTTTAATCCACGCAGCTCTGAGCCGGGGAAATACAGTCATAGTGGGCGTTTCATCACCCCCTCTCTCCGCAGCTCTGAGCTGCAAGGTAGAGCTGCAAGGTAGTTTTTACTTCCCCACGCAAAAACTCGAAAAAATTAAACCCAACAAATCATCTGAACTAAATTCGCCGGTGATTTCGGATAGGGCATTTTGAGCTAAATGTAAATTCTCCGCTAACAATTCTATCGATTCGAAATCATCCTGCGCAGCTATTAAATATTGATGCGCTTTTTCAAGCGCCTCCAAATGTCGGCGGCGGGCGATGAAAGCGCTTTCACTTACGGCATTAAAACCCATGATTTCTTTTAGGTGTTTTTCTAATAAATCGATACCAAGTTGTTTTTTGGCGGATATATAAATGATTGTTTGATTTAATTTTCTGGATCCCGCGGTCAAGCCGCGGGATGACGAAAGGGCGCCACGAACTGACACGCGCGGAGATTCATTGATTAAATCAATTTTATTTCGAATAATCGTACCAAAATCCGGCATTGCATCATCCGAATCAACCATAAACAATACGCAATCGGCTTTTTCCATCTCTTTTCGCGCACGGCGTACGCCCTCCTGCTCAATCACATCCTCGCTTTCGCGCAATCCGGCCGTGTCAATAATATGTAATGGCATGCCGTCGAGCTGAATATATTCGCGCAACACATCTCGCGTGGTGCCTGGAATATCGGTCACAATCGCAGAATCGCGCCCGCTTAATGCATTTAATAAAGTAGATTTGCCCACATTGGGTTTTCCGGCAATCACCACCGTCATGCCTTCGCGCAACAAAACACCTTGTCGGGCGCTGGCTTGTACACTCGCTAATTGTGTCAAAATAGCGTTTAATTTTTCAGCTACTTTTCCATCTGCCAACAAATCAATCTCTTCTTCGGTAAAATCAATCGACGCTTCGACATATTTACGTAGTTCTGTCATTTGTTCAACGAGTTCATAAATGCGTTTTGAAAACTCGCCTTGCAATGATCGAATCGCCGACTTTGCGGCTTGTTGCGATGACGCATCAATTAAATCCGCAATGCTTTCGGCTTGTGCTAAATCAATCTTACCATTTAAAAATGCGCGTTTAGAAAATTCCCCGGGCTCTGCAAGTCGTGCGCCCTTTTTTACAACCGCCTGCAGCAAGCGATCTAAAACAACTGGCCCGCCGTGCGCATGCAATTCCAACGTATCTTCGCCAGTAAATGAATGGGGATTTTTAAAAAATAACGCGATGCCTTGGTCGATGACCTCGTCGCCATCATAAAAACAACCAATATGCGCAATTTTTGATTTAGGTAATATTTTTAGAATAGATTTTGAAATGTTTTCGGCCGAAGAACCCGACACGCGAATGATGCCAACACCGCCTCGACCGGGCGGTGTTGCAATCGCAGTAATCGTATCCTTCATCATTTTTTCTTTTTCCACTCTCGCTTTTTCTTACGCGGATAGTGGCCATGCTCACAGCGATAAGTCACCATCCATTGTTGCATGATCGATAATAAATTATTCGTAAACCAATACAACACCAACCCTGCTGGGAAGTTTACAAAAATTATCGTCATCAACACGGGTAAAAATAGCATTAATTTGGCTTGCGCCGCATCGGGCGGCGCAGGGCTGAGCTTTTGCTGCGCAAACATCGTAAGCCCCATCAAGATGGGTAAAATATAATAGGGATCTTTGACGGCCAAATCTTTAATCCAAAAAATAAAGGGCGCCTGGCGCAACTCAACGCTTTGCAGCAACACATAATATAGTGCAAAAAACACAGGAATCTGGATCAAAATCGGCAAGCAGCCGCCCAAAGGATTCACTTTCTCGGTTTTATACAGTCCCATCACCGCTTTTGACATGCCTTCCTTATCATCTTTATGGCGCTCTTTGAGTTGTTGCATTTTCGGCTGGAGTGTTCGCATTCTCGCCATCGAAACATAACTGGTTTCAGACAACTTATAAAAAACCAATTTGATCAATAGCGTAATAATAACGATTGACCAGCCCCAATTGCCGACGAAGCGGTTAATAAATGCCAATGCTTGAAATAACAAAACCGATATAAACCACATCCAACCATAATCAATGGTATGCGATAATAATGGCGCAGTTGCATCTAATTGTTTTGCCAGTTTTGGTCCAACAAAAAGTTTAGAGGTCAATTGCGCGGTTTTGCCCGAATCAATCGTCATTTGATGGCCTATCATGCCGACCGTATACATGTTATCTGCGGTCACTTGGCTATAAAAATGGTACGTTCCTTCCTTGTCTGGCACCCAAGCGCTCAAAAAATAATGCTGTGGGGTTGCAATCCATCCCCCGCTCGCATTATTGTTGAGCGGTTCTTCTTGTAATTTCGATGCCTTAAATTGTTCATATTTATTTTCAGGCGTATAAATGGCTACGCCATCAAATGAATGCAGGCCACGCGTTAAAAGTCCCTCCGGCGTGGTTTGCACATCCACATCATGAACGATTTGCATGTAATAGTTACCGGTCCATGATTTTCCAGAATTATTTTTAATATCGTATGTCACATCAACGGCGTAATTTTTCGGATAAAATATATAGGTTTTTTCAATAGACATGCCGTCTTGGGTGCCTGATAAAGTAACAACAAGCTTTGTGTCGCCTGGCTTTAATACAAAACTTGTCTGACTCGCATTATATTGTGCCAAATGTTGGTTGTCGGTAACGGTGTTTGATTTGGTTAGCCCTCCTTGAACAACATATAAATTATTTGGCTCATCATTTAATAATAAATAGGGTTTGTCGCTATTTAATGTGCTGGGATATTTTAGCAATGATGCTTGAACAATATTGCCGCCTAACGTATCGATTTTCATATCCAAAACATCGGTTTGAACATCAATGACTCTATTTTTTGGAATAGACTGAAATGTTTGATTCGTTAACTGCACGACTTGGTTAGTATTGCGCGTTACTGTCATCGGAGCCGCGCCGTTTTGTTGCTGGGCGGCTGTTTGTACTGGCACGGCGGGATGCTCTGTTTGCCAAGCATTAAACAGCATAAAGCTAATGGCAACAATGGCTGCATAAAGCGCATAACGTATATATTTCATCATGTAACTCTTTTTCCTTCTGGTACCGGATCAAATCCTCCGGCACTTAATGGATGACATCGTAGCAAACGCCACACGGCCAACAAACACCCTCTAAAGATTCCATGCATTCGCAATGCGTCTTCAGCATAATGTGAACAGCTGGGATAAAAACGACAACGTTGCCCGAAAAATGGGCTAATCAGAAAACGATAGAGCTTCAATACCCCAATTAAACTATTTTGAATTGTTGCTTTAATCGATTCCATTGTTTATCAAGTTCTAATCTTAAATTAAAATTAGTGACATTATTCGCGCCGCCGCGAGTAACAACAACAATATCCAAACCATCCAACTGATGTTGTTGATGCCGAAAACTTTCTCGAATCACGCGTTTTATGCGATTTCGGTCAACCGCCAATTTTCCACCCGTTTTTTTGCTCACAATCAATCCCAGTCTTGCATGTTTAAGTTGATTACGAGAAACAACCAGCATGAAAGAACGATCAACGATTTTTTTTCCTTT
Source organism: Pseudomonadota bacterium (assembly GCA_038043025.1). Taxonomy (GTDB): domain Bacteria; phylum Pseudomonadota; class Gammaproteobacteria; order UBA12402; family UBA12402; genus O2-02-FULL-42-9. The sequence goes on along the minus strand of JBBTCW010000044.1, from coordinate 16,400 downwards.
TGAAAATACAGCGTCAAATTCCTTTGCACAAAGCAAACGATAATTTCTTGAATATTGCAAACTCGCTGCTTTCAAATGACCCTCACTTGATTAAGAGTCAGATTAAACACTCAGTCGTTTGCGGCCTTTTGCCCGTCTTCTTTTGATGACTTCTTGACCGTCTTTAGTCTGCATACGAGCTCTAAACCCAAATTTTCGCTGTCGGCTTAATTTACTGGGTTGATAGGTTCTTTTTGTTGCCATAGTTCACCTGTTATCTATATATATGTAAAGCCGCCCATTCTATGTAGATATGAGAGATTTGTCAAAAAAATCGCCTTTTCAACCATTATGCAGCTCTGAGCTGGTAAAATGCAGTCGTAGCAACGGTTTCATGTTGTTTGCGAAAAACTCTGGGTTCACGCTCAGGAATTTCCTCTTGTATTCTGCAGCCCATGTATGCGCTTCCCGTTGTTTAACGACTTGATTTTTTGGTGTCGCTGGTGTAAATTTAGCCAGTTTTATACACGCAAAGCATAGGATTTGTGCTATTATGATAATAATAAAAAATACATAAGCGGAGTACTATTATGAAGTTAGGGCCATGTTTATTGTTAGACGAGCCTAGTTCTTCTTTGGTTCGTTTCACGTTTGATGAGCAGGGTTTTAGTTGGGAGCAGGCTGCAGAAAATCCTGAGATGCGCGGTGGATACGGTCAATTTAAAGAAATGCCGAGTGGAAGTAGAGATTGGCTTGTTGCATCCACAGATACGCCTAACCAAGTAGAATATTATCATTTTGATGAAAAGACTCAGCGTTTATCTCATGTTTTTTGGGATAACAAAGAACTCCGGACAGGAAGAGAAGAGTATGCTGATGCAAGTACAAAATATCAATGGGAAGATTTGACTCGTTATGGCATACCTGATTATGACTCACCTGATTTGGTAAACACGTCAAACAAAATGATCCAAAATTTATTACACAAATTGTTCGACCTGTCTTCATCTGAAGGTCCGCTTTCGCGGATAGCATCTGAGCAGCTTAATCGAATAGTGCGTCTGCCGTGGATTTTGGACCCCTTGAAAGCCTTATTCCTTACGCATCGTAAAACAGGCCAGCCAGATGACTTCTATAAAAAACTGGTTATGCCTTTGTTAAAGCATTACCCTGAGGTTATTTATAGATTATCTACATATGATCAATATTATATAGTGAAATCCGTGGAAAAGGAGCTCGATAATCATTTTACCACAGGCGAAGCAGGCCAGCCAGATGACTTCTATCGACAACTAGGTGCGTCTTTGTTGGCCGATTATCCTGGGATTTTTGATGAGTTATCTCTAAAGCATCGAGAGGCTCTACTGGTTAAGTACAAATCGGACGAATTTCAAATTTACCAGAGCTTAAAAAGGGAAAAAAGGGAGAAAGTGACGCCTGATAATTTGGGCAAGGAGTATGAGGACTTTCCAGAAAATGTTCGAAAGGCTGCTGTGCGCCGTTATCATTTTTATCAATTATTAACAAAATATAATGAATACATCAACAATTTACTCCGCTTTTATTTACTCCGCTTTTCGATAACTGATTTTTTTCAACCTCGCAAAGAGAATTCTTGGGGGATTGACGGGCTTGTTCAATACATAAGACAAGTTTTAATTGATCTAAACAAAATTTTAACTCAAGATTTAGAAAAAATAGAGCTGGTTGTTCAAAAAGATATTCGTTTCTCATGGAATAGATTTTACCGAGATATCCCAGAGCTTGAAGCACTCTTATTCAAAGCTAATGCACCTCACCTGCAGCAGGCGTTAACGGATTTTAAACAGACATGTAAGAACGACACTGCGACCATAGAGTTAGAATTCAACGAATATCGTCTCCCGCGTGACGAACGGCTCGAATTGCAAATTTACCAGGACTTAAAAAGGGAGAAAAGGGAGAAAGTGACGCCTGATAATTTGGGTAAGAAGTATGAGGACTTTCCAGAAAATGTTCGAAAGGCTGCTGTGCGCCGTTATCATTTTTATCAATTACTAACAAAATATAATGAAGAATATATTAAAAGATTACCCCGCCATCGAAAATATCTACTGGGTGAATGGCTTCAAGTTAGCGCAGAGCATTGGCCGCTGGCAAAAAAACTTCAAGACAATATAGATAAAATCTTAGCGAGAATAGAACAAATATCAAGATACGATTATAACACGAGTTGCGGGCAGAGTTTTCCTGTTTTATGGAAGTTGCCTGATTTATGGAAGAAGTTTGATGAGGATATCTTAACCTATGAAAAGAGTTTAGAGACAGGTAAATCGATACGTTACCTGGGTGCGTTAAATAGATTTCAAGCCCAAGATGATATTAAGAAGCTCGCGGAAGATGTACCCCCGCGTGACGAACGGCTCGAATTGCAAATTTACCAGGACTTAAAAAGGGAGAAAAGGGAGAAAGTGACGCCTGATAATTTGGGTAAGAAGTATGAGGACTTTCCAGAAAATGTTCGAAAGGCTGCTGTGCGCCGTTATCATTTTTATCAATTACTAACAAAATATAATGAAGAACATATCAAAAAATTACCCCGCCATCGACTTCTACAACCTCTACAGCTACCAACGACTGGTGAACAGCTTAAACATTGTCATTGGCCGCTGGCAGAAAAACTTCAAGAGAATATAAACGAAATTTTAGAGAAAGTTGAAAAAGAACCAGCGAGGGAGTTGCCTGATTTATGGAATAAGTTTCAGAAGGATATCTTAACCTATAAAACGAGTTTAGAGAGTGCTCAATCGATACTTTACTTGGATGAGTTCAAAACATTTCAAGAAAAATATAAGGATGATATTAGGCTCGCAGAGGAATGGTTCGGAGACGTATCCCCCCGTGATGCTGATCAATTAGGAGCAGGAGCAGGAGCAGGAGCAGGAGCAGCGGGAGCAGCGGGAGCAGCAGAAGAAGACGCTGGTCCGCCGAGTCCTAGCGTTGATTGAGACGGAGTTACGCGAGCACCGGCCTTACGTTGGTCTTCCAACACGCGCTTTGGCAGAACCAGCAGATATATGGGATAAACAAGTGACGGAAAAGAGTCTTTTGATGTCGCCGGTGTAAATTTAGCCAGTTTTATACATGCAAAGCACGGAATTTGTGCTATTTTGTACTATAATGATAAAAAATGCATAAGCGAGGTGTTACTATGAAGTTAGGGCCATTTATATCATACGACTCTAGTTCTTTGGTTCGTTTCGAATTTGATGAACAGCATGGTTTTCATTTGACGCGTGCTGCAGAAAATCCTCCTCGGAATAGCGGTCAATACGGTTCATTTAAAGAAGAGCCGATGATGTTGACAAGCTTTGTTTTTGATCCCGTAAAAGGTCTTGATCGAATGGAATATTATCATTTTGATAAAAAGACTCGGAAGTTATCTCATGTTTTTTTGGATGACCAAGGAGACCTTAAAGGAGAGTATGCTGATGAAAAGACAGAATACCAATGGAGACCTTTGATTGCTGAAGAAATTAATCAACTATCACTATTAAGTGGAAAAAAAATAACCAAAGAAGATTTGGACAAAAAGATCTCGCTTATGCCGGATCGCTTGTTTGCCAATATAGTAGAAGGAGATGGTGAGCATCTTATGAACACTGATCTTTTGGTTGCTGCCGATATTAAAACTAATCTCACTGAGGAGCAATCGTTAGTGGTGAAAGACGTGATTGGACGGCGATTATTAAAAGTAAAAAAAACAACAGGTCGTGACACGTATTTACGCTTTTTAAATGCACTACTTGATCCTAATAAAGTCAAGTCACTCGACAAAGACTGGAAGAAACCCGCTAAATCGTTTCGTGAAACATTTCTTAATCCGGAGAGAATCGTCGATAAAGAATTGTTGGTTCTTGAACGACCACTACGAGGAGAAGAACTGTCGGCGCTACCGACCGATGTTTATAACTTTACCCTAGCGTTGATTAAATCGGAGTTACGCGCATACCAGCCTTACTTTGACATTCCAGCACGCGCTTTGGAAAAACCACTTGATGAGGCAGCGCAAGCGCGTATTCGTTTGATTGGTTACTTCGCTCAAGTAGCTAAGATAGAGAAAATAAATTTTTTTGATCCTAACATCAATAATCAAATTTATCAGTATGTCATAGATCATCCTGATCATGCGATGTCATTAGCAGAAAAAGGTGTATTGAATTTACTTAGCGATGATCAGCTAATGGATCTTGCGAAAACCTTTCTTCGTACCAGCGCCGGCGTGGAGGCTACAGCAGAGGCTACAGCAGAGGCTTCATCAAAAGAGAGAGAGGGGTTGTTTGCATTGGTATCACAACCGAAGTTGTGGAATCGGATATCCGCCGCCATGCCAAAAGAGAATACGGGTTTTAAGGCGGCGTTATTGTTTGGCGCGAAGCCATCAAGTAAATCATTAATGTCACTTGTTAAAGAATTTAACGAGTTGTATCCCGAGTTGCATCCCACGCTGCCTCCCGAGTTTCAAGATTATCTTTTTTCCATATTAGCGCAAAACACATTCCTGTTGGATGAGTTTATTAAAAATGCGAATCCGAAAAAACAAGAAGAACTTGCCGCAGTGGAGTCTGTATTGTCAAGTTTAGTTAGCGCATTATCACGATATAGGGGTGATCAACCTGGTTTTGTAAAAGCATCAGACGCAATGATCCAAAATTTATTACCCATGTTGCTCAACCTGTCTTCATCTGAAGGTCCGCTTTCGCAGATAGCATCTAAGCAGCTTAATCGAATAGTGTGTCTGCCGTGGATTGCGAAGCAAATTTTGTTAGCATCGGGCCCATCAGCAGAGTCAGCAGAGATTGAATCATGGGCTAGAGGGCTTGTTAAAAGTGAGCAATGGAAAAGGTTGGTTGAGCTCGTGAAGGAACAGAACTTGACTGATAAAAATCGTGATCTTGCTGCTCCTATTGCCATAGAGGTGGCCTCTAATCCCAAGTTATATGAACAGCAAGTTCATAAAGCAGCTGTTAAAAGACTATTAAACGAGCAAGTCAGCAAAGGTCGAGATATTAGTAACGAGTTTCTAAAAGATTATCTGGATTTTTATCGCGCGGTCGCGGGATCACCCGACTCAAAACAGTATTCACCGAAAGTGCAAAATGTTGTACGTAAAAACTTTATTCGACTTTTATTGTTAAGGTCGAACAGTCAATATAATAGGGAATCTATAGAGGAAGATATAAAACTATATGGCAAATTTCTTTTGGAAAATGTAAATTTTGAACAGAGATCCTCTTTTATAGATATTGTGCACAACTTATATTTTCCGAAGGAAGGTCAGCCGAAGATACCAAAGGATGTTGCTCAGGTTATTGCGGATAGTTCTGTTGGCAAGTTTGCTGACGACTCGCAGATGTCAAAAAAATATACAGAAGAATATATAAGAAAACATCAAAAATATTCTGAACATGTGCGTCTTGAGGCGCTTTACCAGGCACCTAAGGCGCCTGACTGGTTAAATGATGAGTCGGCTAAGTCTTTTCTTCAGACGTTAGAGAGCAATCCAGACAGATTATCATCTCATCAATTGGCAGAGTATTTTGTTTATTTATCGAAGCAAAGTAATCCGGCAGATGGTTACAGTGCGCTTTTTAGGCAATTGGCTCTGGCTCAAAATAAAACAGTGGTTACTCTTTTTAGGAATTATCTGGCGAAGTACGAAGGGCTTTCTTTCAATACGCCGCAGAATATCGCAGATCTAAAGATGGCGCTGATAGCAAATTCTAATTTTCGTATGTTACGTGAAATTACACGCGTTAACTTAATTAAGTCCGTGCCGTTGCCATACTTGAAAGCCACACTCGATACGCATCGTACCGGCGCGGGCGGCGCGCCAGATGACTTCTATAAAAAACTGAGCGAGTCTTTGTTAAACAATTATCCTGATATTATTAGTCAATTATCACCAGAGAATCAACAGGCTATACAGGCTATAAGAGATAAAGCACCAGTGCCTCAACCGGCTGCTATAGTTGAAGCACCAAAGCCTCAACAGGTTAGACTAGCAGAAGTAGCACCTGGCGAGTCGGAAGAATCGAGGCTCCGTGCTCATTTTTCTCAATTATTAACAAAATATAATGCAGAATATATCAAAAACTTAGACCCTCTTCGAAAAAATCCGCTAGGTAAATTGTTTCAAGTTAGCGCAAAACATTGGCCGCTGGCAAAAAAACTTCAAGAGCGTATAAATGAAATTTTAAAGAAAGTGAACTCGGAACAAACACCAGCAGAAGCATTGCCTGCTTTATTGCCTGCTTTATGGAGGGAGTTTAATACGGAGATCTCAAACTATAAAGATGAGTTAGTGAAAGGTAATTCGAAACGTTACCTGCATGAGTTAAGTACATTTCAAAATAGAGAAGATATTAGGATCAAAAAGTTAGAGCTTGAAGATGTATTCAACCGTGGTGCTTATCAATTAGCAGCAGGAGCAGGAGCAGGAGCAGGAGCAAGAGCAAGAGCGGCAGAAGAAGGCCATGGTTCGTCGTCGTCGCCAAGGCCTTAGTTGTAAACTTTGTCAGGACTGAAATTTTCAATGCAAAGCTCATCCGGAACTCGCGCCCCCCTTGGCAGCTCTGAGCTGGGGAAATGCAGTCATGCCAATGATTTCATGACATTGATCAATTAAAAATTGCCTTTCTCTGCATTTCATCTATAATATGACTATAGTAATACGACCATAGGAACAAAGAATGTCGCAACAGCAAAATACCATCGGTGCCGGAGAATTCAAAGCAAAGTGTCTCAAAATAATGGATGAGGTTAATAACAACCACAGGGTTATCACCATCACAAAACGTGGGAAACCAATAGCGAAACTCGTGCCTATTATTGAAAACGCCCTTGATGTATTCGGCTGTATGCAAAATACTCTAAAAATAAAAAAGGATATTATCTCTCCAATTGATACAAAATGGGAATCTAATGAATAAAACAGGATTACTTTTAGATACTCATATTTTGTTATGGCTCGCAAATGGTGATCACAATTTGCATAAACAACAACAAAGTTTAATCAATGATGCAGCAAAAGAATGGCGACTATATATTTCTGCCATCTCTGCTTGGGAAATTGCTATGCTAGATGCAAAGCAGCGAATTATTCTGAGCAAGCCTTGTTTGAAATGGATCCAAGAATCTATTGAAAAAATAGGAATACAGCTTATTCCACTGTCTCTTGAAATTTCAGTTGAAAGTTGTCAACTTCCGGGGACGTTTCATGATGATCCTGTCGATAGAATCATTGTGGCATCAGCTAGAATTCATAATCTGGCGTTAATGACGCATGATGATCGAATTTTGCATTATAGCAATCAAGATTATGTTCAAACTATAAAAACATAAAGTATAAAGTTTTCTTCTTCTTCTTATATAAATTATTATTTAAATAAATTTCTTATATTTATAAGCAAGAGCAAGATCTGTGGATAAGAGATAAAAGATTATATTTTATAATAAGTTAAGCCTCTATCAAACCATGTGATTATGAAATGTATTAGCTGTCTGTAACCTGTGGATTGAAACTGAAATGCTTGAAATATAAATTATTAAGGTGTTTATCCACAGGCTTTTGAGCTTTAATTTGTTTTATTATTTATCAGTAATGATGTTTTTTCTAATTGTTTTTGTTATCTGTGGATAAGTTTAAAAAAGAGGGATAGAATTCTAAACGCGAGTTCCGGATAAGCTTTGTCAGAACTGAAATGTTTAATATAATGATTAGGTTTCGGGCGAAAATGCGCCAGATTTGGCCAGATGAGGCATTTATCGCAAAATAAGCGAAGATGTAGTCATTCTACATTGAGCTTATTTTGCGATAAATAACGAAATATGGCCAAAAAATGGCGCATTTGCAGCAAAATGCTTATCCGGAACTCGCGTTCTAAGACTTTTCAACAGATTTTAGTCCGTAAGGGTCTGTATTGTGGATACATTAGCCGTTTTAGAAACACCTATTTCAAAAGATCAAGATATCGACCAAGATAATATTTGGTCTTACTGTTTAGATTATTTGCAATCTGAATATTCTCTGCAAGATTGTAACACGTGGCTTCGGCCGTTGCAGGCGGAATTTTATCGCAACACATTGTTTTTACTCGCGCCAAATGATTTTGTTGTCGATCATGTCAAGGAAAATTTTTTAAATCGCATTCGAGAATTGATTAACCAAGTTTTTAAACGAGATGTTCCTGTTAACGTTCTAGTAGAAGTAGGATCAAGAAAACAACAAACATTATTAAATGATCAAAATATTAGCTTAAAAAATGATTCTGTGGATAATTATGTGAGTAAAAGTCCACAATTGCAGCCAACAGTGACCAATCTTAATCCGACGTTCACCTTTGAAACATTCGTAAAAGGAAAATCCAATGAGTTTGCCTTTGCTGCGGGCTATCAAGTGGCGCGTCAACCAGGCGGAGCCTATAACCCATTGCTGATTTATGGTGGGGTTGGTTTAGGTAAGACGCATTTAATGCAGGCAGTGGGAAACGGCATATTAGAGCGCGACCCTAATGCGAGAGTTCAATATTTGCACTCGGAACGGTTTGTGGCAAATATGGTCAAAGCACTTCAAACCAATACGATCGAACAGTTCAAGCAGTACTATCGATCCGTTGATGCATTGTTGATCGATGACATTCAATTCTTTGCGGGCAAAGATCGTTCCCAAGAAGAATTTTTTCATACGTTCAATGCGCTGCTCGAAGAAAAACGTCAAATCATTATGACCTGCGACAGATATCCAAAAGAATTGCGTGGCTTAAAAGAGAGATTACAGTCTCGTTTTGGCTGGGGATTGACCGTTGCAATCGAACCTCCAGAGCTAGAAACGCGAGTTGCTATTTTGATGAACAAATCTGCGCAAATTGGTGTAAATTTTTCTTATGAAGTTGCATTTTTTATTGCAAAACGCATTCGCTCAAATGTGCGTGAATTAGAAGGAGCCTTAAAGCGCGTTATTGCGAATGCAGAATTTACCGGCCGAGAAATTACCGTCGACTTTGTTAAGGAAGCGTTGAAGGATTTAATTACGCTGCAAGACAAATTAGTGACGATCGAAAATATTCAAAAAACGGTGGCAGAGTATTATAAGATCAAAGTGTCTGAATTATTATCAAAGCGTCGAACTCGTTCATTAGCGCGACCGCGGCAAATGGCAATGGCATTAGCGAAAGAGCTAACGACGCACAGCTTACCTGAAATTGGCGAGGCATTTAGCGGTAAAGACCATACTACTGTGCTGCATGCGTGCAGAAAAATAAAAGAATTAGTTGATAGCACGACAGATATGCAAGAAGATTACTCAAATTTGATACGAATTTTGACGACGTAATAAGAATCCCCAGGCGCAATGCCCCTGTTGCAAGCCACGGGGCAAACTTTAATGTGAGCTCTTTCTGGTGTAGACTAATGTTAATTTCTAATTTTAAATTATGGAGCTAATCATGGCCGCCACAACTGATGTTTGTGAAACAACAATCGAACCCGCGCAAAAAACAACCAAATCAGTTATGTCATTTAGTCTTTCGCAGGGTGCATTGTTAAAACCATTGCAGTTAGTTTCTGGCGCCGTTGAGCGCCGACAAACGCTGCCTATTTTGTCAAATATTTTATTAAGTGTTACGGGAAATCAATTATCATTAACGGCAACTGATCTCGAATTAGAATTATCTAGCCATGTTGAATTAGAGGGAGAAAGCGAAGATGGCAGCGTTACCGTTTCGGCGAGAAAATTTCTTGATATTTGCCGTACATTACCGGCGGATGAAAAAATAAAATTTAAAATGAAAAATGACCGTGCCATTTTATCCACACAAAAAAGTAAATTCATATTGTCCACATTGTCCGCAGATGAATTTCCAAAAGTTGAAGAAGGAAATGGGCAGATTGCCTTTTCTGTTGCGCAAAAAACACTCAAGAACGTTCTGGCGAGCACTCATTTTGCAATACCGCAGCAGGATGTGCGTTATTATTTGAATGGAATGTTGTTTGATTTACGTGAAGATGAGTTACGCTTGATTGCAACCGACGGGCATCGTTTATCGTTGGGATCTATTGATGGATTAAAACTTAAAAAAGGAAACAACGCACAAGTTATTGTGCCGCGCAAAGGCGTTATGGAATTGATGCGTCTTTTAAATGATAGCGATGACATGATTGAGTTTATCATTGGATCAAATCATATTTATGCGATGACGTCAGAGTTTAAATTTATTTCTAAGTTAATTGAAGGAAAGTTCCCTGATTATACGCGCGTTATTCCAAAAAAAGGCGATAAAGTGGTCGAAATAGATCGTGAAATCTTAAAGCAAGCATTTACTCGCGTGGCTATTTTGTCGAATGAAAAATATCGAGGTATTCGATTATTTTTATCCGAGAATGTACTGAGAATTTCAGCCAACAACCCCGAGCAAGAAGAAGCAGAGGAAGATTTGCTGATTGAATATAATGGCGGCGAACTGGAAATTGGGTTTAATGTAAATTATTTGATCGATGTATGCCAAGCAATCGAGTCCTCGACTATCAAACTAATATTTGCTGATTCTAATAGCAGTTTATTAGTTGAAGAAGATCAAGAATTAGGCAGCTTCACCTATGTTGTGATGCCGATGAGATTATAAAATTCCATATAAATCAAAGAGTTACGAATGATTCTCTCTTCTTTTAACGTTCATTGTTTTAGAAATATCACGCATGCTGAGATAAATCCTTCTAATCGATTTAACCTATTTGTTGGCGGAAATGGCAGTGGCAAAACAAGTTTGCTCGAAGCAATTCATCATTTAAGCGTTGCTCGATCCTTTAAAACTCGATTTTTTAAACATGTGATTCAGCATGGCGAAAAAGAGTTTACTTTATTTGGAAGAATGGGCGATTTGTCCGTTGGAATTATGCGTGCGCGAAATGGAAAATCGCGTATACGAATTGCAGACAAAGATGTTCAATCTATTGCGGAATTAGCTGAACAGTTCCCATTGCAAGTGATTAACCCAGATACCTATCAATTAATTACTGCCGGCTCAAAAATGCGACGGAAATTTGTCGATTGGGGAGTGTTCCACGTGGAACATGAATTCATAACGCTTTGGAAACAACTTTATCGAGTTTTGCGGCATCGTAATGCCGTTTTAAAAGAAAAAGTGAATTTTGATTCCATAAAACAGCGCGTAGAACCATGGGATACAGATTTTATAGGCCTTTCAGAGCAGATTACTCGTTTTAGGCAGATGTATGTTGATGAATTGCGGCCGATTTTTATGGAATTAATGCAAAGATTATTAAATATAGCGCGTGTTCGTATTGAATTTCGTTCAGGCTGGTCAGAGGAGCGCTCGTTAGAATCGTTGTTAACGTCGTCATTACAACGAGATATCATGCTCGGACATACACAATTTGGTCCACATCGTGCAGATCTCTTGTTATATGTTGGCGAGCATCTTGCGCAGGATGTTTTATCTCGAGGGCAACTAAAATTACTGGTTTGCGCGATGCAGTTAGCTCAAGCATTATTATTGGAGAAAAAAACCAACAAGAAATGCGTGTTTTTGGTGGACGACCTTCCATCTGAGCTAGACACAGAGCATCGTAGGGCTTTATGCGGGGTTTTAACTGAACTTGAAACGCAAATTTTTATGACTTGTATTGAGCAGAATGCCTTTATTGATTTGATAAAACTGCCCTCTACCAAGGTTTTTCAGGTTAATTTGGGCAATATTACGCCTTTTGAACTAAATAGATCAGAAAAATTTGTCGAAATTGCTATTTAGTTATATGTTCCACGTGGAACAAAACAAATTTTTTCCTTCCCGTATAATATTCTCTTTCAATTCTTCATTTAGATAGCCGCTGAAACTGATCGTTCAATGTGGAAAAAAGATAAATTCCTTTTTGTTTAAGAAAATCATAAACCTCTTTAGCCAATGCAGCATCGTATGTATGGTTAGTTAGATTGCTTTTTTGATGCAGTTCTGTCCAGTCATCGGAATTTTTAATAAATCCCTGTTCAAATGCGGCTTTGAGTGTATCTTTTGCATTGCGCACATCGATATCTTTGGTTTCTAAATAAAGTTTCAACGTTTTCCAGGCAAGTTCATACGTAAATTCAAAGCGTTGAATGGCCGCGTCTTGTAGATATTCATTAACAGGCTGATTAAGCGCATCTTTTAAGCGCGTTACTGCGTTAGAATATTCTTTTTTTCGCTGATCTAATCGAGATTCGCTCATGTTTAATTCCTTTTGTCCATTTTAAGTTCTCATTATACGCTAGAGAAGAATCTTTTCAAAATTCTTCACATTTATCTGATATCTGATGTTCCACGTGGAACATAGAATAAAAATCCACGCCAGTTACTCTCAAGTCATTGAACGAAAATCATTCAAAACTCCTATATTTTTCAATGAATTAGCCTAGCCCGATTTATCCATAACTTCTTGATAAATTTAAGAAAATCAGTTAGGATAATAATGATTATTACACGGATAGTCACAGTATAAAAAGAGGCAGACACAGTGAGCGAAAATGAAGCATATGATTCGTCGCGAATTAAGGTTCTAAAGGGGCTCGATGCGGTTCGTAAGCGTCCTGGCATGTATATCGGCGATACCGATGATGGCACTGGTCTGCATCACATGGTTTTTGAGGTTGTGGATAACTCAATCGACGAGGCGTTGGCGGGGTATTGTTCCCATATCGAAGTCATTGTGCATACAGATAAATCTGTGACGGTAAAAGATGATGGCCGCGGCATTCCTGTTGATATTCATAAAGAAGAAGGGCGTTCAGCGGCCGAAGTGATTATGACTATTTTGCACGCCGGCGGCAAATTTGATAATAATTCTTATAAAGTTTCCGGTGGGTTGCACGGCGTGGGCGTGTCGGTGGTGAATGCATTGTCTGAAGAATTGCGTTTAACAATCCGACGCGGAGGAAAGGCGTATGAACAGATGTACCACATGGGAAATCCCGATGCGCCTCTTAAAGAAATAGGGAATTCAGATCGTACCGGCACCGCTATTCGGTTTAAGCCCAGCACAGAAACTTTTTCAAATACGGAATTCAAGTATGATATTTTAGCAAAACGATTGCGAGAATTATCTTTTTTAAATTCGGGCGTAAAAATTCGATTGACTGATGAGCGCAGCGGGAAAGAAGATTTATTTGAGTATGAAGGTGGCATTCGCTCTTTTGTCGCGCATCTTAATAAAAGCAAAACCTGTATTGGCGAGCAGATTTTTTATTTTTCTGAAACGCGAGATATGATTACGGTTGAAGTTGCGTTGCAATGGAACGATACCTATCAAGAAAATGTATTTTGTTATACTAATAATATTCCACAGCGCGATGGTGGTACACATTTAGTCGGTTTTCGTAGTGCGCTGACGCGAACGCTTAATAACTATATAGAACAAGAAGGGCTCGCAAAGAAATTCAAGGTTGATCCGACAGGCGATGATGCGCGCGAAGGGTTAACGGCCGTGCTGTCAATTAAGATGCCTGATCCAAAATTTTCCTCTCAAACCAAAGAGAAACTAGTGTCTTCAGAAGTGAAGCCAGTCGTCGAATCCGTGTTTGCCGAAAAGTTGCGCGAATTTTTATTAGAACATCCGAAAGATGCGAAGGTCATTGTATCAAAAATCGTTGATGCCGCACGTGCGCGCGAAGCAGCACGCAAAGCGCGCGATATGACGCGACGTAAAAATGTGTTAGACATTGCCGGATTGCCTGGAAAATTAGCTGACTGCCAAGAAACGGATCCCGCACAGTGTGAAATCTTTTTAGTTGAGGGTGATTCGGCCGGCGGTTCTGCCAAACAAGGTCGTGATCGTCGTTATCAGGCCATTTTGCCGCTCAAAGGTAAAATTTTAAATGTTGAAAAGGCGCGGTTCGACAAAATGCTATCATCCGCTGAAATCGGCACGTTGATTACAGCGCTGGGCTGTGGCATCGGTCGTGAAGAATTTAGCCCCGACAAACTGCGCTATCATCGCATCATCATTATGACGGATGCGGACGTCGATGGCTCACATATTACGACATTGTTGCTCACATTTTTCTTTCGCCAAATGCATGAACTGGTTGAGCGCGGCCATATTTATATCGCGCAACCGCCTCTTTATCGTGTAAAAAAAGGCAAACAAGAAATGTATTTACGCGACGATGATGCCCTTGAAAATTATTTGATTCAATTGGCGCTGGATGGCGCGGCATTATTTCCGTCAGCTTCTGCGCCGCCGATTCAAGGCATTGCGCTCGAGGCGTTAGTTAAAAAATATCAGATAGTATCTGCGATCATTAATCGATTATCCAAGCGGTACCCGATCAATGTGTTGTGGCAATTGGTTTTTGCAACTCGTTTGAAAGTCACGGAATTAACAGATTTGGATGTGATGCAAAAATGGGTGAACAATTTGCAAACCGTTTTGGGAAAAATGAACACAAATTCTGTTCATTATTCAACGGAGCTATTCAAGCCAGAAGATAATCATGTTAATTTGCCTAAAATTACCATACGCGAGCATGGTACGACTAAAGATTGTTGTTTCAAACAAGATTTTTTTGAATCAGCCGAGTATCAATCGATGACAGATTTAGGCGCGAGCTTGCACGGATTGCTGCAGACGGATGCGTATGTTACGCGAGAGGAATCGCGACAAGCGGTTTCTAATTTTGAAGAAGTTTATGGTTGGTTGATGCGCGAGGCAAAGAAAGGCCAAGCGATTCAACGTTACAAAGGTTTAGGAGAAATGAATCCTGGGCAGTTATGGGAAACCACGATGGATGCCAGCACAAGGTTATTGAAAAAAGTGACCATTCCCGATGCCATTGCCGCAGACGAGATGTTTTCAATTCTGATGGGCGACAAAGTCGAACCCCGCCGCGACTTTATTGACAAAAATGCGCTTGAGGCTAGTAATATTGATGTATAGATAGATCCTCAGCTCAGAGGTAAGCGAAGCGAAGCTTCGCGTCCTCTGAGCTGAGACCGACCTGTTCGCATGAGTGTGGAGCATGAACCGACATGCCAGTGGCCTGTCGCAGTCATGCGAACGACTGGCCATGGATGGCCATATCAGTGAGACATGCCTGTACCCCTGAGCTGACATATTTATTGTTGGGCTTCGCATGTGTGCGTGCGCTCAGCCCAACCTATGAGCTTCGTCTCTCCAATGAATCTTTATTAAACAATGAGTTGCACAAGATTGATAAAATATTAGCCAAAGTATTGGAAAAATAATGGGGTTATGCTACAATTCTTTTTCAGAACCGCTGGCAAAAATTACCCGGAATTCGCATTATAAGACACATAATAATAATAGAGGTTACCCATGAAAAAGTTAGAGTTACTGGAATTGGTTCACAACGCTCTTAATCATTACAGCTGCGGCAAAGACTGGTTGAAAGAACACCAACCACACATAGTACTGCCTAAATTCTCTCCTACCATAGAGCGTCTAAGCATGACATTCGGTCGCTTGCGTGGAGAAGATATGTGGAGTGCCGATGCTGATCAAACTCCCGTTTCTCGAAGTGAACTATGGCCATTAATTGATTACTGTTATAATACGTCAGAAGAGCTCTTCTTTGCTGTTCCCTTAGAAACAGAATTTTTGGTGAAATTAAAGAGTACTTTATACAAGGAACTTGGCGAGGACACCGCACAGGTTATTGCTATCTTAAAAAAAGCCAACATGCTCAAAGAAGAAAATATAGTGCGTATTTTAAAATACCCGAAACAAGCTGAGAATCTCGTGCAGGCTTTTAGTCGCTCACAACGAGCCGGCAGCATACTCGACAAACCAACGATAACGGCTACTTTAAAAAAATGCACACGGTACGCGGGGTGTTCTTTTGAAGGAGGCACACCTCCTGAAGCCGAACTTTCTCGCTATCGGACTAGCGGATTACTGGAACTCGCGCAACAAGTGAAAAGAGATATGCCCGAAAGTTTCGCAGGAATTGAATATCGGTTATCGCAGGACCATGGTGATCTAAAAATCAATGCGACAGGTGCGAAAGGTTACACTGTATTACATTATCTGGTGATCGGGGGAGCGGATTTGCCATTAATCGAAGCTGCCGTTGAAAGAGGCGCGGATGTTCTATGGAAAGATGATAAACAACGAACAGCAGGCGACTGCGCTTTAAAATACAGCGTACAACTAGTGTACGACTTCTTAAGAGCCGAAGAAGCCAAACGAAAACAAGCCGGTCATATTGAAGGCGTCACACCTGAGCAGCAAGCTGGAACACCTCTCACAGCGGAACAAGTTGCGGCAGAGAAAAAACGAGCAGCAGTGGCAGAGAAACGGGCCGCAGTGGCAGAGAAACGGGCAGCAGTGGCAGAGGAACGGGCAGCAGGGGCAGAGAAGCGCGCAGCAGA
>JBBTCW010000043.1:2682-29036 GCA_038043025.1 Pseudomonadota bacterium | reverse complement strand
CGGAAAAATCGGTAGGCACACGTCCTTGGATGGCGCCGGAGTTATTTGGATTGCGCCCGAAATATTCTTTTCAATCGGATATGTATGCGTATGGGGTGACGCTGTGGGAGATTGCGGCCAGAAAAATTCCGTATGCGGGTGTGGAAGATGTGGAAATCAAAGAAGAAGTCAAAGCGGGTAATCGTGAAGAGATACCGGAAGATGCGCCAAAAGGATTTGCTCAACTGATTGGTTTATGTTGGGCACAACGAACCGAACAACGTCCCAAAGCGGAACAAGTGGTGGTAGAGCTGGAGCGCCTAGCGGCTGGGCAAGAAGCGGCTGCAGCGAGTCCAGTGGGTGTGTCGACACTGGTTCAAGAAATTCACAGAATTGTAAAGGGTCAAGAAGCCCAAGCGCAGGCGGAAATGAAAGCAATGTTGGCGCCGAGTATCTCGCCAGCGTAGTTCGTCCAATGAGATGAGTTAAGACCGACTTGTTCGCACAAAATACTAAAGAGACTAATATGAACATCCTCCCTTGGCAAACATCACAATGGGAACAATTACAGCAGTGTAAAAGCAACAACCGGTTGCCGCATGCACTTTTATTGGTGGGACCTGCCGGCGTTGGCAAAACATATTTCGCCAAGGTATTTGCACAATCGTTATTGTGCGAAGGAAAAACGGATAAACCCTGCGGCACTTGTCGTCAGTGCTTGTTATTCAACGCCAATAATCATCCCGATTATTTTGATATCAAACCTGATGAAACATCCCGTGTGATCAAGATAGATCAAATCCGTCAATTAATTGTAGACATCAGCAAAACGGCTCACGTCAGTGACGCCCAAGTTGTGATTGTCAATCCAGCTGATATGCTCAATCGTAATGCCGCCAATGCGTTATTAAAAACACTCGAAGAGCCCGAGGGGAATGTTTATATTCTCTTGGTAACTGATCGATTACCTGCATTGCCCGCCACTATTCGCAGTCGATGTCAAACAATTCAATTTCCGGTGCCGAATGCGTCGTTAGCCACTCAGTGGTTAACAGGGCAATTGCAAGATGCGACAGAAATTCCCCTACTATTGCGTTTAGCCTATGGCGCTCCTTTGCATGTCCTGCAATTTATTGAAGAAGATTTTTTGACTGTACGCAAACAATTATTTGATGTTTGGTATGCTTGGACAAGAGATCAAGCAACGTTTACACAAGTGGTCAGCGCATGGAATAAGCTCGAGATCACACAAACATTGGCGTTTTTTCAAAGTTGGATGATCGATGTCATACGAATCAAACAGTGTGACAAAATGCATGTGATAAACCAAGACATTATTGAACCTTTGTCAGAAATTAGTTTAAAAAGCAGCTTGGATGAACTATATCGGCTATATGCTAAAACCATGGAAAGCATGCGATGGGTACGGTCGAGTGTTAATTTGAATAGCCAGTTGATTATTGAGGATTTATTAATATGCTCATCGACTCACATTGCCACTTAGATATGCTCGATTTGACCCCTTATAACGGTTCACTGAAGTGCATGATCGAAGAGGCCAAACAAAATGATGTTGTCTACATGTTATCGGCAGGCGTGACATTAAAGGATTTTCCTCAATTGCTCGCGATCGCAAAGCAATATGATTGTGTCAGTTGTTCGGTGGGGTTGCATCCAACGGAAAAAGCGTCAGCGCGTGCAACTCTCGAAGAAATAGTGAACTTAGCAAAACACGATAAAGTCGTTGCCATTGGAGAAACCGGATTAGATTATTCATATAAAGAATTTCCTGTTCTGCAACAACAAGAAGATTTTCATGTCCATCTGCAAGCGGCCAGAGCATCAAACAAACCATTGATCATTCACTCGCGTCAAGCACCGGAAGATACATTAGGCATTATGGCAGAAGAGGGTGCTGATTCAATCGGTGGTGTGATGCATTGCTTTACAGAAACAAAAGAAGTGGCGCGCGCCGCATTAGATTTAGGATTTTATATTTCCATCTCAGGTATCGTCACGTTTAAAAAAGCGCAACAGGTTCAAGAGGTGGCAGCTTATGTTCCCATCGATCGATTATTGATTGAAACCGATGCCCCTTATTTGGCGCCGGTACCTCATCGAGGCCAGCCCAATGTGCCAGCCTATGTGCGATTTGTAGCTGAATTTATAGCGAACTTACGTCAAGTACCATATAATACAGTCGCAGAGCATACAACAAAAAATTTCTGTCAATTATTTGGGATATCATTGAGTTAGCTATGTTTAAGCCGCTTTCTCTCTACATCGGATTGCGTTATACGCGCGCCAAACGCCGCAATCATTTTATTTCCTTTATTTCGATGGTCTCTATGCTGGGCATTGCCTTGGGTGTTGCCGTGTTGATCACCGTGTTATCCGTGATGAACGGATTTGATCAACAAATTAAAGATCGCATTTTTACGATGGTACCGCATATTACGGTAACAGGATTAGCAGGCACCTTAGATAATTGGCAAGGAATGGCCAACAAAATTGGGCAATTTTCTGAAATAAAAGGATATGCTCCGTATGTGCAAGGGCAAGGATTATTAAGCAATGAAGATGTTTCGCATCCCGTGATATTGGAAGGAATATCACCTCAATATGAATCCAATGTTTCTGTGCTAGAGAAAAAAATGACACAGGGATCGCTGTTTGATTTAAAGGCTCATCAGTTTGATATTTTGCTAGGACAAAACTTAGCGGCGAGTTTAGGTGTCGGTGTGGGTGACAAAGTGAACATGTTGATTCCTCAAGCTTCATTTACGCCAGTGGGCGTCATTCCGAGATTCAAACGTTTTACGGTGGTGGGTATTTTTCATATTGGTACTGGCTTTGGTTTTGACGATAGTTATGCGTATACGTCTCTCGATGACGCGCAAACACTCTATGCATTGGGTGGGCAGGTGAGTGGATTAAAGCTCGAAACCAACGATTTATTTGCTGCTGAAAAAATTGCTTCGCAGCTTGAAAACAAGATCGGTTATGACTATCAAGTATCCACATGGGCGGACACCTATGGCGGTTTTTATCATGCTGTTCAAATGGAAAAAAACATCATGTTTTTTGTATTGTTATTGTTAATTGCCATCGCCGCATTTAATTTAATTTCAAGTTTGGTCATGTTGGTTAATGATAAGCAATCCGACATTGCGATTTTACGTACCTTTGGCGCAACACCGCGCATGGTAATGAATATTTTTATTATTCAAGGTACCCTTATTGGCGTGACGGGTACACTCTTAGGATTAATCGGTGGTGTGCTGTTATCACTGAATATCACGCGATTGATTGATTTTATTCAAAACATATTTCACGTTCAAATTTTAACGTCGAATATTTATTTTGTTAACTATGTGCCATCACAATTACAATCCAGCGATGTGATTAAGGTTTGTCTTGCGGCGATCGTGATGAGCTTGATCGCAACGATTTATCCTGCCTGGCGCGCTTCACGCGTACATCCGGTGGAGGCGTTGCGTTATGAATAAACCCATTCTCTCTTGTCAACATCTCACCAAATCCTTTCATGATGCGGGTGAAGAATTACACGTATTAAATGATATTGAATTTACCGTATCATCTAATCAACTGATTGCTATCGTCGGTGTATCGGGTTCAGGCAAAAGCACCTTACTGCACTTATTGGGCGGACTGGATACGCCGACGCAAGGGACTGTTTATTGGAATGATCAAGATATTCAAAAATTATCCGAAAAACGGCGTTGCCATTTGCGCAATCATCATCTCGGGTTTGTGTATCAATTTCATTATTTATTGCCTGAATTTACGGCGTTAGAGAATGTTGCCATGCCAGTTTTAATAGGCGACGGCACGATTTTGCAGGCCAAAGAAACAGCAGAAGAGTTGCTCGTCGAAATGGGTTTGGCTGATCGCATGCATCATAAATCCGCTGAGCTATCGGGCGGAGAGCGCCAACGCGTCGCTATCGCGCGCGCATTAGCCACGCGCCCCGCCTGTATTTTGGCCGACGAGCCAACAGGAAATTTAGATGCAAAAACTGCTGACAATGTCATGCAAAGTATGTTTAAATTACAAAAACAATTAGGCACCAGTTTTATTATTGTGACGCATGATATGCGTTGTGCCGAGCAAATGGATATGAGTTATAAATTGGAAAATGGTTTAATCTGTCCACTCTAAAGGAGTATTGTTATGCCTTCATTTGATATTGTTTCTAAAGTCGATTCACATGAGTTAGCTAATGCTGTTGATCAAGCGAATCGCGAAGTACAAACCCGGTTTGATTTTAAAAATACTAACGCAAATTTTGTGCTAGAAAAAGATAAAATTACGTTGCATGCGCAGGTGGCGTTTCAGTTAAAACAAATGATGGATATTTTGCAAGGCAAATTATCAAAGCGCGGTATTGATCGACAATCTTTAAAAATAGATGAACCACAAACGAATTTACATGCGGCGACACAAGTGCTGGAAGTCAAACAAGGTATCGATCAAGATACCGCAAAAAAAATAGTCAAACAAATTAAAGACACACAGATCAAAGTGCAAGCCAGCATTCACGGCGATTGCGTGAGAGTAACAGGCAAAAAACGAGACGATTTACAATCTGTCATGCAGTTTCTAAAAGCGGCGGACATCGGTCTGCCCATACAATTTAATAATTTTAGAGATTAGAGATTGCGATATTTGTGGGGCTGGTGTAGAGTGACTGATGATTTAATTATAGGAGAAATATATGGCTATCAAAATCGATGAAGAAAAATGCAACGGCTGTACTGCTTGCATTGAAATTTGTCCCGTCAGCGCGCTTAGCATGCACCATGAAAAAGCGGTCGTCGATGCAGACACCTGTATTGATTGTGGCGCGTGCATACCGGAGTGCCCGATGGATGCAATAACAGAATAAAGCATTCTATTGTCATCCAGATAATTATCCATAATAAAGGGTCTGTCACAGTGCCGTAGGTTGGGCTGAATGGAATGAAGCCCAATGGGCTTCGCATGCGCTTAGCCCAACCTACGAACTTCGATTCTCTGGAATGACAGAAAAATCTTATGAATCTCAAAAAATACATCACCATCCTCCGCATCGTTTGGTCAATTCTCTTGCTTTCCTTAAAAGTTACCTTTTGTCGTTATTCGCGTGATGAAATCAATAAATTAGCCTACGAATGGGGGACTCGCATGTTTCATCTTGCAAAAGCAGATTTTAAAATTGTGGATCCGTATCAGATTACATTCCAATCTGATCGTAACTATATCATTATGAGCAATCACTTGAGCTTATTCGATATTCCAACAATTTTTAGAGCGTTTTCCGATAAACTGACTTTGCGTATGATGGGTAAAGCAGAATTATTTAAAGTTCCGATTTGGGGATGGGCAATGAAAAAAACGGATTTTATTTCAGTCGATCGAGGTAACCGTAAAGCGGCAACAGAGAGTCTTCAATTAGCAAAAATTAAAATGGATAGTGGTATTGCACTTTGGATTGCTCCCGAAGGAACGCGATCACGCACCGGCGAATTATTGCCTTTTAAAAAAGGCGGCTTTATGTTGGCCAAACGGACGGATGCAATCATTGTGCCTGTCGGCATTCGAGGCACCCACAAAATTATTCCGCCCGATACATTGAATTTATCATTTAATGAAGCCGTAGAAGTTCATATTGGAAAGCCTGTTGATACGCGAGAATATCCATTGACAGAGAGGGATCGTTTGATACATGATGTAAGAGAGAGGATAAAATCATCTGCACAATAAAATGAGAACAATGGAATGCAATTAACATTTTTAGGCGCGACCCGAACAGTGACGGGCTCAAAATATCTCATCGAAACTGAACATGCTAAAATTTTGATCGACTGTGGTATGTATCAAGGTATCAAACCATTGCGTATGCGCAACTGGGAACCTTTTCCAATCGATCCCAAAACCATCGATGCCGTTTTATTAACTCATGCTCATACTGACCACGCTGGCTATTTACCGCGGTTAATTAACCAAGGATTTAAAGGGAAAGTGATTTGTTCTGCATCGACCAAAGCATTATGTGATATTTTATTGCCAGACAGTGGACATTTACACGAAGAAGAGGCACGGCTTGCTAACAAATATGGTTATTCTAAACATAAACCAGCGCTGCCACTTTACACGCGTGAAGATGCCATACATGCTTTAAAATATTTTCAAGCGATAGAGTTTAATAAGGGTTATACCTTGTCAAAGGGGTTAACCTATGAATTTAAGCGCATTGGACATATTATCGGTGCAGCATGCATCGAAATTAAACATCATAATACCAGTGTTTTGTTTAGTGGCGACATTGGTCGATATAATAATGAAATTGCGGTCGATCCCTCGCCGATTGATAAAACGGATTATTTGGTTGTCGAATCAACCTATGGCGATCGATTACATGATACGGCGAATCCCATGAACCAGTTGGATGAAGTGATTAACCGCACCGTAGGACGCGGTGGCACGGTGGTGATTCCAGCTTTTGCCGTGGGTCGTACGTCCTTAATTTTATATTATCTTTATCAATTACAACAACAAAAACGAATTCCAAAGATTCCCATTTATCTTGATAGTCCGATGGCGATTAATGCAACAGACGTTTTTTTGCATCATTCAGAAGATCATCGACTTTCTGAAGAAATGACTAAACAAATTTGTGCGTTGCCAACGTATGTGAATTCGCCAGAAGAATCGCAAAGTTTAGATCGAGAGCGCATGCCCAGTGTGATCATTTCAGCGAGTGGTATGGCAACAGGGGGGCGCGTATTACATCATTTAAAGGTTTTTTTGAGAGACCATCGTAACACCGTTATTTTTGTGGGTTATCAATCGCAAGGTACGCGCGGGGCTCGCTTAATTTCGGGAGAAAAAGAAATTAAAATTCACGGGACTATGATTCCGGTCGAGGCCGAAATTATCTGCATGCATAGTTTGTCTGCGCATGCAGATTACAATGAAATTTTAAAATGGTTGCATGGATTTAAAGAAGCGCCTAAAAAAGTATTTATTACGCACGGTGAAATAAAAGCAGCCGAATCATTAAAAGAAAAAATTGAAGACGACTTAAACTGGCCATGCAATATTCCAGAATATTTGCAAAAGGAAAAACTATAAAATGAATGCGGTGCATGCTTGTTTAACGCTGAGACGATTAGGAATTGAAGCCTATAAAGAAACCGTTGTCTATGTGCGCACAGACAGCCCTGTTTGCACGTCAGAAGGATTTGAAGCGCGCACGCGTGTTAAAGTCACGATGGCCGATCGCCATATCATTGCCACGTTGAACGTGATCACATCCGATTTATTGCAGCCCGGCGAGGCGGGCTTATCGGAATATGCGTGGAAATTACTGAATGCGAAAACCGGAGAAACGATTTGTATTTCGCATATTTTACCGGTCACTTCATTAAGTTATGTGCGAAAGAAAATTTATGGGAAATCCTTAAAAGCAACGGAATTAAATGAAATCGTAAAAGATATTACAGCAGGTTATTATGCCGATGTTCACATCGCAGCGTTTTTAACCGCCTGTGCGGGTGAGCGATTAAAACAACATGAAATTATTGCATTAACTGAAAGCATGATTGCCATTGGCGATCGCATTACCTGGCCTGAAAAATTAGTCGTCGATAAACATTGCGTAGGCGGATTGCCCGGCAATCGCACGACCTTAATTGTCGTGCCCATTATTGCGGCATTTGGATTAATGATTCCAAAAACATCTTCGCGCGCAATCACTTCATCTGCGGGCACCGCTGACACAATGGAAGTATTCGCACCGGTTGATTTAAATTTTGCGAAAATGCAAGCAGTCGTTAACAAAGAAAAAGGTTGCATCATTTGGGGCGGATCTGTTTCGTTAAGTCCCGCCGATGATATTTTGATAGCGGTTGAGCGCGCACTGAATTTAGATAGCAGTGGACAGTTGGTCGCCTCCATTTTATCGAAAAAAATTGCCGCGGGCTCCAATCGTATTTTAATTGATATTCCGATTGGTTCGACAGCGAAAGTGCGCGATCTTAAAGAAGCTCGCTATTTAAAAAAAATATTACAAGCCGCGGAAAAAAAATTAGGCGTTAAAATATGCGTCTTATTTTCTGACGGCACACAACCGATTGGCAATGGCATTGGTCCATCATTAGAAGCACGCGATGTATTAAAAGTGTTAGAGAACGCATCCGATGCGCCAAAAGATCTGCGCGATCATTCATTAACCTTAGCCGGTATGTTATTAGAATTTTCACCAAAAGTAGGAAAAGGGCGAGGGAAAAAATTGGCCGCAGAGATATTAAAAAGTGGGCAAGCGTTACAAAAATTCAAAAACATTTGCGAAGCACAGGGCGGAATGCGAACGATTCCAATCGCACGTTATACTAAACCCTACATTGCCAAAAAATCGGGCAAAGTTATTGCGATTGATAATCGATATATTGCTCGTGTGGCAAAATTAGCAGGCGCCCCGACGTCTAAAGCAGCCGGTGTTGATTTGCATGTGCATGTGGGCGACTCTATCGAACGATCCCAAGCGATTTTCACCGTTCATAGCGAATCGGAAGGGGAACTTGAATACGCATTTGAGTTTTTGAGATTGGGAGTGGAGGTTGTTACGGTCGGGTAAGAGATCTGTCAAAAAAATGCCAATGGACACGAGCAAATATCCTACATGCAGTACTATTTTTTTCCTACACAGAAATTTTATTTTTCTGTTATTCTAACAAACTAATCAAGTTATGTTGAAATTGGTACTTTTCAGTAGGACTGATCAGTTGATTTATCATGGATGTCATTTTCTCGGTATTAAGCTCGATGCAACCGGAGGTGATATATGCCTTTTTCTTCTTTATTTACCCCTATATGTAGTGATGGTTTGGGCGGTTATGGTTCTTCGCTCGATGCCATCGGCACGTTGATCCCCACACAGTCGCTGGGTCAGGCCAAGCAATCACTGCATATAAATGTGGCCAATGGTAATTTATTTTTGCGTGATCACACTAAAACCTTAATGGATTTGGGGTTTTCGGTTGCTCTCGGTTATGTTTACAACAGTCAAGCAGAGATGCCTTGGCGTTTGTCAGTTGGCAAACAAGTAGTGGCGGGGATGGGTGCTCTTAATACGGCTGGTAGTACAGTTAGTTTAACAGAAGAAGATGGACATCGGACAACTTATACTTATGATGCAGCAAGTGCACGTTATGTTGCAAAAGGGCTCGTGGATGGTACCGCGACATTAACTAGAGCGGCGAATGGAACGTGGATACGGCAACAAATGGAAACCGGTGTTGTCGAACATTATGATGAAAATGGGTTGCAAACAGATCGTGTTGATGCGGCTGGACGCGCCTTACAGTATGCGTATGACGCACAAAATCGGCTAACTAACATTACCGGCGCCTCTGGGCAGTCTTACAAAATTGACTATACTCCGCAAAAGACAGCGATCTATTTTAACGATGGTACACAACGCATATTATTGATGAATTATGATTGGGATGCAAAAGGCCGGTTGAGCGCGACACATATCCCCGTCGATGCACAGACAATCTATGATATTACCTATGCATATAATTCCTCAGATGGCTATCTTCAAACCGTTCAGCAAGGGGATGGTACAAGATATGATATGACCTATGATGAAACGCATCGTGTGAAGACATTTGTGGATGGGGAACGGCGTACAACACAGTTTGGTTATCAAGATCAGGTGACGACGATAACGGATGGTTTATCACAAACGATTTCATTTCAGTTTGATGTCAATGCGCATTTGACACATCTCACGCAGGCGGATATGGACACCGCTTATGGTTATACGGCGGATGGCCAGTTGCAGACTGTTACAAACCCAGATATCAGCACAAAACGATACACTTATGATGATCTTGGCTTATTACAACAGTCTCGGGACGAGATGGGGAATATGACAAGCGTTTATCATGATGATCAGGGTGTTCCGTTCAGCCGTACGCGATATCTCGATGCGCAACCACTCACAACATATTATGTGCATAATGCACAGCGTCAGTTAGTTTATGAAATTAACGCAACGGGTGTTGTGACTGCATATGCTTATGATGCGCAGGGTAATCGTATTTCACAAAAAACTTTTTGTGGCGTGAATTACGATTTAAGCCAAGCGCAGCCAACCGTTGCTTTACCACAAGCCGCATTAGAAGCGTGGTGTGCGGCGCAAAATCCGCAAGCTATTTCGCTGACAGAGTTTCAGTATAATGCGCGTGGGCAGGTTGTCAGAACAATTCAATATGTGCATATTGACGCAGCGGGTCACGGCATTTTAGATGCACAGGCGGCACAAATTGTTCTTGTGCCAGATGTGTTTGGCCAAGTGTTAAATCGAACAGAACAACAAAGTGCGACAATAGCCACAGCGCAGCAACAATCGTTTGATGGATTATAACGTGTGAAACAAGAGATCGATGGCTTAAATCAGCAAACGACTTATATCTATTATGATGCACAGCGTCAATACGCGATTACACGACCCAATGGTCGTTTCGAATGGACATTTTGGGATGCATCGGGCAGACAACAATCATCAAAAGCACAGGTTGCGCAGCAAATACGCCAGACGTTGTTAGCGCGCGACGCGATCGGTCGGCAAGTTCAACAACAAGCACCGGATGGACAACCAACTTTTTATTATTATGATGCTAAAAATCAGTTAAGTGCAACCGTTAATTGCGCGGGATATGTGACGCGTTTTATATATGATAACCGCGATCGTTTGACGGATACGATCGTTTATGCCAACCAAATTGATATTGGTGATACAAGGTTAGAACAGGTTTTGCAGCATGTTAAGCCCTGTGCAAAAGATCGATGTCAGACTACGTTATACAATCCGGCGGGACAAATATTATTTGAGATTGATGGCGAAGGTGGCGTTGTTGAACATTGTTATGATAGTGCGGGTCGCACAACCAAAAAAATTGCCCATGCCATTAAATTACCTAAAGACACCTCGCGTTGTTTGGCCAATATTGAATTGCTGTTGATTTCGTCCCCTGGCGCACGTGAGACGCGCTATTTTTATGCGGCCGATAACCAGCTGATTGGCGAACAAGATGCGGCCGGATATGTGATTGAATATCGGCGCAATGCGTTGGGGAAGGTGACTGAACAGACCCAATATGCGACGCCAATGGCATTGGTGGATGTTTTTATCCGACCTGCTGCCGATGCGAAGGATGCGCATACGTATTTCTATTATGATGCGCGCGGTCAGTTATTAGGTGAAGTCAATGCTGAAAACTATTTAACGGAATATGCCTGGTCTGCAAATGGCTTGTTGTTGAAAAAAACACATTATGCGGCACAAGTGGAATTTGATGCGGCAAAAACATTGGATCAATTACGACCCGCTATGACAGCAGAAGATCAAAGTGAAACACATGAATATGATTTATTAAATCGACGGACTCAAACCGTTACATCTGCTAAGAAAATTATGATTCATCGTTTTGATGAGATGGGTCATGAAACGTACTACGTTGAAAATGATTTAGATGATTCGACGCAGGCGCGTGCGGTGTCAAAGAAATTTGATGGTTGGGGGCAGATGGTGGCGGAGTTAAATCCACGTGCGAATGCGATTGCGCAGTCAGGTGCCATGAGAAATCCCTGGCAGTTGGCAACAGTTTACCAGTATAGTGATGATGGATTATTGCTTTCCGACATCAACCCCTTGGGATATCGAACGGTCTATTATTATAATAATAGACGACAGTTATGTTTTACAATCAATCCACTCGGTGCTGTCACAGAACAAGTTTACGATGCATTTGATGGTCGTTCCGTGGAGACGAGGTGTTATGCTAACGTTTATCCTAAGGCGCAACTATCAGCGTTGGCCGGCGGTTTTTATACGACGCCTTTTTTTGAACAGCTGCATGCGTTGAGGGATGTTGATCATGATAGCGTGGATAAAACGGAGCGCGATTGTCGCGGGCTTGTGGTTGCACAAACGGATGCAGGAAATTATACGCGTGAAACACAGCGCAATGCGTTTGGGGAAGTGGAAGTTGAGTTATTTCCCGTTGATAACTTGCAAACTTTGAAAGTTACCCATGAATATGATTTGCGTGGACTTGAGGTCAAAGCGGTGCGGGATCCTGAAGGATTGGCGTTAACCGAAACGCGTGAATATCAAAATGCGCAACGTCAAGTGACTAAACGAATCGATGCAAAGGGTGGCGTGCATCGATATGATTATGATCGATTGGCGCAAGAGATCTGTTATACAAATCCACTCGAGGCAACACGGAAGCGCACGCGCGACGCATTTGGTCGGGCATTAACAGACATGGATGCGCTCGAGGCAACGATACAACATCAATATAATCACGTTGATCGCACACATACGATTACTTCTCCGTTAGGTTCTAAAGAAATAGTACAAACTAATGTGTTTGGTCAAACGATTTTGCATGTTGATGCAATAGGGCAAAAAACAGCGATGGCGTATGATGCGGGTGGCAGCGTGTTGACAACCGTTGATGCATTGGGAAATCGTACGGTTTCAACGTATGATTTAATGGGTGGTCGTCTCAGCTATGTTGATGCGCTTGGCTTGAAAACGCTGTATCAGTATGATGCGGCCGGTTTTATGGTCATTCAGTTAGAAGATCCTAATGGATTACAACTGACAACACGATATTTGCGTGATAGTCAGGAGCGGGAAGTGGGTCAGATTAATCCATCGGGTGTGTTGGTGTATTTTGATCTTAATCGTTGTGGTCAAAAATTGCGGAAGGTGGTTAATCAAAAAGATGCCGTACATCCAAAGGGGTTACATTTACAAACACTGTACCAATACAATGCGCAACAAAAACAAACTTATCGTATGCGTGGCGATGCAGCGCAACCGGATCAGCGAGAGGAAATGACGACTTATGATACACTGGGTCGTTTAACACGGTTGACGCTTGAGCCACAAAGTGCAGCGTACCCCGATCGGTTAAACATTATTGTGGTCGATAAAATTTATGATGCATTAGATCGTTGTGTGATGGAGACTAATGGCAATGGCGGCAAATCGGGCTGTGTGTTTGATGCGGCGGGCAATAAACGATTTGTCATTGATGCGGCGGGGGGTGTTGTCGAGCGTCGGTTTGATGCCAATGGGCAGCGTATTCAAAAAATAAAATATGCGATCACGGTTAATAATACCATTTTATTTGGAACGCCAACGCCGGATGCGGTTGCTGCGTTATTAATATCGTCTTCAAGTGATGAGACTTATCATTATGTTTACGATGCTGATGGTCACGAGCGCTTTGTCATAAAAGCGCCGGGTAGTGTAACTGAATATCGTTATGATTTTTGTGGGCGCCCGATTGAAACCATTCATTATGCCACGCGTATTGATTGTGCTCAAATAACAGATTGGACGGTTGCGGCTTTGCAAACGACGGTACAAACATCCGAAGATGATCGTCATACCTATAAACTTTACAATGAAATCGGACAATGCACCTATCAAATTGATCCTGCTGGTTACGTGACACAAAACAAATGGAATGCTGTCGGTAAGTGCACAGCTATTTTTACCTATGCGACGGCGTTAGATGTTTTAGCATTATCTGAAATAACGCCGGCTGCGATAGAGGCACAGTTACCTTTTTCGGATCAAGATCGTGCGACATATACGTTATGCGATGCGTTTAATCGTCCGGTTTTTGATATTAATGTAAATGGCTATGTCACGCAACATAATTATGATGCTATGGGTCATGAAATTATGGAAACGCGATATGCGCGCTTCATTATTGTGCCAATAAATCCAACAATAAACACAGTAGCACCCGCCTTAATAGCAGATGGACAGGATTGCGTAATGCGAACAAGCTACGATGCGGCTGGACGCAAAGTAGGGATGACAGATGGCATGGCGCGTTCGGAGCTTTATACGCTTGATGCATTGGGGCAATGTATTTTGCGCACCGATAAAGCGGGATATGAATGGCCAGCTCAATTCGATCGCGCAGGTCGTAAAATTTATGAATATACACCGCTTGTGCACGTAACGAGCGTCGTACTAGATGCCGCACAGTTGATTGCAAATGTTAGTGAAGGAATAATACGTACTGCTTATCAATACGATAGTGTGGGACATGAAATTGTCCGGACAGTTGCGGAGGGCACGCCAGATGCGCGATCAATCCAAATGGTTTATACGGCGAGTGGGTTACTTACCGCGACCGTGCAAGGGGGTGTTGCGATTGATGATCCAATGCAGGCAGCGACTTTAATAACCGATGCGCGTCCTGAAAAGACAGTCGATCTAACGTCGCGCAAAATTTATGATGGACAAAAACGGTTAGTCGTCGAGATTGATGAAGCGGGTCGTTCAAAATATCGTGTTCATGATGCCGCAGGGTTAAAATACGAAATTGATGAGATGGGTGGCGTTTTAGAATATCAACGCAATGGATTCGGTGAGGTCGTTGCGCTGGTGCATTATGCTAATCCGATAACGATTGATCCTGCACGTGATCCTGCTAAATGGTTATTGCCTGAAGAAGTGCAGGTACAATCGGATGCTGCTGTCGATCGCATCGTGTCACTCAAATATAATCGTCGTGGTGAAAAAATTGAGTCGCAAAAGTCGCCGGTGGTTTGTTATCTGCCGCAGATGGATGTTGACACAGTTGCACCCGTATTATTGCAACCCACAACGCGTTGGCAATATAACGCTTTTGGCAATGTGGTGATGACGACGATATTAGTGGATGCAGGAACATGGTCAACAAAATATTTTTATTTAGATCCATCTGGTCAGCCATTAGCGACCGTTGATAGTTTAGGTTATGTGACAGCCTATCTGCGCGATTTTAATGGTAAAGTTATCACGCAGATCGAATTTGCAACGCCGATTACGGGCATTGATTTTGCAGAGGCGACGTTGAAAGGCATTCAATCTGCAGTTATTCCATCGTTACAAGATCGTCGTGTGGACAAAACATACAACTGTTTGGGACAATTACTCACGACAACACGAAAAGCGGCGGTGACGCAAAAAATTCAGATGCAGGCGGATGGAACACCGGATTTTGCGGATAAAACGCCTGCCGATTTAGAAACAACTTATCAGCGTGATGCATTTGGGCGTGCGTTTGCGATTACCAATCCAAATGGTGATATTGCCTATAATTATTTTAATGCGTTAGGACAAGCCTGGGTACATGTAAAAGTGCTGCGAGAATCTCAGGACGCCACGGGTCAGCCCGTGACCTATCGTCCTCTCACGGTATTTGGCCATAATGCAGCAAGGGATAAAGTGAGCATGACGCATTATGCAGATTGTTCTTTGGCGATGAACGTTCAAAAGCCACCACTCCCCATCGTGGGCGGCGAGCAAACCACCCTCATGTTAATGGACAAGCGTGGATTAAACATTGCTATACAAGAACCAGAAGGCGCACTTGCTTTTCAGAGTTTTACGGCCACACGTCAAAAAGCGCGTCGTTGGCAAGGAGTAACGGATTGGGTGCAAGATGCAACCGATGCGTCCGTCTTTGAAGCCGGCCGATTTTTGCATGAAGAGCGGTTTACCTATGATGTGCACGATCAGGAAACATTGTATGTGATCTCATATGCGGGTTCTGCATTGCCTGAAGAGGCGAGACAGATTATAACCGCTAAACAATACAATACGTTTGGGGAACAATCAGGCGAAGGGCCGGGTGATGGAACCTATCCAAAATATTGGTATCGCGATCAAGCCGGTCGCGTGTATTTAACGAATGATCATAATGGTGTGGCCACAGTTCATTTGTACGATGCGCGTGACCAAGAAACAGCGACGATTCATGCGGCCGAATTAGATTTAGTCTCATTTTTACAGCATCCTGCTGTGCTGACGCACGTACACAGAGATAGGGTCCCGTTGACGTTGCCGATAACGCCCGCGAGCACGGCTTTTGCACGTCGTCGTATGATGCTACCGAAAATTGTGGGCTTAACATTTCGTCCCGTGATAGGTGATGGCCATTGTCTCTATCGCGCCGTGACGTATTATTTGACGCGAGGCGAAGATGTTCGATCGTTGCGCGAATTAGTTGCGGCTGAATTGTCACAGCACATCGATGCGTATCAAGATTTTATTCCGTTGCCGCCGGGGCGTAGACTTGAACAATATATTGCGGATATTCGCAGCACCAATGCTTGGGCGAGCGATTTAGAGATCACGATATTAGCGGGTGTTTTGCGGCGCCCCATTGTGATTATTGATCCGGATGGAAAATTGAGAAATCCAGATTTAGCGCGAGCTTATCCGGAAAGAGAGCCTGTTTTTGTTTGTTATAATGGACATAATCACTATGATGCATTTTTGTTAGATGGATCACGTCGTGCCGAAGAAATTTTAGCTGGGTTAATGCAACCGCATACCCCGGAGCATACGGATGTCACGGCTGGTGCCGTCAGTAGATTATATCCAAGCATGCCTGAGTTTGTCGCGGGTTCTGTTGCCCGTCATGCCGAAATCACGACGCCATTGTCTCGGGATACTCAGCTGATGCAACTCACTCAACTGCCTTATGCACAAGTGCAACGCACTGACATCATTCGCGATGCTGAAGGAAATGTCTTACGACAGCGTGAACCCGCATTTCGTCGCATTAAACCGGGCAGTGCGTTGCCTTTACATGTTTCACTGACCGTCGGCAAACAATATCTCGCGTTTGGTGAATACAGTGTTTCTTGGCTCGCCCCAACCGAGAAGCTTTTAGAGCCCAAAATTTGGGTTTGGCCCAAAGGACATGAAGAATTAAAAACGCCGCTTAATCCCGTCCCCAAACCCGTCGGCGATGAATTGCGCTGGGGTGTCGATTTAAGCAATGCCGTTACCGATTTATATGAATATTTTCTCGCCTATTATTATCGTGATCCTGTTACACACGCGTTGAACACGACGCCCACGTCTTCTGCCAAGGGAAGTTTCGCGCTCGATAATAATAATACCGAAGGTAGTTATAACTTGGTGACTTTGATTGAAGATAGCTCGACGTTGGTGTTGACGGGTAAGACATTATCGCATGATTCAATTTTTGAGAGAGGTCCTGTCGGAGTCGAATTACTCAAAGAGGGTAAACGGGTTGCATTGATTGGTGCTACTGCAACGGATGTACGTGGTCGCTATATCGTTGATTTGCAGGATTATGAAACGGGACAATATACTGCTCGGCCGATTTATAAATATAAAACCGTCGGTGATCCGCTAAAAATTGGTGAAACCGCGGCGGATGGGACGACGTTACAAATTCATAGTCCAAAAATCCCAGCTTTATCGCAACCCGATTCAGAAACAGTATTGCTCGTAGTAAGATGGGAAGACTTGCCGCTTGAATGTGAAAAATTAAAAATATGTGTGACGTATAAAGACTATGATTATAGTGCAGATTGGAAAACTAATTATGCGTATCGGGAGTTTGAAACGATAGTAGTGGATAGACAGTGTACTGTTAATTTACCCGATTGTCCTGGTTTTTTTAATGGCGGTGGTGTTTTACGTGTTTCTCTCTATGCTTATGATGAGAAACAGGCGCTTTGGTATATTGGCGATGCTAATTTACCAGATCCTGATTATATTGGCGATTTTCAGCCGAGATCGAGCGAGTTTGTGAAAATTTCTGCTCCTATTATATATGTAAAGTCGGGTTCTCATTCTGATGGTGATCAAGTTGTAACGGTATCTGATGGATCGGGCAATCCGGTTGGAATCTTTGGGTTACGCTCATGGATGAATGATGGTGGTCGTATCGATGTATCCGGATATTCGGTTCAGCTAGATTGGCAATTTCAATTAGCAGAATTACAATCTAATCCTGCCGCGTTGCCCACGTTGCCTTTTATGGTTCAGACACATGTCGCTTCTCGACAATTGATTGCACAAGAAATTTCGTTACATAATTTTATGATGCGTGGTGGAGGTAGTTCGTTATTTTTTTCGGCGCTTGCTCAATGGCAGTTTGACCAAACTCTTTTAAATTTAAATGTTTTAAGAGTACATTATCATTTTGCTTTTACAAAAAGTTCATCACCCCCCACAGAAATCGATTTTACCGATTATCTGGGAAGAGGCGGTGCATGCCCTAGCAGGGGGATTTTTGAGCTCACTGGTCAGTACACACCGGTTATGTTTGGTTATGATGATGCACATTTTGATCGAATGCAAATCTCTTTAAGGGCTGATAATGGAGATTTGATCCCTATTTTGGATGCATTACCTTCTAGGCCGGTGAAAAGCTTGCCAGGTTATTATTTTGAAGAATATTATCCAGACTCTTCTACGCTTTATTTATCCCCACTCCCTGAAACCATTGCAACCTTACAATTACAGTATTTAGATTCTTCCTTAGGTTTCACCAGTGTTTGGCGTGATTTGCCGAACATACAATTCTGCGGCTATTATTTGCCAAGCGGACAATTCTCAGGTCATTCCGCCGCGGTAAACATTAATCAATTGCAAGTCGGCGTTTATAAATATCGATTGAGTGCAAGGGATGCAGAAGATCGACCGGTTGATTTAAGTGCCGTTGCAACGGTCAATGCGGATGGTTGGGTGTACGGCGAATTTACTGCACGACATGGTGGAGATCAATGTTACGTGCCAGACGCGCAAGATGACGTGTATGAACTTGTTCAGCCTGAGCGGTCACAAGTGAGTGATCGCTGGGGCAATACGCTGTCGGTGACGGATCAATTAGGGCATACAATAAAATACACCTATAATCATGCGGATAAACGATTGACGGAAACGCATCCACCTGTCGTGAATACACATGAAGATGGCACGGTCAGTATGGAATGTCCAGTTATAACCTATGGCTATGACGCATTAAATCAAGTGATCGGCAAGCGCGATCCAAATGATCATGCCATGGTGCATTTTCGAGATGCCGCAGGGCAAGCCGTTCGAACCGTGCGCGCCGACAAAGTATTTCATGAGATGATACGCGATGGCTTTGGTCGACCGGTTGCATTAATCAATGCAGCCGGCGATCGCACCCTACATGTATTTGATCGTCGAAATAAAGTGACGATGCGTGTGGATGCAGAAGGTATGGGGCAACAGTATTGGCATAACGAGCACGGTGATCGCACCAGCGTGACAAACGGTCTGAACGAAACCACGCATTTTAGTTACGATGGTTCGGGCAATGTTTGTATTACGTATCAACCTCAAGGTCAGCGTGCTATTACGGTATTTGATCGCAATCAACAAATTGCGGCACAAATATTACCCGATGGTTTATCTTTATCATCGGCGTTAGACTTTTTCGGTAATGAGTTGTTGCACACGGATTTAGGCGGTGCGGTAACGCGCTTAGATCGCAATCACAATCAACAAGTGACGCGCGTGACGACATTGCAACGGGGTGATCATGGTTTATATTATGCCGATCCGACCGAACGTGCATTGGAAGATGTCCCTGCACAAGATATGCAAAAGTTATATGACGAAGCCGGACATTTAATTTTTGAATTGAATGATGGGGATGGATTAACAACGGGTTATACGATCAATGCCAAAAGCAAACGCATAGGCGAACGCTTTATTGCAGCCGATGGATTGGTACATCAAGAGACGCAGTTGACTTTAGATGCACTCGATCGTGTGACGCGCTTTGAAGATATATGCATGGTCGGTTTATACAGTTATGATTTAGCCAGCAATCGTCGGCATATTCAGGCATATTATGTCGCGGATGGGGCAGATGCCGTAGCACGAGTAGATGATTGGTATACCTATGATGCGGGCAATAACATGGTCTTTGTCAAAGCCGGTATGGTAGAAGGTGTGCCGACGTTATCATCTGGGCGTGGAATGCAATTACTGTATGATGTACGCGGTTGGCGAGTATCTGAGACCACGCTCAATGCGCAGGAACAAGTCATGGTGCGTACATTGACCTATCAAAAAAATGGGTTGTTAGATAAGGCGGTTCGAACGGATGGGCAACTAATTAATTATACTTGGGATCGCGCGTATCGCCAGATTAATTATCATCGTGGTCAAGATACGCAAATGACACAAAGTGCGTGGCAACGTTATTTTTGTTGTTGTGCCAAAACGGCTGGCGTTGGGGCGGATGAGAGTCCATTAGATCAAGCATTTACCTTTAACCACAACGCTTGGACATTAAGCGATATTCAAACAGCGAGTGGTCAGCATACGACGATAACCTATGTCGAAGGGAGTTATGATCCATCGGGTTATCCGGTGTTGCAACACACGGATATTGAGGGCAAGTTGTCCGAAGATTTAAAAACGGGCTACCGTCGATTTGATGAGTTAAAGCCGTACAAAGTGGCGGGTATCGCGCATTGGGATGATAACCAAGGGCCGACGGAACAGGTGACGTTGTATGTGTGTTATTTATCGACGGGGAATGTGTCGTCGGTCGAAGGAGCGGATCAAAATGGCTTTAGAGCGTTTATCACGAACAGTGAGGGTCGGATTACATTAAAATGGAATGGCGAACGAACGGACAGTGGAAAATTAAAACGGGAATATTTCTTTTATGATCCGGATGGAAATCCGATTGCGCGTTATGGCGATTTCGTGGACGAGGCCACAGGTCGGATACGAGCCACGCCTGCAGATGTGGAATTTGATTTAAACTTCCAAGCGATGGCGCCGGTGTCGATCCAGCCGAGACAATATGTGATCAAGGCCGGGGATACCTGGAAGAGTATTGCAGAGATGTCGTTTGGTGATGGAAGTTTTGCGTCACAGGTAGCGGAAAGCGCGGGATATAGTGTGAGCGATCCGGCGCCGGTAGGGATGACGATTACTTTGGTGAGTGAATTCAGGAACATGAACCACAATTGGGCGGGATTATATCGACCGTATGATGGGGCAGCGATTGTTGGGGGGTATTATCCGAACATACCCATTCCGTATCATCCGCAACCGAAACCCAAACACACGAGTTTTTTTGATGAAGTGCTAGAGACGTTTGTGGAGGTGGCGATAATGGCGTTTGCGGCTTCTCTCGCGGGACCCGGAGCGGGTATTTTGCTCGAAATGTTAATGGGAGCGCTAGGCGGAGCGGCAGGGAGTGTTGGCGAACAATTGACGGCCGAGGCATTGGGCGATCAACACGGCGGAATCGATTGGAATCGAGTAGGAGATGGCGCGTTAACAGGTGCAGCGAGTGGAGCGATAGGTGGGGAGTTATCGCAAGGGAAAGTAGTCGGCGCATTAGCAAAAGGAAATTTTGTAGCCAGTTTAGCGCGCAGTGAAATTAGCGCGGTCGGGATGTATGGAGTAGAATACGGAGTTGGGATCACGAAACATTTTAGCATGCGCGCGTTAGGAGCGACGATGGCAGTAGCGACGGTACAGACGGTAGGAGACAAAGGCGTAAGCGCGATGGGCGGGACTCCAGGTACTTGGAGTACAGACATGGGAGATGCAATCGTATCCGGTGGCGCAAGCGCGTTAGGTGCAGTGATCATGGGCGACGACATCAATCCAAACCAACTAGCGGCACAGATGTTAGGAACGGCGTTAGGAACTTATGCAGCGGATCGATTGATGCATACACATGAGAAGTATGAAGTGCACGAAGTACAAAAGAAACGTCAGCAGGATGCAGCGAAGCGAAATCCAGGAAATACAGGAAATAAAGACATCCACGCTCCGACAGATTTTGACGATCCAAGGGAAGATCCGTTGTATCAAGCATCCGGCAGTGCATTAAATAGAAATACGAGAGGTTTGGATATTGATTTAGATGCATGGCAGCCGGTGCGAACTGCAAGACCGATGACGATGTTCCAATCACGGGAAAGGCAGTTAGCGATAATCAAAGCACAAGAAGATAGGCGAGCGAGAGCAGCAGGAAGTAGTTTTGCTCGAACAGCGAATGCGTTATATAACTTCGGCTTAGGGTTTGATGATCAAATATTAGGGGATGTCGAAAGTATTGGTGCGCATCCATGGACAAGTGTGTGGCATGGAGTAGAAGGAGTAAGCAGCGGCATAGTACACGGAGCAGAATTTTTGTATGATGCATCGAATGCGTATGAAAGGCATTTTGGAGATGGTTATTCGGCATCGGCCGCAAGAAATTTTGATCGCACAGTGGCGGGATTGGAAGCGGGCGTATCAGCGTTTGCATCATCGAATAATAAAGCCTATTTATTAGGTCGCGGATTAGGGATGCTTAGCGAAGGAGCGGTTGTTGGTGCAGGTTTAGGATTAGCCGTCGATGCAACCGGGTCACTGATGAGAGTGGGGTTGTTTGGGAGAGTGGGTGTTGGGTCGGAAGGTGTGGTATCAGGGACGGCAGGAGTTGAGCCAGCCTCTTCGGGTTTATTACAAGCCATTCAATCCAAAGGCCGTATAATTCTTATAGCTAAACCTGGAACGGAAGAATACCGTTATCTTGAGTATTTTAACGCAGAAGCCAATGTCGGTGGCGAGGACTTAACTCATATTGTTTTGAAAGAAAACCCAAGTAAACCAGCAGCATTGGAAGAATTTTTACATGGTACCCAACACAAATTAGGGATTGTTGATCGCTTAGGAACGCAAGGCGCTGAGGTTCATATTAAAGAATTTATGATTAGACACCAAAGTCTTTTAGGTCTTGGTCAGCCAGACGTAGATATTTTACAAACATTATTGGAACGAGACAGGGATGTGCTCACTCATATGAATAATAATTATATGGGGAGGTGGTAGCCATGCAATATGAAATGTTGATTAAAGAAATATTTAAATTTCAGGACGATAGAATAGTATTTGTTGGTGAAGTAGTCGGCGAGGAAAAATTTATAAAAGGAAGTCAATGTGAAATTCTTATTGATGATCAGTTTTTTTGTCGGATTCATATTGAGGGTGAAATGTTACCTTGTAATAGTAAATCTGAGTTACGTTCGATTAGTACGCTTGATAAAATTGATGTTTCTCAAATACCTTATAAGAGCAAATTGGTTCTGTTGCGAAATCTAACCATTTCAAACTAATCTGGCCATAGTATAGCGCGGTAGCTCGGGCTAAACAAAACATATTGTAGGTTGGCGCTCTCGCGCATGCGAAGCCCAACGAATTACTATGGCGATTTTGAGTTTTGCATGCTGATATTGGCCGAAGAATTTTGCAGCAGGGAATATCGGTGAATAATTAACGACATGTTTAGCGCGCAGTGAAATTAGCGCGGTGGCGATGTATGGAGTAGAATACGGGGTTGGGATCACGAAACATTTTAGCATGCGCGCGTTAGGAGCGACGATGGCAAGTGCAGTTGCACAAGAAGCAGGAGGAGCAGCGATAGGCGCGATGGGCGGAACCCCAGGTACTTGGAGTACAGAACGGGTGGTTTTTTGATAAGGCAGAAAGTTCTTGCGCGTATGAACTATGATCCAGAAAGCATCCGGCATTATTTAGGACTCCCTGATGCTCCTATCTATATAACGGACGTCAATGTCCCTTCAAGTGCTAATTTACTTGTTGGTCGCATTGGGCCACAGCCTAATTTTGGATTAATGCGAGAAAGCGGTTTTCAATATCAATTGGAAGGTATTATACCAAGAAATAGTTTCTCAAATACTCGACTGCTAGAATCTCTGATTGAAGAAAATGCAGAGTTTTCGCAATTGAGGAGGGGCTGGTAATGAAAAAACTCACCCCAGTTCAATTGACAAATATTAGTAAAAAAATACAGATCAAAAAAGATGTATTTATTGTGCTAGTAGATACAACCGAAAACACCTCATTGCAAAGTAAGCTTGGAATGAAAAACATATTTTGCATTGATAATGATAACGAGGTTATTTGGCAAATATCCGTGGATGAAAGTGATAAAAGCAGTTTGAAAGATACATTTATGTATCTGGATCTCAATAATACAGAAGAGTTAAATGCAGATACTTTTTTTGGAATGGAGTATAAGATTAACGTAAAAACTGGGGAGGCAAAAAGGACTGGATGGCACAAATAGGCTAAATTTATTAATGGGATAAGCGCGGTAGCTCGGGCCAAACAAAACATATTGTAGGTTGGCGCTCTCGCGCAAGCGAAGCCCAACAAACATAAAATAATAAAATGCAAACATATTTGAGCCAGCGTAGCCCGTATGAAGCGAAGCGGGATACGGGAATATTCTGAGAGAAGATTTTTTAACGAGATGGGTAGAACCACTCGTTTTAACTCGTCGAAAGGATGTTGACGAATTATTAAATAGAGTCATGTATTAATGCAGGAGATATTAAGATGATTCGCAGTGATTAGGAAAATTAAAGATGAGAAAGAAAATCATTTCAGCGATGTTAATTTTAACGTGTGCTTTGTTGTTATTCGGTTGTGCGACAACAATGTCATTATCGCCAGCGAATGCGAAGCGGATTCATACAGTTTATGTCAATCCCAAGGTAACCACGCCGAAGGAGATGTATTACATGGGCAGTGGTTTTGGTTTTTTATTTGGTGGTATAGGCGGAGCGGTTCAGGCGGCGGCGAATCAATCACCAGGAGAGCGGATGGCACTCTTTGCCAGGCAGCATGGAATTTATATTGAACGAATAGTACAAGATGAGGTTATTCAGCAGTTAAAGGCAAAAACAGCCTTTCGGGTGACGAATTCAAAGCAGGCGGATGCTACGATCAATCTTAAGATCAAGACATATGGTTTGAGCGTGCCGACAACATTCTCGACTGGAGTGAAACCCATGATCGACATCGAAGCAAATATGGTCGATCGGCAAAATCAGATGATTTGGGCGAATTCAGATAGTGTGTTGCCTTTGTCACCCGGGATGCCAGAGTATTCGACAAAAGCGATTGGTAAAAATCCACAGCTCTTAAAGAAGATGTGGGAGGCAGCAGCAGGTAAGTCAGTATCGAATATCGTAGAGTCATTGTAATTTACGAAAGAAAGGTGAATTCGGTGCCAGGCTATAGCCTGATAGGTCGGGCTAAACAAAACATATTGTAGGTTGGCGCTCTTGCGCAAGCGAAGCCCAACGGTTATAGGCAATAGCGAAGCCAGCGTAGTCTGGATGAAGCGAAGCGGAATACGGGGATAAACCCGAGTCATTATTTATGGGAATGACTTTGAAAACAGAGAATCTCTGCTGCTTGCGCTAGAGTGGTATTAAATAGATTAAAAAAAAGGGGGGGGGTAATGAATAGGCAAATAGAGGATATGCATCTGCAGCAAAAGAAATTGTGTGCAGGATTAGAGGTTTTTTTATTACAGCCTCGTTTAAATCGGATTAAATATTTTGGGCTATTTTTATTTTGGATTACGATAATAATGTCGGGCGCGGTTGTGATGCATGCTCTTAGCTATTTTTTATTACCAGGATTTTTGCGTACATTAGTTGTCTTATTTATCTTGTTTGGCCTTGTTTTTTCGCTAATTAATATAATTTTTTTAAAAATCAGAAGATTGCACGATTTTAATTATAGTGGTTGGTGGATATTGGTAGGTATTATACCGGTTATTGGAGCATTATGGTTTGTGGCAATTTTTTTGATTCCAGGAACTACGGGAACGAATCGTTTTGGAGTACAGCCTAAAGCAGCATCGCGCTCTTATTCTTTAATGGCAATATTTTTGTCGATAGTTTTGATATTTATCATGTTTATACCGTCTTTTATGAGCGCGCGGTTGGGCTAAACGAAATATAGGTTGGCGCTCTTGCGCAAGCGAAGCCCGACAAACATAAAATAATAAAATGCAAACATATTTGAGTTTTGCATGATGATATTGGCCGAAGAATTTTGCAGCAGGGGATATGGCGGAATCGATTGGAATCGCGTGGGAGATGGCGCGGGCACAAAACATGCCTTTTTTGATCCACGCCGATTTTCTTTGATTTTTATACCCTTTGGTAGTATTCTGTCCACTGAGAATGAAAAAGAGCTTATGGAGTAGTAGAAGATGAGCGGCAGAGCGCTGATGTTTGCCAGACAGGCTGCTAGACAAGCGAGGTACGCGAGTGCGGGAAGAGTTGTGCGGCCGGGTGCTTTACGCACAGTTCCTTGTGCGCGCATGAGCAAAAAAGTGCCGCAATTTCATCCAGAATCGCTACAAGACACCTATGAAAATATAGAGGTCATTAAGCGTATTGTTAGCATTACCGCTCAAGAAATCATTAATCCGCGTTTAAGCCAGCTGGTGACAAAAGAATATTTAAAAGAAGAGTTAGATGCTAGATTCAAAGAGGTTGATGCTAGATTCAAAGGGGTTGATGCTAAATTCGATGTGATGCAAGAGAAGATGGATGCTAGATTCAAAGGGGTTGATGCTAAATTCGATGCGATGCAAGAGAAGATGGATGCTAGATTCAAAGGGGTTGATGCTAAATTCGATGCG
>JBBTCW010000043.1:2518-2582 GCA_038043025.1 Pseudomonadota bacterium | reverse complement strand
ATGCAAGAAAAGATGGATGCTAGATTCAAAGGGGTTGATGCTAAATTCGATGCGATGCAAGAAA
>JBBTCW010000043.1:0-2418 GCA_038043025.1 Pseudomonadota bacterium | reverse complement strand
AGATGGATGCTAGATTCAAAGTGGTTGATGCTAAATTCGATGCGATGCTAGAAAAGATATCAGCTGGATTTAAAGCGGTAGATGCTAGATTTGATGCACAAGAAAAAGAACAAAAAAAATGGCAAGATAATTTTCGATGGTGGGCAAAATTTTCTCTTGGTGGCGGGAGTGCGCTTATTAGCCTAGGTTTGTTTAGTTATCGGCTTGGGTGGCTTTCTGGCGTATCACCAGCAGATAAAGAACATGATCAAGACTATATCTCAAGAACACCGATGGCACACGTTACGAGCCATGGAGAGCCGAAGATGAGTAGTCCGCGGTAGCTTACCTTTTACCAAACCCTACATTGCCAAAAAATCGGGCAAAGTTATTGCGATTGATAATCGATATATTGCTCGTGTGGCAAAATTAGCGGGTGCCCCGATGTCTAAAGCAGCCGGTGTTGATTTACATCTGCATCTGGGCGACTCTATCGAACAATCCCAAGCGATTTTCACCGTTCATAGCGAATCGGAGGGGGAGCTTGAATACGCATTTGAGTTTTTGAGATTGGGCGTGGAGGTTGTCACGGTCGGGTAAGTGATCTGGCAAAAAAATTCCGAATGGCGCGAGCAAATATCCTACACGAAAAACCTGTAGTCTTCACGGAACCTGTCAATCTCTCCTTGTTTTTTCCAAATATTTCCGCAAAATACCCGCATGTTAAATAATATTAATCGATCAAAAAAAGTACATCACATTTTATGTGGTTTAATATCCATGTTGCTGCCTGCGTTAACGCTGGGATTGACTTTCCCTTTGCCTCAAAAAGGGGATGATATTATCGGTCAAATTGAAACGATAATCATTCAAAATGGCCAAGAAGTAAGCGATATTGATGAAAAATATGAGGTGGGTTATTTCGAACTGCAGGAGGCCAATCCGAGAGTTGATTTAGACCATTTATGGCCGGGGACTAAATTGATTATCCCTAATCGCTATATTCTTCCCAACGCGCCGCGAAATGGCATCGTGATCAATCTATCCGAATTGCGATTATATTATTATCCGCAGAATGATCCGGTTGTGATGACCTATCCCGTCGGTATTGGGAAAGAAGGCGAGGATACGCCGCTCATGAGTACCAAAATC
The DNA here is from genome assembly GCA_038043025.1 of Pseudomonadota bacterium. Classification (GTDB taxonomy): domain Bacteria; phylum Pseudomonadota; class Gammaproteobacteria; order UBA12402; family UBA12402; genus O2-02-FULL-42-9. Next base: position 1,287 of record JBBTCW010000043.1, on the reverse strand, counting down.
GTTGAAAAAATTAAAGATCCCGCATGGCATCCAACGGACAATACAATCGCCGAAGCGGCAAAAAAAGGCATCGTTATTCCAAAAATAGTTGCGTCTGGTCCTGATAATCCTTTAGGTCCATTTGCGATGCGCTTAGGAAATCCCAATTATCTTATTCATGGAAATAACGATCCCACCGGGGTAGGGTTTCGTATCAGCGGTGGCTGTATTCATATGTTTAATCAGGACATAGAAAAATTGTTTAATTTAGTCACCATTGGAACCTCTGTTGATATTGTTGCTCAACCCTTTAAAACCGGTTGGTCTGGTCATAAATTTTATTTGGAAGCCCATGTTCCTGTTCAATTGAAAGGCTTACAAGCAGCAACCCACACTTTTTCGCCAGCGATAACCGTTATTAGACAAGCGGTCGATGCAGAGCGTAATATTGAAATCGATTGGGATAAAGCGTTATCTGTTGCGGATGCGCAACACGGCATTCCAACCGTCATTGGCGTGTTTAATACTTCGATTGTCCCAAAAATAACGCTTATACAAAAATCTAATCATAAAATTGGTAGCATACATGATAAAACTGCTCGTCAACATATCCGAACAAAAATTGTACGTAAAAAATCAAAATAAAACTCTTAAAACATATTTTATTTCCACCGGCAAAGCCGGTGTTGGACAAGAAAGCGGCAGCTATAAAACACCGTTGGGCTGCCATGAGATTTGTGAAAAAATTGGTGCAGAGTGTCTCATCAACACAATTTTTGTAGGTCGCAAACCAACCGGCGATATTTATTCCGAAGAATTTGCTTTAAAAAACAATAATAACGATTTCATTTTAACGAGAATTTTATGGTTATCTGGGTTAGAGCCAGGCAAAAATCTGGGGGGATCGGTCGACACTAAAAGTCGTTATATTTACATCCATGGATGTCCGGATCGTAGTCCGATGGGCATTCCGTTATCGCATGGATGTATTCGCATGCGGAATATTGACATTATCGAATTATTTGAGCGAGTTGATGTTGGGACGTTGGTGGATATCAAGTAATACTCAGCTCAGAGGGTGAGCGTGAACCGACATGCCAGTGGCATGTCGCAGTCACGCGAACGCCTGGCCATGGATGGCCATATATTACCATCCTCAGCTCAGAGGTAAGCTGGTATTCATTGTTAGAATGGCATTTACCAAAAGTAATGATGAATTATTTAGAATCAGATGGACGTGTTGCGTCCTCTGAGGGAGCTATAGTCAAATGTTGTGTATGTGTGGATATTAAGCGGCCACTTGATCAT
>JBBTCW010000042.1:0-24839 GCA_038043025.1 Pseudomonadota bacterium | reverse complement strand
GTCATCCCGCGGACAAGACCAGCGGGATCCAGGCTTTGTCATCCCGCGGACAAGACCAGCGGGATCCAGGCTTTGTCATCCCGCGGCTTGACCGCGGGATCCAGGAGAATTTATATTAAAGATTATAATAACGGAGTACCGTTATTATAATCACTGGATACCGGCTTTCGCCGGTATGACGAAAGTCTGGATGCCGCGGTTAAACCGGGCATGACAGAGATGAGAGTTTCGCGTCCTGCGAGCTTGGATATGGATATAGCGAGGTGCTTTATATTGTGTTATATTGCGTCACTAATCTGATGAGTTGTTTTATGCGGAGTGGTAGTTCAGTTGGTTAGAATACCGGCCTGTCACGCCGGGGGTCGCGGGTTCGAGTCCCGTCCACTCCGCCAGTTTTTATGTGCAGCGAGATCGTAAGAGATTACCTCAGCGCTTTGCGCCGAGGCAGTCTCTAGGCTGTTCTCCTCCCAACCCCACCATTAGATACGGTTAAAAAAATAGAGGGAACTCTATGAAAAACGGCAATAAAAAACTTACTATTCGCAATTCCACGGCAGAATTTCTTATTTTTACTTCTCAGGCAGGGAGCGACGGCATAGAGGTAAGAGTGGAAGATGAAAATGTTTGGCTTACGCAAAAATTAATTGCCAAGCTTTTTGCAGTAGAAGTAAATACTATCAATTATCATCTTAAAGAAATTTTCAAAAGTGGTGAATTGAGTGAGAATTCAGTTATTCGAAATTTTCGAATAACTGCCAGCGATGGGAAAGTTTATGAGACAAATCATTATAACTTAGAAGCCATTATTGCGATTGGGTTCAAAGTAAATTCAAAAAAAGCAATAGAATTTCGCAGATGGGCAGGTAATATTTTAAAAGATTTCGCGATTCGAGGGTATGTTTTAGACGATGTGCGGCTAAAAAATGGGGCATATTTAAGTAAGCAATATTTTAGGGATTTGATTCTTGAGGTTCGTGACATTCGTGAAAGCGAGAGGAATTTTTATCAGCAAATTACAGATATTTATGCCACAGCGTTAGATTATGACATAAATTCGCCGACTACAAAAGATTTTTTTGCCACGGTTCAAAATAAACTGCATTTTTCCACGCATGGGCATACCGCCGCCGAATTGATAATGAATCGCGCTAATCATAAAAAAGATTTTATGGGGCTGACTACATGGAAAAAGGCGCCCGACGGAAAAATTTTAAAATCTGATGTTGTTATCGCTAAAAATTATTTAAATGAAAAAGAAATAAAGTTTTTGAATAGAATCGTTACGATGTATCTTGACTATGCTGAAAACCAAGCAGAAAAAGGAATCCCGATGACGATGAAAGACTGGGCGGAAAAACTTAATGCTTTTTTGAAATTTAATGACGCGGATATTTTAGAAAATGCAGGTAAAGTAACAGCGGAAATAGCTAAACAATTCGCGGAAAGCGAGTTTGAAAAATATCGTCCGGTGCAAGATAAGTTTTTTGAGTCAGATTTTGATCGAGAAGTAAAAAAGTTTTTAGAATCCCATAAAGCGGAATAAATGTGTTAGATCAAATCACAAAACGAAAACTTGTGATACAGTAGACAATATCCCGTCGCAGTTTATGGCGCTGCTTGTTATAAACGCGCAACCAGTTTTGTTGGGAAAGAACAAACAGGCGGGCAAAAATGATAGGTGTTGGGGGAAAGGAGTCTTTGCCTGTTCGTGCAATAAAAGCACACTGCCATCGCGGCTAGTACACCCATCCGTCAATTTAGCGACGATTTTTCGATTTTTACAGGATGAAAATTGGATCGATGTAGTGTTACAATACGTCGCCGGCAAGCTTGTCGACAGCTTGTATTGTAAAGAGTTTTGCCGGTTTTTTTTTCGATTCTCATGAAATATTCAGGTTAATGTTTATATAAGGTCATCAAGGAAATTTTATGACTAAAAAAATTACTATAAAAAATGAATTAACCGAATTTTTGCTTTATACAGATCCAAATGGTGATGTGAGAGTGGAAGCTTTTTTGTACGATGAAAATATTTGGCTTACGCAAAAACGAATGGCGGATCTTTTTGGTGTTGACGCAAGGACAATCAATGAACACTTGCAAAATATCTATAAAATACACGAATTGGAAGAGGTTTCAACTATCCGGAATTTCCGGACAGTTCAAACCGAAGGCAGTAGAGAGGTTGAACGAGAAATAAAATTTTACAATTTAGACGCTATTCTGTCAGTTGGTTATCGTGTAAATTCTATGCAAGCAACACAGTTTAGAATTTGGGCAAGCAAAATCTTAAAAGAATATATCATCAAGGGTTTTGCGATGGATGATGAGCGGTTGAAAAATGGGCGATATTTTGGAAAAGACTATTTTCAAGAACTTTTGGAAAGAATCCGCTCTATTCGTACCAGTGAGCGAAGAATTTACTTACAAATCACCGATATATTTGCAGAGTGCAGTATTGATTATGATAAAAATTCAGAAATAGCCAAAAATTTTTTCGCAATGGTTCAAAATAAATTCCATTTTGCGATTACAGGGAAAACTGCCGCGGAGATTATTTACAAAAAGGCCGATGCGAAAAAAGAAAAAATGGGACTTTTGTCTTGGAAAAATTCACCCAAAGGAAGGATTTTAAAATCTGATACTGTTGTTGCAAAAAATTATTTGGAGGAAACGGAAATTAAAAAATTGGAAAGAACCGTCTCCGGCTATTTTGATTACATTGAAAGAATGATTGAAGCGCGTACGACGTTTACAATGGGAAAATTAGCAGAGTCAATCAATGAATTTTTGCAATTCAATAAATTTGACATTTTAGACGGACAAGGGAAAATATCTCATAAAAAAGCGGAACAAAAAGCTTTTGACGAATACGATAAGTTTAACAAAACGCAAAGAATAGATTCTGATTTTGAAAAACAAATTAAAAAACTTAGTTCTAAAAAATATTATGCTTGATCAAACCACAAAACGAAAACTTGTGATACAGTAGACAATATCCCGTCGCAGTTTATGGCGCTGCTTGTTGTAAAAGCGCAACCAGTTTTGATGGGAAAGAACAAGCAGGCTGGCAAAAAATGAAGGGTGTTGGGGAAAAGGAGTCTTTGCCTGTTCGTGCAATAAAAGCACACTGCCATCGTGGGCAGTGCACCCATCCGTCAATTTAGCGACGATTTTTCGATTTTTACAAGATGAAAATCGGATCGATTTAGTGTTACAATACGTCGCCGGCAAGCTTGTCGACAGCTTATATTATAAAGAGTTTTGCCGGTTTTTTTGAATTTTCATACGGCTAGGAGTTTGGAATGTTACAGTCCATTCGAGATAAATCACAGGGTTGGTTCGCATGGGTCGTTGTTACTATTATTGGTTTGACGTTTGCTTTGTGGGGTGTTCATTCATACATGTATAGCAACCAATTTCAACGTGTGGTTGCAAAAGTTAATGGCGTTAGAATTACCCAACAAGATCTCGATCAAGCATACAATCAATTAAAACGACAACAGCAATTGCAATTGGGCGCGAATTATTCCGCTCATGATCAATCTGAACAGGCGCTAAAGGAAACTGCGCTAGAAGGATTGGTGAGTAGTCTTATTGTGCATCAGGGCATTTCAAAAGCGGGATTTGCGGTTGGATCGGAACTTTTAGAAGTGACATTAGCTAAAATGCCAATTTTTCAATTAAATGGGGTGTTTTCAAAAGAGCGCTTTCAGCGATTGATGGATAATATGTTGTATTCGCCGGATGAGTTCTTGGCTCAAATGAAAGATCAAATTCTCATGAGCGAATTAAAAGTGGGTTTAGCGAATACAAATTTTAGTTTACCCGGCGAGTTAAAGCAAGCGGTTGAGCTTATTAATCAGAAACGACAATTCAGCTATGTGATTGTGCCCCTGAGTCGTTTTATGTCGCAAGTGACACTGACCCCCGATGCTATTTCGCAATATTATGAATCACATCAAGATGATTTTACGTTGCCTGAAAAAGTGAGTGTGGATTATATCGAATTGTCTTTAGCACAATTGATGAAACAAGAGCATCCTTCGGAACAAGAGATACAGCAATTTTATCAAGATCATATTTCTGCTTTTACTCGGCCAGCGCAGTGGAACTTGCAGCAGATTTTTATTCGCGTACCCGAGGATGCAACGCAACAGCAATTATCTGATGCCAAACAGAAAATCACAAAGATCAATCAGGCATTAAACAAAGGAACGGATTTTGGCACGGTTGCGAAAACCTATTCTGATAATCCGGCTTGGGCAACAGCGGTGTGGGTTACGGCGGCTCAGGTTGATCCCATGGTGCAAGGCATATTAATGAAGATGCATGATAACAATACGGTGTCTGCGCCTGTTCGTGCGGCGCAAGGTTATGTCATTGTTAAAGTATTAAATACACGTTTAGCTAAAGTGTTTTCATTTACCGAAGTACACGATAAAGTTAGTGCAGAATACGCGCAACAAAAAGCAGAGGCGAAATTCTCAGATTTAAACGATCAATTATCCAATGTGACGTATGAAAATCCGCATACATTGACCTCCGCGGCAAAACAACTGAATTTGCCTCTTCAGTCAACGGAATTATTTTCAAAGGAGGGCGGTGCAACGGCTTTTACCAAAAATCCTAATGTGATTAAAGCTGCGTTTGATGATGATGTGTTATTGCAAAACAACAATAGCGGTCCGATTAATTTAAATGATAATGATGTTGTTGTGTTGAGAATAAACAAACATGTGCCGACTGTTGTTAAGCCGCTTTCTGACGTTAAGGCGACGATTGTTAAAACGTTGACACAGCAAGCCGCGATCAAGCAAATTAAACAGTGGAGCGATGCGCTTGTTCAAAAAATTCGGCAAGGAATGAGTCTACAGCAAGCGGCTTCTCAAAATGGATTATCGGTCAAACAAGTCGGTTATATTGCACAGCATTCCTCAGCCGTCGATGGTAATATTTTAAATGCAGTGTTTGAGATGCCGAGAGTTGATACAAAAAATAAAAACAATGTATCGGATGTGCAATTACCTTCAAATGATGTGGCGGTGATTGTTTTAGAAAAAGTGCAACCCGGTGATAGAAATGCATTGTCCGCGGCTAACCAGAAGACTTTTGAATCCAGTCTCAAAAACAACATGGGCATTTTGGACTATCAACTCTACGTGAATGGTTTATTGCAAAAAGCTAAGATTGTGCGGGAAGAAGGGTAGGTTTGGCTGAAACAGGGGAATTCCAACCGATCATAGTTGATTTTGGTTTGAACTTGCGTTAAATTTGACCTTGATCGGTTAAACCGATCTCTTAACAATGATAATTAAAAGGATATCCTCATGAAAATTAAGAATTTCGGCCACAAGTACACGCTTCCACTCGAAGAATATTACATGCTCAGGGACTTGCACGGGCCTGATGCGCTCGCAGCACTGGCTTTCGCCGAATTCTGCGAGACTAGAATCAACGGGGTAAAGGACATTCGCTCAGTTCAATTACCTCCATATGATGCGAACACAGACCACAGACGGCTGATGGGCTGGGAGAGAAGAGATGAAGGATGTGTTGGCAATGATGGCAACGACGTTCAACTAGTCTACTTTCCTGCCGAAGACGTACTCCTCGCGGTCGAAAAGCTTGACCTAGAATATATTACGCGTTTAAAACAAGAGGGAAATCTCCTTGAAATCGAGCCGAATCTGGAGCGCGATTTTGAGAAATATCAAGAACCTGAAAGCAGCGAACATAGGTACCATACCCATCAGGCTGAAATCATGGAGCTCTTGCAACAAGCTCGTAATGAAGTTGAAGAGTTTGGCGAAGAACTTTCTGAGGCAGAACGCAAAGTGAGAGTAGAGGCCGGACCTCGTCAAACTGTAGGGCGAGTTTGCGCATTATAAAGAACTTCGCAGCGGTAGGTATAGGCGGCACATACCCGTCAGACTGAAATTATGGAGTTCTTTCTACAAGCTCATAATTCGATCTCAGCTCAGAGGACGCGAAACGTTCATCTGAAAAAATTGTCATTTCGAATCCCGCCGAAAGCGGGACGAACGTTCGGGGCGTTGTTTTCTTTCTCCCCTTTCTTTTGGACGAGCAAAAGAAAGGGGCAAGAAGTGCATATTGTTGGGTTTCGCATGCGCTCAGCCAAATCTACGAGCTACGTTTTATAAGATACTAAAGATAAATCTATAAACCTGTTTACTGGAAAATAATTCAGAAACTAAATTTTGGAAAGAGTTTTATGGTTACTACAGTTGATATAAATGAACAAGGTATTATTGCTAAACTTTTTTTACCAAGAACTAATGAGCCACGTCCTGCCGTGATTGTATTGAGTGGTTCGACTGGCGGTTTTTATGAGTCTGTTGCGCATGTATTGGCAAGTGAAGGATACGTTGCTTTAGCTTTGGCATATTTCAACGCTGATGGTCTACCAAAAAATCTTGAAAATGTTTCGCTCGAATATTTTCTAAATGCTATTCGATGGCTTAAAGTGCATTCTAAAGTCAGATCAAAGCATATTCATCTTTATGGAGTATCCCGAGGTGGTGAGTTGGCAGTTCTTTTAGCAAGCACTTTCCCAGAAGAAATTACCTCAACTGTTGCCGTTGTTCCCAGTTGTGTAACCTATGGCGGGGTTCCTAATGTAACAAAACCTTCGTGGACATTTAAAAATGAACCTTTACCCATGGCTCCATCACCAGAAAGAAATGACGAATTGAAGCAGCTAAAAACGCACAAATCGGTCATCTTAACTCAACTCTTTTTAGAAAAAATACACAACAACCAGAAGGAATTCGATGCGGCCATAATCAAGGTAGAAAAGATTCGTTGTCCGCTACTCATAGTTTCTGGAAAGGATGACAAAATGTGGCCGTCTTCGTTGTATGGTAATATCATAATGCAGCGATTAGATGCATGTCTCTCCCCAATTTTTAGAAAACATTTAAGTTATGAAGGTGCTGGACACATGATTTTGCCCTCGCTTGCTCCTATTATGACTGAAGCACAAAAACATCCTATTACTGGTTTAAGCTATGAGGTTGGAGGAAATTCGCAAGCGCAGGCGACAGCAAATAAAGATTCCTGGAAACAAATACTCGATTTTTTAGCACATTTTAGCCGATAAATTAACAGTTACAGTGCATATTGTTGGGTTTCGCATGCGCTCAGTCTAACCTACGAGCTCTCTGGCTCATGCGAACAGGTCGGTTTTAGCGGAGAGGACGCGAAACGTTCATCTGAAAAAATTGTCATTTCGAATCCCGCCGAAGGCGGGACGAACGTTCGGGGCGTCGTTTTCTTTCGCCCATTTCTTTTGGACGAGCAAAAGAAATGGGCAAGAAAAGATGTTGTTATTATTTCACGGCTCATGCGAATGGGCTGGTCGAAGCGGAGAGGACGCTTCACTGTTATGACTCATGCGAACAAGCTGGTCTCAGCTCAGAGGACGCAACACGTTCCTCTGATTCGAAATGATTCACCACTACTTATGGTAAATGCCATTTTACCAATGAATACCAGCTTACCTCTGAGCTGAGTATTTATATACAATGAAATCCTGCGTCGACATGCACGACTTCGCCAGTCACACCCGCCGCTAAATCCGAACATAAAAAGGCGGCCACATTACCAACGTCTTCAATGGTGACATTGCGCTTTAAAGGTGTCACCGTTTCGTTATGCGCTAACATCTTACGAAAATCTTTAATACCTGACGCTGCCAACGTGCGTATAGGTCCTGCAGAAATTGCATTAACACGAATGCCTTCTTTGCCTAAACTCTCGGCCATGTAACGCATATTGGCTTCGAGGCTCGCTTTTGCAACACCCATGACATTGTAATTTGCGATAACGCGTTCGGCGCCAATATAGGATAAGGTTATAAGCGCACTATTTTGTTTTAACATCGGGCGAGCGGCTTTTGCAAGCGCAACAAAACTGTATGCACTGATATCGTGAGCGATTTTAAATCCTTCGCGCGTCACCGCATTGACGTAATCACCGGTGAGTTGATCGCTCGGCGCAAAGGCGACTGAATGAACGATGATATCAACAGAATCCCATTGTTTTTGTAGTGATTCAAAAACAGATGCGATTTCTTCGTCTTTGCCGACATCGCAGGGCAATACAATATTAGAATTGAATTCAGCAGCAAATTTGGTGACGCGTTCTAGGAGTTTTTCGTTTTGATAGGTGAGAGCAATTTGCGCACCCGCTTTATGCATGGCAGCAGTAATGCCATATGCAATTGATCGATTACTGGCCACGCCAACGATCAATGCTCGTTTGCCGTCTAAAAAGTTCATCATCTTATCCTTTAATATAAAAATATCGCGTATTTTATAGCTAACAAGGCTAGGAGTCAAAGAAGGGTGGCAGACTTTTTAGTCTGTACTATATTGGAGTAAGAGCGTCATGGATGATGCGGTTGGGAAGGAGACCCAGATTATGTTTTCAAGATGGATGATGTTTTTTAGCCCAAAGATTGTTTCTCCCTCTTCAGGAGATGGTGAGAATGAGTTACTAAGTCAGTTATCAGCCGAGCTAAAAGAATTTATTCAATCAATCGTTGAGAAAGTTGATCAGCGCGCGACATTGACCTTTGGCGAATTAGTTTATCAACATGATATGTTAACGCATCTTAGTCGATACGATCGACTTTTAAAAGCGACGCAAGATCCAGAAAAAATATTAAATTGTGTGCAGACCATGCAAACTAAAATTGCGGGCATGTTAAACCCAGATGCACATGAAAAATTAGCGCATTGGGAAAAACAGTTAAAAGAATCTTCCAATAACCAAAACAATCGCGATCCGAAATGGTTGCAGTATTTGAGTTATAAATAAATGGAGGCCGTCAAAAAAACCGTTTTTTCTTTAAAAAAATCAATTGTAATCCGAAAACGACCAGCAATAGTAAAGACACAGCGACAAATCCAAAGCGTATACCTGCGCCCGGGATGCCGCCCACATTCATGCCTAATAATCCCGTAATAAAACCGAGTGGCATAAAAATAACCGCGACCATGGATAACAGATATATTTTTTTATTCATGGCTTCTTGTGCCATGGCAAATAATTCTTCGTGGATGAGGGTTGATCTTTCACGTTCCGCATCAATGTCTTCAAGAATTCGAGTGCTCGCATCTGTGATTTCGCGCAAATGCATTAAGTTAGTTTCATTCATCCAGCTGAGCTTGTCGGCGGGAATTCTGTTGATCGCTTCACGTTGAGGAATAAGATATCGGCGCAAAAGAATGATTCGTCTTCGCATATGATTTAATTCGATACGATTAATTTTTTCGAAATCTTTTGTCATGCCATCTTCAATATGATCAAGTTTATTTCCCAGTGCGGACACTACCTCGGCTGATTTGTCGACAATTTCATATAAAAGTTCTTCCAGAAATTCGCTGGCATCCTTGGGTCCAATTCCATTGTATAATGAAGCATGGATATCAGAAAGGATGGTTGAATCATGGTGCTGCACGGTGACAATCATGTTTTTATGCATCCATAGTCGAATGGATACCATGTCTTCCGGTTTGCTGCCTTTGTTCACATTAACGCCTCTGAAGGTGGCGAGTAATGCATCATTTTGCGCTAATGTTCTGGGGCGTGTGGCTTTTGCAGACAACACTTCTTCGACGAGCGGGGAAGTGGATTTTATCTGGTTAAGAAATTGTTTTACAGTCGTCAGATCGAGGCGTACCCAGATCAATCCTTGTTGTAGGTTTAATTGTTCTAGCGAAATGTCAACGCCTCCACCATTACCGTTAAGCTGTATCAACTGGATGCTTTTTTGCGTCGCTGTGTTCATCATGACCTCGTTAATTTTTATCATAAATTAAAGCAGGTATGAAATCAAGATAATAAATAGATCTTGTTAAAATATACTGTATACTGAGACCTCTTTTTATCTCTTTTTATCTCTTTTCCCCCCATTTTGTCTTCAGATTATCTGGAACTAAAGCCGGACATTCTATGTGTTATTTTTCAATTGCCTTTTTATTAGGGGTGTGTGGGATTTTAATTATTTCCGTCATGCCTCACTTTATTTATATCATCATTGCGTTGGCAATCGTGCTGTGCGCGCATCTATTTTTTAAAAATAAGATGACATTGTTTTTAGTGGGATTGTTGGGTGGTTTTTGTTGGGCGTTGTTGTTTGTGTCGATACAACTTTCGCAGATATTGCCGAAAAATTTAGAAGGAAAAACATTACAAGTTGTGGGACGTATCGTGTCATTGCCTGAAAGAAAAGATCATGCGATTAAATTTACATTTAGCATCAGTACAATCAATGGATTTCATGATAACCATCGGGTGTTATTAAATTGGTATAGTGCTACGCTCAATCTATTGCCGGGGGATCAATGGTCGTTGGCCGTTCGTTTAAAGCGTCCCCATGGTTTTGCTAATCCCGGCAGCTTTGATTATGAAGCCTATTTGTTTTCGCATCGGATCGGTGCGACGGGATATGTTGTATCATCGGAGAATAATCGCTTATTAAATCATGCGCGGTATCATCAGTTGCTCAATCGATGGCGCGGGCGCATACAGAACAAAATTATTCAATTAACCCAAGATCAGTCGTTATGGCAACTGTTGCCGGCCTTAGTGGTTGGATCGCGGCAATTTGTGACAGCGGAACAATGGACTGTTTTGCAACAGACGGGAACCAATCATTTAATTGCAATTGCAGGATTGCATATTGGATTGGTGGCAGGATTTATTTTTTTTCTTATTCGATGGTGTTGGCGGCGCATACCGTTTTTAACATTGCGGATACCGGATCAAGTAGCTGCGTCTTGTTTTAGTCTATTTGCTGCGATCCTGTACGCAGCGATGGCGGGGTTTCCTGTGCAAACGCAACGCGCATTAATTATGTTGAGTGTCGTTTTGTTTTCACTTATGTTGCGACGGATCACATTGAGCGTGTCGGTGTTTTGTTACGCGTTATTGTGGGTGTTGATTCTGAATCCCTTGAGTGTCATGGATGCTGGATTTTGGTTATCGTTTGTCGCGGTAGGTGCGATTTTTTATGCGATGAAAGGGCGTATTCATATTAGTGGGCACTGGATCAGGGTACAGTGGGTGATTATGCTGGGTTTGTTTCCACTGACCTTATGGTTTTTTCAGCAAGTGTCATTGATATCCGTTCTGGCGAATATGATCGTGGTTCCTTGGTTTGGATTGGTGATTATGCCTTGTGTTTTTTTGGGTGCGGTAGGATTGTTAGTTTCGAACACATTAAGCCGATGGTTATTTTGTACGGCGTTAAAAAATTTACAGTTGATTTGGATCTTGTTGAAATTTATTTCGCGTTTTAATCATATATTATTAATTCATCTTGCTATCTTTCATTTATGGATTTTGTTTAGCCTTGTTTTAGCGGTTATTTTGCTGTTAATGCCCAAGGGATTTGCGGGGCGTTATTTGGCTGTATTTTTTTTATTACCGCTTGTGTTTGTATTGCCACAAAAAATTCCATATGGAACTATGCGATTTACGTTGCTTGATGTGGGGCAGGGATTGTCGTCGGTTGTAGAAACGCAGCATCATGTATTGGTGTTTGATACCGGACCGAAGATGAGCCCAGATTTTGATACAGGCGCGGCGGTTGTTGTTCCCTATTTGAGACAGATGCATATATCCACCATCGATCTATTGATGATTAGTCATCTGGATAATGATCATATTGGTGGCGCGCAATCGATTATATTATCGATGCCAGTGAGTCAGGTCATGTCGAGCACGAAGCTGCCTTTTGATGTAAACAATTTTCAATATTGTCATCGTGGTGAACAGTGGAATTGGGATGGTGTGACATTTGAGGTGTTATCGCCGATTCAGAACAAAATTTATTTAGTAAATAATAGTTCATGTGTTTTGCATGTGATGGCACAAAACCAACAGGTGTTATTAACAGGAGATATCGAAAAACCAGCGGAGAAAATACTGTTATCTGAAAATTTAAAAAGTACAATTTTAGTAGCACCGCATCATGGTAGCATTACCTCCTCTAGCCAAAAATTTGTGGCGGCGGTGAATCCCCGTGATGTGTTTTTTCCGATAGGTTATCGAAATCGTTTTCGATTTCCGAGTGTTGTGGTGAAGCGACGTTATCAGGATGTCGGTGCAAAAATGTACGATACGGCTTACAGCGGGGCCATTGAAATGTATTTTGGCTTAAATTTATACCGTTTTTCGCATCGCCATTTGTGGAGTTTTGACGTAACTCCTTAAATTATATAGAAAAAATCGCCCACATAAAAGAAGAAAAGTCTTAGAGATCATGCTAGACTCTCGGTTTTTTACCTACAATAAACTTTATACATGTCTGAAAAAATTACATTAAAAACTGATTCGAAATTATATTTGCGACTACTCGACTATATTCGTCAATATTGGGTGGCTTTTGTCATAGCGCTATTAGCTAACGTATCTTATGCGGGAGTGGATGCGGGATTTACCTACTTATTAAAACCTATTTTAAATAAAGGGTTTATTGCTCGAGATCTGCAGTTTATTCATTTTTTACCTTTCCTTATTTTAGGTGCATTTTTGTTGCGTGGCATTTCAAATATTGCGGGGAATTATTTTATTGAGTTTGTATCGCGAGGGGTGGTCATGCGTTTTCGGCAAGATCTTTTTGCGCATTTGATCAAATTGCCTGCTTTTTATTATGATAATACCTCTTCGGGTAAAATTTTATCGGTATTGCTTTATAATGTGGAGCAAGTAGCGAATGCGGGTGCGGATGCGATTACGACATTGGTGCAATCCGGTTTTATGATTATTGGATTGTTAGCCGTGATGTTTATGATGAACTGGCAATTAAGTTTATTATATTTAATTTTAATGCCGGTAATTGCAATAACCGTGCGGTTAAGCACCAAGCGATTACGACGGATTAGTTTAAGTTTACAAACGCAAATGGGCGAGGTGACGACGATCGCGGAAGAGGCGGTGGAAGGGTATAAAGTGGTGCGCATGTTTGGGGGGCAGAATTATGAGATATGCAAGTTTGATCGCGCGGTGCGTCGAAATCGATGGCGCGAGTTGAAAGACACCTTAACGAAGGCATTTACAGTGTCGGGCATACAATTGCTGGCTGCCTTGGTGATTGCTTTTACCGTATATTTTGTCACCTCTGGTTCTTTTTCTGGCATTATGACCGCAGGTAGTTTTGCTTCATTGATCGCGGCGATGTTGGCGCTATTGAAGCCATTAAAAGACTTTACAAAAGTGAATGCGACGATTCAAAAAGGCTTGGCTGGGGCGCAAAGTATTTTTGAATTGTTAGATCAGTCAGTAGAAGAGGATAAGGGAACAAAAGTTTTTAGTCGTATGCGAGGCGAAATTACGTTTGATCGAGTAACCTTTGCCTATCCTTTAACAGAAAAAGTGATTTTGAAAAATATTAATTTTAAAACGCAACCGGGACAATGTATTGCGCTGGTGGGTCGTTCCGGGGGCGGTAAAACCACGTTAATTAGTTTATTGCAGCGTTTTTATAACGTAGAACACGGTTCGATTGCGATTGATGGAGTTGATATTCGTGATATTAAATTGGAATCCTTGCGACAACAATTTGCATTGGTGTCGCAAAACGTGACTTTGTTCAACGATACTGTCGCACATAATATCGCGTATGGTCGATTTGCAGAGGCGGCAGAATCAGAAATTATTACGGCCGCAAAAGCAGCGAATGCGTGGGAGTTTATCGAACAATTACCGAATGGGTTGAATACAGTTATTGGCGAAAATGGCGTATTGTTATCAGGGGGACAACGACAACGTATTGCGATTGCGCGTGCTATTTTGAAAAATGCACCCATTTTGATATTGGACGAAGCCACTTCATCCTTGGATACGGAGTCAGAACGTGAAATTCAAACCGCGTTAGATCAGCTTATCAAAAACCGTACGACGATTGTTATTGCGCATCGATTATCGACGATTGAAAATGCGGATATGATTTTGGTGATTGATCATGGCGAATTAGTCGAGTCGGGGACGCACACGGCGTTATTAGCTTTAAACGGTCAGTATGCTAAATTACATAAAATGCAGTTTAAAGCGCATGTATAATTTTATTCTTCGATTGTGGTATCAAAAGCCTCGGTTTCATCCTATCACTTGCTTGCTGCTTCCCTTCGCGGCAATTTTTTGGTTGATCATACAGGTTCGACGTATTTGCTATAAAATAGGTATAAAAAAAGTTACACATTTCTCTGTACCTATTATTGTGGTGGGAAATATTACCGTCGGCGGAACAGGCAAAACACCCCTCGTTATCCGATTAGTTGAATTAATGCAGTCAAAAGGCTATCAGGTCGGTGTCGTTAGTCGTGGTTATGGCGTTAAGCCAATTCGTGAACCGATGGTGGTACGATTTGAGAGTGATGTGTTGTCGGTCGGCGATGAAGCAATGGTGATAGGCAATCACGTTGATGCGCCTATTGTCGTGTGTTGTTCACGCATAAAAGCGATTGAGAAACTCATTCATGATTTTCAATGTGATGTGATTATTAGTGATGATGGATTACAGCATTATGCGATGGCGCGAGATATTGAAATCGTTGTTGTCGATATGGAACGTCAGTTTGGAAATGGATTTTTATTGCCGGCGGGGCCGTTGCGCGAGCCGATCTCACGCTTGGGTAGCGTTGATGTTGTTGTCCATCATGGACTTGATATGTGCTTAAAGAATGATGACGCATGGTACGGTGTTTTGGATAACACGCAGCGAAAAGATGTTAAACAATTTCAAGGCCAGATTATTCATGCGATAACGGGCATTGGTCATCCCGAGCGATTTTTTCGGCAATTACGCGCATTAGGGTTAACGATTATTGAGCATGTTTTTCCTGATCATTATTTGTTTACATTAGAAGATATTGATGTTGGAAAGAACGAAATTGTTGTGATGACGGAGAAAGATGCGGTAAAATGTCATTCTTTTGCGGATAATCGACATTGGTTTATAAAAACTCATGCTGTCCTGGATTCGGCAGTGGAGCAGCAATTATGTGATCAGCTCGCGAGAATAAATTCTAAATAGGAGAGAATATGATTAAGAAAATGGTGCTATTTATTGCGGTGTTTGCATGGGGTGCAACACCGGCAAAAATGATGAAGCTACAGCCAACACAAAAAATGCAATCTATTCAAGTGTCGACACAACCTACGCAAAACTATACCGTTAAATTACCGTCGAACGCTACCACGGGCTATTCTTGGTTTATTAAGTCTTATGATAGTAATTGGTTAACGTTACAATCGCATCAATATGTTGCGCCACAAACAAATCGTGTGGGTGCGGGTGGTTATGAAATTTGGGTGTTTGCACCAACGCATGCGTTTAAAGCACCGCACGCTATTCCCGTGACCTTCGTTTATGCACGTTCATGGGAATTAACATCGGGGACGGCAAAAAATCTTCAAACGAAAACCGTTAATATTGTTACGCAGTAGTTTCTGTCATGCCGCGGTTTAACCGCGGCATCCAGACTTTCGTCATACCGGCGAAAGCCGGTATCCAGTGATTATAATAACGGTACTCCGTTATTATAATCTTTAATATAAATTTTTCTGGATCCCGCGATCAAGTCGCGGGATGACAAAGGCTGGATTCCGTGGCCTTCGCCACGGGATGACGGAATGTTGATAAAATAGGATAGTATATATGGAAAAAATCTGGTTACAAAAATATCCTGAATGTGTGCCAAAGAACATTAATCCGGATGCGTTTGCTTCCATTAATGATCTGTTTGAAAAAACGGCCGAAAAATTCCGACGAAAACCGGCGTTATATCAAATGGGTCTTAAAATGAGCTATGAAAAGTTAGACAAGAAATCGAAGGATTTTGCCGCGTATTTACAGCAAAAGCTGGGCTTAAAAAAAGGCGATAGATTTGCCATTATGATGCCGAATTCCGTGCAATATATTGTTGCGATGTTGGGTGCTTTGCGTGCGGGATTGGTCGTGGTGAATGTTAATCCGCTTTATACCGTACGGGAAGTTGTGCATCAGATTAAAGATGCGAATGCTAAAGTGATTCTTGTTTTGGCGAATTTTGCGCATGTGGTCGAAAAAGCATTGCCGCAAACCGATTTAGAACAAGTGATAGTGACTGAAGTGGGCGACATGTTTCGTTTTATAAAATCCAAAATGATTAATTTTGTGACGAAGCGCATTAAAAAAATGGTGCCAAATTATAAGCGTGCCGGCATTATTCCTTTTCGTGATGCTCTTTCACAGGGAAAGAGGTTGCGGTTTGCAAAAGTTGATGTGAGAGGAGGGGATCTTGCCTTTTTGCAATACACGGGGGGCACGACCGGTATTTCTAAAGGGGCGATGTTATCGCACCGTAATATGATCGCGAATGTTGAACAATGTTATGCTTGGATGTCAGCGGGCGGACTGGATCTCGGCAAAGAAATTGTGATAACCGCATTACCGATGTATCATATTTTTTCTTTACTCGTTAATTGCTTTTCATTTTTAAAAATTGGGGTATTGAATGTTTTAGTGATGAATCCGACTGATATTGCGGGATTTATTCGAGAGTTATCAAAACATGACTTTACTATTTTTACCGGTGTTAATACGTTATTTAAAGCATTATTGCGGCATCGGAATTTTAAAAAATTAAATTTTAGCGCATTAAAGATGACGATTGGCGGCGGCATGGCCGTTCATTCCAGTGTGGCAGACCAATGGCATGAAATGACGGGGAAGCCCATTATTGAGGCATACGGATTAACAGAAGCGTCACCGGCTGTTTCATGTAATTTACTGACGATCAAGAAATATAATAAAAGTATTGGAATTCCGCTGCCATCAACCGAGATTAAAATTATTGATACGCAGACAGGCAAAGAATTGTCGATCGGCGAACCCGGAGAGTTATGTGTTCAAGGGCCACAAGTGATGCAAGGATATTGGAATCGTCCCGAAGAAACGGCGCAGGTGATTTCGTCCGATGGTTGGTTGCATACGGGTGACATTGCAGAAATGAATGCCGATGGATTAATCACGATTGTCGATAGAAAAAAAGATATGATCGTTGTGTCCGGTTATAATGTTTATCCGAATGAAGTGGAAGAAGTGTTATCGGAACACCCAGATATACTAGAAGTTGCAGTGATTGGTGAGCAGAGTGAAAAAACAGGCGAAGTGATAAAAGCGTATATTGTTCGCAAAGGCAAATCGTTGAACCGTGAAACATTGATGGCATTTTGTCGTGAACGATTAACCTCGTATAAAATTCCAAAACGTTTCGAATTTTGCGAGACTTTGCCAAAGTCTAATGTGGGCAAGATTTTACGACGTGTTTTACGCGAAGAGCGTTTTCGGATTAAACATGCCGATTGATCTTTTTTAGACCAAAAATACGGTTTTTCTTGATAGTGTGCAAAATTTGTGGGGGATTTGTTTTCAAAATTATGTAGTAATTTCTAAAAATCTGTTATTCTTACGCGCTCATAATATTCTAAAGAGGAGTTCAATTTATGATCAAGAAAACAACGATTGTTACGCTAGGGTTAGTGGCATTGGTGTCATTAGCCGGGTGTAAATTCGGTCAAGATAGTCAAAAAGATTCATCAAATGTTGTGGCGAGTGCACAAACAGATCAAAATTTAATCAAAACAGATACGTCATCTTCAGCACCAACTGCTGCAGCCGGCGATACAACAAATGTAACGGGCACAGCAGTAAAAGCAGCGGATGATTCTGCAGCAACGGATGATACCGCAAATGCAACAGATGACACCACAGCAGCAACGACGGATGATTCTGCGGCAACGGACGATACTACGAAAGACGATGCTACGACCACAACAGATGATACGGCTAGCAATGATAGTTCAGACAATGATACATCATCGGCTTATCCTTCTGATGATCAAGATCAGGGTGATACTGACTAGTCGAGTAAGGCTTGTTGAAAATGGCGATCTTTCGATCGCCATTTTTTTTGCGTAATAATGCGAGTTTCGGAATTCGCGTTATTAGATATGATGATGCGGCTTAATGCCGGTCATATGAATAATTTTGGTAGCAATTTCTTCGATCGAAAAATCGGTTGTGTCGAGTACGGGAATATTTGCTTGCCGAAATATTTTATCCGCTTGTTTGAGTTCTTGCTGACAACGTTCAATGGATGCATATTGACTGTTGCCATATCGCTGCGTGCGGAGTTCATGCAATCTTTTTGCATCAATCGTTAAGCCAAATAACTTTTTTGCAAACCCTTGTGCAGCAGCAGGTAATTTTAGTGTTTTTAAAACTTCTTCGGTCAGCGGAAAATTTGCAACGGAAATACCATAGCGCAATGCCATGTATAGACAAGTAGGCGTTTTACCGCTTCGTGAGACGCCGAGTAAAATCACGTCGGCCATATCGTAATGGTTCGTATTGCCACCATCATCTGCATTTAATGTATATTGTACGGCGGCAATTCGCATATCGTAAACCGCTGGATTGTGAACACTGTGCAATCGGCCAATGCTTTTAGTATGTGACGCGTGTAGAGCGTCTTCTACGCGCTTTAAAAACGTGTCAAATATATCAAACATGGGTGCTTGGCAGGTAAGCAGTAATTGGCGAATTTTAGGCTCTACAACCGTTGAGAAAACGAGAGTTAACCCTTCTGTTTGGTTGATGCATTCAATCGTTTTTTCGGCTTCTGTAATGGTGTTGATATAGGGAAGCGTGATGCGTTCGCATTCAATTGTTTCAAATTGCATGAGCAAACTATTGCCAAACGTTTCAGCGGTAATGCCGGTACTGTCAGAAATAAAAAAAGCTGTGCATTTCATGTTCATTGTCTCATCTTATTTACTATAACGGCTAGCTTTACATAGATCGTTGGTGCTGTAAAGACTTGATCGCCGTGTAGGGGCGCGCTATAGTTGTTTTACGTTTAATAAATGAAGGAGCGCAATTGTGAGCACAAAAAATGTTGTTTGGATGGATCAAGTGGGGATGAAGGATGTGCCGCAAGTGGGCGGAAAAAATGCGTCATTGGGCGAAATGATTACCCATCTCACCAAATTGGGATTACGCATTCCGATGGGTTTTGTGACAACCGCAGATGCATACCGAGATTTTTTAAATGAAAATCATCTGGTTGAAAAAATGAACGCGCTCTTGACGAAATTAGATACGGGTGATGTGAGCGCCTTAGAAAAAGCCGGACAACAAATTCGTCAATGGATTATCGATGCAACCTTTTCACCTGCTTTAGAAAAAGATATTCGCGAAGCGTATAAAAAATTAACCGAACGATCCGAGCAAAAAGAAATGGCCGTTGCGGTTCGTTCTTCGGCGACGGCAGAAGATTTACCGAATGCCTCATTTGCGGGCCAACAAGAAACCTATTTAAATGTACGTGGTATTGAAGATGTCTTGTTGTCGATTAAAAAAGTATTTGCGTCTTTATATAATGATCGTGCGATTTCTTATCGCGTGCATAATGGATTTGAACACAGTCAAGTCGCGTTATCGGCGGGCATTCAATACATGGTGCGCAGTGATAAAGCGTGCAGCGGTGTGTTATTTACGTTGGATACGGAATCTGGTTTTCGCGAAGTTGTGTTTATTACCGGTTCTTATGGTTTGGGCGAAACGGTTGTGCAGGGCAGTGTGAGTCCCGATGAATATATCATGTATAAACCAAATTTAAAAAGTAGTAAACCCGCTATTTTAAGTAAAAAATTAGGTGGCAAAGCGATTAAAATGATTTATGCCGATACTGGTTCAAAAGAATTTGTTAAAACATTAGAGGTGCCTAAAAAGGAACGCTCTCAATTCGTGTTAACGGATGAAGAATTGCATGAGTTAGGCAAGATGGCGGTGATTATTGAAGAACATTATAAATGGCCGATGGATATTGAATGGGCGAAAGATGGCGTAAATGGAAAATTGTATATTGTGCAAGCGCGTCCAGAAACAGTCAAAAGCCAAGCAAACAAGCATGAATTAAAAACCTATCGATTAAAAAAACGTGGCAAGGTGATTATTGAGGGTCGCAGCGTGGGCGAATTAATTGGAAAGGGCAAAGCAAAAGTTTTGTTGTCCATTAAAGAAATGTCCAAAGTTCAAGAGGGTGATGTGCTTGTTACTGACATGACGGATCCGGATTGGGAACCGATCATGAAAAAAGCGTCGGCGATTGTCACCAATCGTGGTGGACGTACCTGTCATGCCGCGATTATTGCGCGAGAGTTAGGAATTCCTGCGGTGGTGGGCTGTGGTAACGCAACAACAAAAATTAAGGATGGACAAGATGTGACGGTATCCTGTGCGGAAGGCGATACGGGTTATGTGTATGAAGGGTTGTTAGATTTTGATGTAGAGACGATCAACATTGAAAAAATGCCGGAGTTGCCGTTAAAAATCATGATGAATCTGGCCAATCCAGAATGTGCCTTTACTTTTCAGTTTATCCCAAATGCGGGCGTTGGTTTAGCGCGATTAGAGTTCATTATTAATAACATGATTGCGGTGCATCCAAAAGCCTTGATACATTTTAATAAGTTAGAAGGCGAATTAAAAGCAAAGATTGAAGAGAAAATTGCAGGCTATAAGAGCCCGATCGATTTTTATGTTGAGAAACTCAAAGAGGGCGTGGGCACTATTGCAGCGGCTTTTTATCCAAAACCGGTGATTGTGCGTACATCGGATTTTAAATCGAATGAGTATGCGAATTTACTGGGGGGTAAAGATTTTGAGCCGACGGAAGAAAATCCGATGATTGGATTTCGTGGTGCATCGCGTTATGTCGGCGAGGCTTTCCGAGATTGTTTTGAATTAGAGTGTCGTGCATTGCGTGAATTACGCGATGACATGGGCTTTACCAATATTGAGATCATGATTCCCTTTGTGCGCACCGTCGAAGAAGGAAAAAACGTGTTAAATATTTTGGCTAAAAATAATTTAAAGCAAGGTCAAAATGGATTGAAGGTGATTATGATGTGTGAGATCCCCTCCAATGCCGTGTTAGCCGAAGAGTTTTTGAAGCATTTTGATGGTTTTTCGATTGGTTCAAATGATTTAACGCAATTAACATTAGGGTTGGATCGCGATTCAAGTTTAGTGGCGAATTTATTTGATGAACGCAATGCGGCGGTCAAATTCTTTTTAGAGCGTGCGATTACAACCTGCAATAAGTTAAATAAATATATTGGTATTTGCGGACAAGGCCCATCCGATTATCCTGAATTTGCTGAATGGTTGCTCGAGCAGGGCATTGGCAGCATGTCATTAAACCCCGATACCATTGTTAAAACTTGGTTGTATATTGCGAAGCATTATTCTAAGTCTTAGCTCAATCCTCAACTCAGAGGGTGAGACATGCTTGTTCGCATGAGCCAGAAAAGCGAAACGAAGTAGTAGATATTACAGAGCTCAATGCAAAAATCGCCAAGATTGTCGCCAGGCAAAATGAGCTTCGCACGGCGATTGATGAAATTGTGGCGGATATTGAAGGGGACAAATAAATCTATGAGAAATAATAAACTTAATAACGAAATCATCCTTTATAGAAACGCCGATGAAACAATTTCGGTAAATGTTCTTTTTGAAAATGAAACGGTGTGGTTAACCATTGATCAAATGGCTGAATTGTTCGGCAAGAGCCGCTCAACTATTAATGAGCATATTCTAAATATTTACAGCGAAAAAGAGCTCAAGGAAGACGATTCAGTAAGAAAAATCGGAAATTCCGATTTTTCTACAAAACCGACAAATTGTTATAATCTTGATGTTATTATTTCTGTTGGTTATCGAGTTAAATCAATCCGCGGTACAGAATTTCGCCAATGGGCAACGGCGCGACTCAAAGAGTATATTGTCAAAGGCTTTACCATGGATGATGAGCGACTCAAAGCCATGGGAGGCGGTGGCTATTGGAAAGAGCTCCTCGCTCGTATTCGTGATATTCGCGCAAGTGAAAAGGTTTTTTATCGTCAAATTCTCGATATTTATGCGACCAGCATTGACTATAATCCGAGTGCTGATACTTCGAAAGAGTTTTTCAAGAAAGTGCAGAATAAAGTGCATTATGCCGTTCATAGCCACACTGCTTGTCTCGGGGTATTTGGACTTTGCCGAGCGCCAGGCGGAGCGTGAAGTGCCGATGAAGATGAAAGATTGGGCGGATCACCTCGATGCTATTCTGACCGCTACAGGCGAAAAACTTTTGCTTGATGCGGGAACTATAAGCCACGAGAAAGCATTAGGAAAAGCGAAGAGAGAATACAAAAAATATCAGGCTAAAACCTTAAGCGAGGTCGAAAAGGCGTATCTGGATACGATCAAAACTGTTCAGAAAAAAGTTGAGAAAAGAGTGAAAAGTGACAAACCAAACAGCAAGAAGTAGCTATGACTAAAACTGTAAGCAAAATCGAAAAATTGATCGCTGAGCTTTGCGTGGAGTTTAAGGAGTTGGCAAAGGTCTGTGATATTACTGACAACAAAAGAAAGCCTGTGGTCTAGCTTGCTTACGTTTAAAAATTCCCCTCCTTTGGAGGGGTGTCAATCGAAGATTGACGGGGTGGTCGGGGTGGGATGATGAGAGCAACACAAAAATATAAATCCTTACCCTATAATCCCGCACTTCGCGCACGCGCAAAAGAATTGCGCAAGGCGATTGATGAGATAATTAACGAAATAGAGGGCGAATAATATGAAAAACGACGAACTAAAAAACGAAATAATCATTTACACGGGCGACAATGGTCGGTCGAATATTGAAGTGCGCATGCAGGGCGAAACGGTATGGCTCACCCAAAAACAACTCGCCGACCTTTTTGATACGACGAAACAAAATATCAGCCAGCATATAAACAACATCCTCAAGGATGGCGAATTACAGACAGATTCAGTTGTAAAGAAAATGTTGACAACTGCCGATGACGAGAAAAAGTACCAGACGGATCATTACAATCTGGATATGATTATTTCTCTCGGGTATCGCATCAACTCGCGTATCGCCACCAATTTTCGCATCTGGGCAACGAGAAGACTGAAAGAATATATCGTCAAAGGTTTTACAATAAATAGCGAAAAACTGAAAAATATTGGCGGAGGCAACTACTGGAAAGAATTGCTCGATGAGATCCGCGATATTAGAAGCAGTGAAAAAGTGCTCTACCGCCAAGTGCTCGACCTATACGCTACGGCAACCGATTATGACCCGCATGCCGGTGAATCGCTCAAGTTTTTCAAAATTGTTCAGAATAAACTTCACTTTGCCGCGCATGGTCATACAGCAAGCGAAGTGATTTATCTGCGAGTGGGTAGCGATAAGCCTTTTGCCGGTCAAGAATGCGGGGAGTATCAGCAAAGATCAAGCCGAAGAGAAGGCAAAGATTGAATACGGGAAATATAAGGCAAAAACGCTAAGTGAAGTGGAAAAATCCTATTTGGAAAGTTTGAAGCAGATCGAGAAACAAATAAAGAAGAAAAAGAAATAATATGGCCAAACATCTAAAGGAAATTCACCGAACTGGTGGTGAATTCCCAGTCTTAGGTTCAAATGGTCATGTGGGCTTTCATAATTCATATTTAGTAAAAGGCCCCTGTCTTGTTATTGGCAGAAAAGGTAGTGCCGGTGCATTAGTGTGGGAAGAAAATAATTGTTATCCAATAGACACAGCGTTTTATGTAAAAATTCAAAATCCCTGTCCCGCCCCTCGCCATTCAACAAGAGATCGTGAAAATTCTGGATACTTTTACTGAGCTGGAGGCGCGAAAGAAGCGGTATGAATATTATCGGGACAATTTGTTGATTTCTGGTGGTGGGAAATCTGTCTGTAAACTTGGAAACATGGCTAAAAATCTAGATTCAAAAAGAAAACCTGTAACGAGATCTGCTCGAAAGTCTGGTAATATTCCATATTATGGTGCATCTGGCATTGTTGATCACGTGAGTGATTATATTTTCGATGGTAATTATTTGCTGGTGTCAGAAGATGGCGCAAATTTGTTAGCCAGGAAAACGCCGATTGCTTTTTCTATAACTGGGAAGACGTGGGTTAATAACCATGCTCATATTCTTCAATTTGAAAGCGCCGTGGCACAACGATTTGTAGAAATATATTTAAATTCTATTGATCTTAGTTCTTATATTTCCGGTGCAGCACAACCAAAGCTTAATCAAGAAAATCTAAATAAAATTGAAATTCCTCTTCCGTCACTACCAGAACAAGAACGTATCGTTGCTATTCTTGATAAATTTGATGCATTAGTGAATGATATTTCAGACGGCTTGCCAGCGGAGCTTAATGCGCGAAGAAAACAATACAAATACTACCGGGGCAAGCTGCTTACGTTTAAACATTCCCCTCCTTTGGAGGGGTGTCAATCGAAGATTGACGGGGTGGTCGGGGTGGGATGATGAGAGCAACACAAAAATATCAATCCCTACCCTATAACCCCGCACTTCGCGCACGCGCAAAAAAATTGCGCAAGGCGGGAATATTACATGAAGCACTTTTTTGGAACCAAATTAAATCCGGTAAGCTCAACGGGCTGGATTTTGACAGGCAGAAGATTATTGGCAACTATATTGTAGATTTTTATTGTGCCGAAAAAAATGTCATTATTGAGATTGATGGTTCGTCACACAATGGTAAAGAGGACTACGATAAACAACGGGATGATTTTTTGATATCCCTTTGCCTAACCGTGATTCATATTGGAGTTGCAGATGTGTTGAATAATATGGAAGGCGTTCTTGTGTTTTTGAAAAACCACCCCGCCCTGACGGGCATGGGTTTATACATAAGTTTATCATGATTTCAATCCTGGAAGCACTTCCCAG
>JBBTCW010000041.1:0-63840 GCA_038043025.1 Pseudomonadota bacterium | reverse complement strand
GATGATCAAGTGGCCGCTTAATATCCACACATACACAACATTTGACTATAGCTCGTGAGACATACCTGTACCCCTGAGCCTCGACGCGTAAGCGGAGGAGGAGAAATCTCGTGAATCGAAGTGTAATTGATGAGATTTCTCCTCCCTTCGGTCGTCGAAATGACCGCTTAATGTAAGGTAATTTTTATGACTCAACATATCCCCGTGATCACCATCGATGGTCCCTCCGGAGCGGGAAAAGGTACAATTAGTCAGATGTTGGCCAAACGTTTGGGATGGCACTTACTGGATAGTGGTGCCTTATACCGCGTTTTAGCATCTGAAGCGTTACGACAGCAGGTTCCTCTCCAAGATGCCCGTGCGCTGGCGAAATTGGCTCACAACGTGGATATTCGTTTTATGTCGAAGGATGCGCGTGAGCCGGTTCGAGTTTATCTCAATCATGCAGATATGACGGATGAAGTGCGTGCAGAGGCGATGGGAGAGGTGGCATCGAAGATTTCGGCTTTTCCAGAGGTACGAAAGGCGTTGCTGGATCTGCAACATAACTTTCGTCAAATGCCCGGTCTGGTTGCTGATGGGCGGGATATGGGAACCGTCGTATTTGTGGATGCAGCAGTAAAGGTCTACTTGACGGCGAATCCAGAAACGCGTGTAAAACGACGCCGGACGCAGTTGCTGGCGCAAGGGATTGATGCTAGACTTGTTTCCCTCACGGATGAGCTCGCAGCGCGAGATGCCCGAGATAGTGATCGAGCGATTTCTCCTATGAAACCCGCAGAGGATGCTATCACAGTGGATACAACTGGTTTATCGATCGAAGCTGTTTTTGATCGAGTCTGGCAGATTGTGCAGCATCGTGTGGATCATCAAGGCGAGTGATCAAGGCCTTATTTGACCCTTAGCCAAATAAGATGTTTAATTATTAACAATCAAACAACTATACAGTTCCGTATGGTTTAAATCATGAAGGTGTTTTGTATGAGCGAAAATTTTGCAGAATTATTTCAAGAAAGTTTAAAGAATTTTAAAATGCGTCCCGGCGATCTTGTTAAGGGTCGATTGGTCGGATTTGATGGGAAGTATGCATTAATCGATGTGGGTTTAAAATCCGAAGGCGTCGTGCCGATCGATCAATTCATGAATGCGGATAAAGAATTAGATGTAAAAGTAGGTGATGAAGTTGATGTGGTTGTTGATGCGCTGGTGGATGCCTATGGTGAAACACGGTTGTCACGCGAAAAAGCAAAGCGTGCAGCGGCATGGTTACGTCTTGTGGAGGCTCATGAAAAAAACACAATTGTTCAGGGTGTTGTCTCCTCGAAAGTGAAGGGTGGTTTTACGGTCGAAGTGCAAGGGGTGCGAGCATTTTTGCCGGGTTCGTTAGTCGATGTTCGGCCGATTGAAGAGGACGTGAATATTGAAGGCAAAGAGTTTGATTTCAAAATTATTAAAGTAGACGAAAAACGAAACAATATTGTTGTTTCCCGACGTGCCGTATTAGAAGCGGAGAGTTCTGTGGAACGTTCTAAATTGCTAGGGCATTTAGAAGAAGGGAAGGTCGTCAAAGGGATTGTGAAAAACTTAACAGATTACGGTGCATTTATTGATTTAGGTGGCGTCGATGGTTTGTTGCATATTACCGATATTTCTTGGCGCCGCATTAAATTGCCGAGCGAAGTTTTAAAGATGGGTGATGAAGTGACGGTTGTCGTGTTGAAATTTGACAAAGATCGCTCGCGTGTTTCTTTGGGAATGAAACAATTAGCGAAAGATCCTTGGTTAGATATCAAAGCGCGTTATCCCGTTGGTACGCGTTTAACAGGTAAAGTTACTAATTTAACGGATTATGGTTGTTTTGTTGAAATTGAAGCAGGTGTCGAAGGATTAGTTCATATGTCTGAAATGGATTGGACGAACAAAAATATTCGACCGAGCAAGTTAGTGCAAGTGGGCACAGAAGTGGATGTCGTTGTGTTGGATATGGATGAAGAGCGTCGTCGAATTTCATTAGGCATGAAACAATGT
Source organism: Pseudomonadota bacterium (assembly GCA_038043025.1). Classification (GTDB taxonomy): domain Bacteria; phylum Pseudomonadota; class Gammaproteobacteria; order UBA12402; family UBA12402; genus O2-02-FULL-42-9. The sequence goes on along the minus strand of JBBTCW010000041.1, from coordinate 61,812 downwards.
GAAGGCAATCCTTGGGCTGATTTTTCAGACAAACATGCCAAAGGGGATCGCGTTTCAGGTCAAATCAAATCGATTACTGATTTTGGTATCTTTGTTGGCTTGGAGGGCAACATTGATGGATTGGTTCATTTATCCGATATTTCTTGGGAAGAACCTGGAGAACAAGCGGTTCAGACGTATAAGAAGGGAGATGCAATTGAAACAGTTATATTGGCCATTGATTCTGCGCGCGAGCGTATTTCATTAGGTATTAAGCAATTGCAAAACGATCCGTTTAATAATTACCTTAATGAACATGAAAAAGGGACAGTCGTTAAAGGTCGCATTGTTGAATTGGATAAAAAGCAAGCCATTGTTGAGTTAACGCCGGATGTGAAAGGTCGCATTAAGGCATCTGAAATTGCCATTGAGAAAGTAGAGGATGCAACCGAGTATTTGAAGGTTGATGAAGAAGTGGAAGCTAAAATCATTGGCGTGGGACGAAAAGATCGATTATTAAATCTATCGATTCGCGCCATGTATGAAGCAGCGGCAAACAAATCATTTGAAGAGCAAGCGATTAATCCGACATTAGGGGACTTGTTTAAAGACAAAATGCAGGATGATGAGTAAGTTTGAGAGGGTTTTGTCATTCACTGTAGCTCCGTCATTCCGGAATTCCGCCAACGGCGGAATATCCGGAATCCAGGGGATCAACATGCAAAACTCTAATAACGCGAGTTCCGGATAAGCTTTGTCAGGACTGGAATGTTTAATATAATGCTTAGGTTTCGGGCGAAAATGCGCCAGATTTGGCCAGATGAGGCATTTATCGCAAAATAAGTGAAGATGTAGTCATTCTACATTGAACTTATTTTGCGATAAATAACGAAATATGGCCAAAAAATGGCGCATTTGCAGCCAAACGCTTATCCGGAACTCGCGTTAATACGTGATTTGATTTACAGAGGATTTTTGTATGAACGCAATTAGATATCTCTTCGTTTTATTATTAATTCTTTTTGGCGTTTCCTTTGCTATTTTAAATTCGGAGATGGTGAGCATTAATTATTATTTGGGTGCCAAACAGATGCCGTTATCAATATTGTTAATGGTTGATTTTGGTCTGGGATTGTTGATTGGCTGGATTGGCATGGGTTTTAGGGTGATGAGCTTAAAGGCGAGTTTATATCGTTTGAAAAAGAAGCTACAAGTTGCTGAAAAAGAAATTGATAACTTGCGAGCAATCCCTGTTAAAGATGAGCGTTGATTCAATCATGGCATGAGGTGAGTGGCATGGTGAGTGAAGGGTGGTTGTTGCTACTGCCGATTTCAGCCGCATCCGGTTGGTGGATTGCTGTTCGTAAAATGCCTGAAGATAAACATTCAAAAAAAAGACATCTGTTATCCAGCAATTATTTACAAGGATTAAATTTTTTATTAAATGAGGAGCCTGATAAAGCGCTAGATGTTTTTATTAAGTTATTAGAAATTGATAGCGATACGGTTGAAACACATTTGGCGCTGGGTAATTTGTTTCGTCGACGTGGTGAAGTAAATCGTGCTATTCGTATTCATCAAAATTTAATTGCGCGACCCAATTTAGAAAAAAAATATCGTACTGAGGCGCTGGCCGCTTTGGCGAAGGATTATTTAAGCGCGGGCGTATTTGATCGTGCGGAGCGTTTATTTTTAGAACTGGTTGATCTGGGCGAGAAAATTGATACTAGTTTGCAAAATTTATTGGATATTTATCAGCAAGAAAAAGAATGGCAAAAAGCAATTGATATTGCGCAAAAATTATTTTTACACACCAATAGAAATATGCGAGTGGGCTTGGCGCATTATTATTGTGAATTAGCTGAATTAGCCTTGCGTGAGCAGAATTTGGATCAGGCCAGAAAAACGGTAAAGCGTGCTTTTCGGGTTGATAAACGCTGTGCGCGCGCAAGCTTGTTATTAGCAGAAGTAGAAATGCAGCTGGGTCGATATCGGCGTGCCATGCGTTATTTAAAATATATTAAAAAACAAGATCCCGATTATTTATCCGAAGCGGTGCGTCCTTTGATGAAATGTTATCAGGCATTAGAAAAAGAAACAGAGTTGGTTTATTATTTTAAAGATTTGTTGAAAGAATTCCCCAAAATTCCCATTGTTGTTATTTTATCGGAACAAATTCGCCAATGGCGGGGTGACAAGGTGGCCGCGAATTTTGTTGCCAATTATGTGCGTCGTCATCCGTCGGTTGAGGGATTACATCGCTTAGTTGAATTGCATTTATCGTTAGTCGAAGGCCAGGCGAAATCGGATTTGCAAATTTTACATCATTTGACAGAGAAGTTATTAGCAGATCAACCCACCTATCAATGTTTGCAATGTGGGTTTTCCAGCCAACATTTGCATTGGCAGTGTCCAGGTTGTCGACAATGGGCGACCATCAAGCCGACACATACAGTGGAAGTATAATAATAATCCTCAGCTTTATACAATCCTCAGCTCAGAGGTAAGCTGGTATTCATTGGAAGAATGGAATGAATGAGGAAGAAAATAGATTTTTTAGAATCAGATGAACGCTTCGCGTCCTCTGAGGTGAGACCGACTTATACCTCTGAACTGAGATGTAAAATAGATATCAGCTCAGAGGTAAGCTGGTATTCATTGGAAGAATGGCATTTACCAGAAGTAATGATGAATTATTTAGAATCAGATGGACGTGTTGCGTCCTCTGAGGTGAGACCAGCTTGTTCGCATGAATTGAGACAGCAAAAAAATAGATATATTCCATGACAAAAAAAATATCCCACCGAATCTGCATCGCCCCGATGTTAAAATATACCGATCGTCATTATCGTTATTTGATGCGCCTGATGACAAAACAGACGATGTTATATACCGAAATGGTGGTGGCGCATTCGATCAATGATCAAAGTGAAAAACGTCTCTTGGATTATCATGCGATTGAACATCCAGTGGCATTACAGCTGATTGGTAACGATCCCGCTGTTTTGGCAAAAGGCGCTTTATTGGGCGAGCGTTATGGCTATGATGAAATTAATTTGAATTTGGGTTGTCCCAGCAATCGCGTTAAAAAAGCCGGCTTTGGTGGTATGATGATGGCGGATGTAGCATTGAGTGTTGATTGTTTTCGTGCCATGCAAGAAGCGGTGAAAATACCGGTAACGGTAAAAATTCGATTGAGTCATCAGGAAGCATTTATTTATTCAGATTTTGTCGATTTTGTTCGTCAATTGAGTGACGCAGGATGTCGGGTTTTTATCATTCATGCGCGCACGATGTTGAATCAAAAGCGACCGGCCAGAGCACATCGTCACTCAGCGGTTAATTATGAAGCCGTATATCAGCTCAAACGTGATTTTCCCGACTTAGAAATTGTGATCAATGGAGGTATTGCTTCGATTGAATCGATGCAAGTGCATTTGAAACAGGTGGATGGCGTGATGGTGGGTCAAGCGGCTTGCCGTGATCCTTATTTATTTTCATCGGTGGATCGCGTATTTTTCGCAGATGATCATGAAGCGCCCTCCCGACAGAATGTTTTAGATCGATATTTAGACTATGTTGAAAAAGAATCAGTTGATGATTTGCCTAAACGCCAATATATGCTGCGTCATATTGTGAATTTGTTTCGCGGCATGCCAGGAGCTAACGAACTGCGCAAACAATTGGCGGAATATGTTCGGCAAGGGGATCTCTTAGATATTAGAAAAAAGCTCCGGGATGACTAATTCCGGAGCTTTAAGTCTTTATTTGTATAGATCTACTTCGACATCAGCAGTGAAATGTGTGTCTTCGTTATTCATCACGCAGGAACGGCCTACACATGCATATTGCTCTGTTTGAATAGTTGAGGGCAGTTGGAATGTTAAGCTTCCCGATCCATTAAAAATAGGTACTAAATTCCCGGTAATATCGAGCGAGGGAGTGTAAAAAATATTGAGTCCCGTTGGGGGAGAATCCGGGCCTGCCGCATATTGACCCCCAATGTATTGTAAATTGTTTAGTTTTACAATTTTTGCTGATTTTACATCAGAATCCAGATCGTTTATAGGCAATGCAAATATTGTTGAGGCGGAGGTATGACCGTTTATTGCAAAAGTTTGATTCAAATAAATTTTCTGTGTTGGTCCATTTAAAATATCTTGATCAATGGGTTGTAGCTGGTTATTTGCATCTTTTTCTGCTTGCAAACAGTTATCCAATTGATCAAAGCAGATATATCCCGCTTGTTCTAAGACGGGTTTATTTTGTATTAATTTTGCAAGTTCATTTTGCACTTTTTCTTTGTATGGCAAATAATCTGAAAAATTAATCAAATAATTTGCTCGGTTAATATTTTTGTTCGTTTGGGTGAGTTGACCAGCTAATCGTTTTCGGGCAGCAATAATGTCTGGCGATAATTGACTGGCCGCACCATTAAATATAGCTAATCCTGCGTAATCGTCAGTGACTTTTCCGGTCGGCGCAGCGCTAACGGGAATGTCCGGCGAGCCTACTGTTACTTGTGTAGGAAAATTATCACCCGTATCTGAAATAGCATAGGTAATGACGTTATTTAATAGTTGATCACAACTATCCAGATGATCAAAGGAACAAGCGACAATTGGCGCATCATCACCTTTTCCGCCAAGAATTTTGCCCAGTTTTGTAGGGTCTCCACCCATTTGATAAGCGACGACAGATATGCTTCCGTTTTTATCAATTTTATCGATAACTTTTGAAAGACTTTCGCTTAATGATCCTATATTGCCATAGGAGGCTGATGCAGCTTCATCAAATGTTTGTTTATCTGCCACCGAATGAAAATTGAATTTTACAGCGACATAAAGACTAGCGCCCCAATTGATTTGGTTAACATATTTATTTCCACAATAATATCTAAACAGATCGGGTGATTTATTCAACAATGTTTGTGCGCTGGGGAGCAGTATTGATATGTTTGGATCTGTTGGTTGATTATAAATAGAATTTTTTAATTGAATGTTTGTGCGATAGATAAATGATTCCGCATATTTATCATCTTCAAGGTAACTTAGAAAGCTAGCAGTACCTTGCGCGCTAAATAATCCAATATCAACATTTCCAGATGCACTGGCACCTAATTGTTGTTTGACTTCACCTAAAGAATAATTTTTTGCTAGGTCAACGATACCAATTGCAGATCCACCATAGGTTGTTGCTCCTTGATTAATGCATATTTGTGTTGGCATGCCGCGATCTTCTGAATATCCAAAACCTAGGTTATAAGCTATATCATTATTGCTAGCACCTGTCGCTTTTGATGCGATATGTGGAGCGTTGTTTGTGGCGGCATATCGATAGGTGCCCAGTATTTTGCGGTTACTAGACGCAAAGATATTATTTGAAACGACCAATAAAAGAACAAGTGAGGCAGTGAAAAGGTATTTGTTTGCAGAATTTGATTGCATAAAACTTCCTCGATGACCTCGAAGATTAAAGAAGCTATACCCATTTTCTGAAGCATTTTAATCTTTTTTTTTTAAAATAGCAAAAAAAAACGCCGGAATAAATCCGGCGTTTTTCTTCTTTTACTTAACGAATTAAGCAAAATTCCATAACAGATCCAAGCCAATGGTATCGGGTGTTGCAGCAAACACATTATGCCAGTTTGAAGGGGCAAAATAATGATTGTATGCAACGCGTGCACCAAATTGTTGATAGTTATATTGGAGGCCCACACCACCATTAAAGGCAAAGCCATTATAATATTCGGTGGCTGCACTAGCATTCGCACCGCCAGCACGAGACCAAGAATTATAATAGGCAGATGTGCGCAGATAGTTTAGACCACCTTTTGCGAAGGTTTCAAAACCATAGCTTAATGGCATGTAATAATAACCATTGTAGTAGAAGTCGTATGGTGTACGAACGTCCACTCTACCATAGGATTGGTTTGTCGTCATATCAGTGGCTTTATATTTCTGTGTGCCAATGTAGGTGTAACCGAATTCATGTCCGAAGCTACGTGAGAAACGTTGGCCTACAAACACGCTAAGTCCGGTACCTTTCTGATCGAGTCTATAAGTTGGTTGAACAGCGGTGGTACCTGCGCTGGCAGCTGTCGTGATGTTGCCATCAGCGTTTCCTGCATAACCAGATGATAATGCAGCATTGTAATTAGCACCGGCACCAACGTACCAAGTGTTAGCTTGGGGAGCAGGTGCTCGATAAGCGCCAGCGCCTGCGGCAAAAGTGAAACCACTGACAGCTAAACCTGCAGCAGCGATGACACTTGTAACTAAAATTTTATTCATACTAAAGAGTCCTCTTATTTCAACATTAAAATTAACGTTAAATTCATCCAACCGTGGACGAATTAAAAACAGCATATCGATAAATACAGAAAAAATCTAGCTTTTCACGATATTTTTTTTAAAAAAACGAAAAAAAGTTATTTTTTTTATTATTTTTTAAGAATTTTCTCAAAAAAACTGAAAAGCTACTTATTAAATGCTTATTTAAATATATAAAATACAAAAATTAACACTTAACGCCGTGCATTCTACGAATAATAAAAAAAAATGCAAGCAAAGTTGTAAAGTTCTGTTATTAATTATCTAAAACGTATTAAAATTAATAAAAATTGAACAATAAAAAAACAAAAAAATTATTTTTTATTATTTTTGATTAATTTTCTTTCTCTTCATTGCGTAAAGTGAGAATTTCATGACCAGTTTTAGTCACTAAAATCGTATGTTCCCATTGTGCAGAAAGACTATGGTCTTTTGTCACCACCGTCCAGCCATCGGGTAAACATTTAATATGCCGTTTTCCGGCATTGATCATCGGTTCGATCGTAAAAATCATTCCGGGTTGCAAAATGGCGCCAGTGCCTGCCAGGCCATAATGTAAAACGCTCGGCTCTTCATGAAATTGTTTTCCAATGCCATGACCGCAGTATTCTCTGACCACTGAAAAATGGTTTGTCTCTGCATGAGCTTGAATAACAGCGCCGATATCGCCTAAATGCGCGCCCGGCTTTACTTGGTTGATGCCTAGAAATAAACATTCTTGAGTGACGCGAATTAAGCGTTCGGCGAGCGTTGACGGTTTTCCAATACAAAACATTTTGCTGGTGTCGCCATGATAGCCGTCTTTTATAACGGTGATATCAAGATTCACAATATCACCGGATTTAAGTTTTCGATCGCCTGGAATACCGTGACAAACCTGTTGATTAACGGAAGTGCAAATGCTTTTTGGAAATCCTTTATAATTAAGTGGTGCTGGAATGGCTTTTTGGACATTAGTTATATAGTCATGGCAGAGTTGATCGAGTGCCTCAGTAGTGACCCCTGCTTTGACATGAGGGTTGATCATGTCGAGTACTTCCGCGGCCAAACGGCCGGCTACTCGCATTTTTTCGATTTCTTCGGACGTTTTTATGACTATGTGCATGTTTTTGCCTATACAAATTGTTGTCTGTGAAAAAGTATGGTATAAATCGCCACAGTGAATATCAATGTAAAGATTATTCACTAAAAACACACCCGCGTCGACAACTATGGCTGGGGTGCTTATCGTCTGTTAAGCAGATGAGAGGTGCAGTCGTAGGACGAGGGGAGGCATAAACCCCAGAGGAGACTTCAGTTATGGTTACGATGAAAGATTTATTGCGTGCGGGCGTCCATTTCGGACATCAATCCCGCTATTGGAACCCAAAAATGGCGCCATATATATATGGGCTGCGAGATAAGGTTCATATTATTGACCTCGAAAAGACGTTACCCATGCTCAACGAATCTGTTGAATTTTTGGCCAATGTGGCGGCTCACAAAGGTAAGGTCTTGTTTGTAGGGACGAAATTAGCAGCGAAAAGCCTCATAAAAGAAGCAGCAGAGCGCATTGATATGCCTTATGTGGATTGTCGTTGGTTGGGTGGCATGTTGACCAATTATAAGACGATTCGCCACTCTATTAAGCGATTGAAGGCGCTTGAAAAGCAATTTGAGAAGCAAGACTTTGGCCAGTTGACGAAAAAAGAGATTTTGCAGTTAACGCGTGAAAAGGATAAATTGACTCGACATTTGGGTGGCATCAAGGATATGGGTGGATTGCCCGATGTTTTATTTGTTATTGATGTGGGTCATGAGCGCAATGCCATCAAGGAAGCGCAAAAATTACATATTCCAATCGTGGCTATTGTGGATACTGTCTATAGTCCTGATGGTATTGATTATGTTATTCCAGGAAATGATGATGCCATTCGTTCGATTGAATTATATTTGAATGCGATTGTTGAAGGCGTGTTAGAAAAACGTGCCGAAACGTCTTATTTAGACGAGGAGAAAAAAGAAGAGAAGAAAGAATCTGTAAAAATTAAAAAAACGTCGAAAAAAGAAATCGCGGCAATTGAAGAAATAGAGCAGGAGGCTCCTCTCGATCAAAATGAAACGACGGAGGAATAACAATGACGATTACGGCTGAGCAAGTTCGTGAATTACGCCAAGCTACTAGTTGTGGCATGATGGATTGTAAGAAAGCGTTACAAGAATCCAATGGAGACATGACTCAAGCGGTTGAGCTTTTGCGTAAAAAAGGCATAGCGAAAGCGGCCGATAAAGCGGGTCGCATTGCCACCGAAGGCGTTATTCAACTGAAGGTTGGTGAAGAAGATACAACGGCGGCCTTGGTTGAAATTAATTGCGAAACTGACTTTGTTGCGCGAGATGATAATTTCAAAAAATTTGCAGAGCAAGTGGTTGATACCGTGCTTCATCATCAAATTGCGGATGTGGACGTGTTAAAAGATACATCCATTGACGGTGAAAAAACGGTTGAGCATGTGTGCCAAGAGCTCGTGCTAAAATTAGGCGAAAATATTCAAGTGCGTCGTATTGCGTTATTGCAAAGCGATGATGTTTTGGGTGCCTATGTGCATGGCGGTCGTATTGGCGCAGCGGTTGTCATGCGTGGCGGGACGGTGGATCTTGCAAAAGACATCGCGATGCATGTGGTGGCAAACAAGCCGCGCTATATATCCCCTGGCTCTGTACCTGAAAATATTTTGGAAAAAGAAAAAGAAATTTATCGCGCGCAAGTATTAGAAAGCGGCAAGCCTCAGAATATCGTTGATAAAATTGTCGATGGCCGCATCCAAAAGTTTTTAAAAGAAGCCTGTTTGATCTATCAACCCTTTGTCAAAAATCCTGATATAACCGTGGAAGATTTGTTAAAGGAGAAAAAAGCCACCCTGCAATCTTTTATGCGCATGGAATTGGGCGAAGGAATTGAAAGGAAATAAAGCGGATACTATGAAAAACACACAGCCTGTCTATCATCGCATTTTATTAAAATTGAGTGGTGAAGCGTTATCGGGGGAAGGTGGGTTTGGTGTCGGCGCCGAATCACTTGACCGTATCGCCAGTAGCATTCGAGATTTGCATCAGCTGGGTATTGAAATCGGAATGGTGATTGGCGGCGGCAACTTGTTTCGCGGCGAAGCACTGGCGCATCACGGGTTTGATCGGATTACGTCTGATCAAATTGGGATGATGGCAACCATTATGAATGGCTTGGCGCTGCGAGATCGTTTTTTGCGAATTGGCTTGCCGACGCATGTCATGTCTTCTATTGCGGTTCAAGGGATCGTTGAAACCTATGATCGGTCATTAGCGATGAGTTATTTAAAGGCACAGCATATTGTTATTTTTGTGGGAGGAACCGGTTGTCCTTTATTTTCGACAGATTCCGCGGCGAGTTTGCGTGGTATTGAAATGGGCGCCGATGTGATTTTAAAAGCGACTAAAGTGGACGGCGTCTATTCCGAGGATCCCAAATCCAATCCAGATGCGCAGAGATTTGATCGCTTAACGTATCAAGACGTGTTAGAAAAACAGTTAAAAGTGATGGATGCAACAGCCATTTGTTTGACGCGAGATTATCATATGCCATTGCGTATTTTTAATATGAATACGCCAGGTATTTTAAAGAAGATTGTTTTAGGATCAAACGATGGTACTCGTATTGAATAGTTCAATTGAAGGGAGACGTTATGAATGCAATTGTTCAAGAAACCGAAAGTCGTATGAAAAAATCGTTGGATGCGTTGCGCTCGGAATTTTCGAGAATGCGGACAGCGCGCGCACATCCTTCTTTGCTTGAAAATGTACAGGTGTCGCATTACGGATCAGAGAGACCATTAAACCAGCTCGCTTCTATTGCCGTGAGTGATGCGCGCACGCTCGTGGTGACGGCGTGGGATAAATCAGCGACGCCGGCTATCGAAAAAGCGATCAGGCAAGCGGAGTTGGGGTTGAATCCAGTGACGGCAGGCGACGTGATTCGCGTACCGATTCCGCCTTTAACCGAGGAGCGTCGCAAAGATATGTTAAAAATAGCGAAAAGCAATGCTGAACATGCGCGAGTTTCTGTGCGCAATGTGCGACGTGATGCCAATACAAAAATTAAAGACCAATTAAAATTAAAACAAATCAGCGAAGATGAAGATCGCCGTTTAGAAGATGCCATTCAAAAATTGACAGATCGTTATGTGAGCGAAGTTGATGCAGCATTAGTGGCAAAAGAAAAAGATTTGATGGCAGTGTGATTTTCAACATAGCGCCCCATTATGTCAGATAGATTATCACAGTCTCTTCCGAAGCATATTGCCATCATTATGGATGGCAATGGGCGTTGGGCGCAGCAACAAGGTAAACCGCGTTGGCGAGGGCATCAGATTGGCGCTGATGCGGCGGGCAACATTATTCAAGCGGCGATCGATCGGCATATTGACGTTTTAAGTTTGTTTGCTTTTAGCAGCGAAAATTGGTGTCGTCCCAAAGACGAAGTCAATTATCTCATGAAGTTGCTGCTTCATATTTTAAAAACACAGGTGAAAGAATTACACAAAAAGAATGTTGCATTGTATGTGGTGGGAGATTTATCGCAGTTTTCTGCGCAAATTTGTGCGCATATAAAAAAAGCAGAGGCGTTAACACACGCGAATACGGGTTTAAAGTTAATTGTTGCGGTCAATTATGGGGGGCAATGGGATATTGTTCAGGCGACTCGACGCGTGGCGCAACAGATTGCGACGGGGGCGCTAACATTGGAACAAGTGGATGAAAAATTATTTTCACAATATTTAGTGTTACCCAATATGCCGTATCCCGATTTACTTATTCGCACGAGCGGCGAGCAACGGATTAGTAATTTCTTTTTATGGCAATTAGCGTACGCGGAATTATATTTTACGCCGATTTTATGGCCTGATTTTGATGAGAAAGCGTTTCAAGACGCATTGGATGAATATGCTAAACGACGTCGGCGCTTTGGGACGGTGGGGTGAATGGTGGTGACAGAACGCCTCTGCATAAGTATGAGAATTAAATTATGTTAAAACATCGATTGATAACAGGCACTATTTTATTGTTGCTAACGATTGCCGCGGTGATGTTTTTGCCTATTCCTTATTTTATTGGCGTGGTGAGTGTGGTGATGTTGTTGGCGGCGTGGGAATGGGCGCGTTTGATAGCCTATCAACGATGGGTTACCCGTTTGGGTTATGTCGTGTTGGTTGGCGTCGTGATGATATTAGAATGGTATGCACCCATATTGCCGGTGTTATTCGCAACATTAGTTTGGTGGTTCATTGCTTGTTATTGGATAGTAAACTATCCTGGCGCCAAACAGGTTTGGTCTAACGGTGTCTGGGTTCGTGGTATTATGGGCATATTAGTTTTAGTACCGGCGTGGTTATCATTAAACGTGATTCGTTATGCTGAACAGGGGCGCGCCTTAACTTTTTTCTTATTTATTTTAGTGTGGGCATCGGATATTGGCGCATATTTCATCGGGAAAGCATGGGGAAAGCACCCACTTGCGTCATCGGTCAGCCCCAAAAAAACGATTGAAGGATTGGTGGGTGGGTTTCTGTGTGCATTGTTGGTTGCGTGGATTGCAAGCATGATGGGCATATTTTCGCCGATCAATGGGTCAATGATAATCGCATTGGGCGCTGTTGTGTCGTTATTTGCTATTGTGGGTGATTTGTTTGAAAGCATGGCAAAGCGCTCGGTGGGTGTAAAAGACACGGGTCATTATTTGCCGGGACACGGAGGCTTGTTGGATCGAATTGACAGTTTGCTGGCGGCCGCGCCGATTTTTTTGTTGGGATTAATACTATTGAATTAAGAATGCTCATTTAGCGCTCAATTGAATATGAACCAATTCCGGTGTTAGATGGCGGTTTTTAGTGTATGATGTCGTGGAACTTTTTTCAGGGTTTATATTTCGGATTTGACAAATTATGCGAAAACGATATTGGCTAGGTATTCTTTTTTTATGTTGCTTTACGCTGACGGCGCAGGCAGGCAGCGGCTTTGTAGTGAAAAAAATTCAAGTGGAGGGCTTACAAGGAATTCCGGTGAGCACCGTTTATGGTTATTTGCCCATCACGGTGGGTGATTCAGTGAGCGATCAAAATAGTTCTGGAATTATTCAGGCGTTATATAAAACCGGATTCTTTGACAATGTGGCGTTAGGTCGAGAGGGCAATATATTAATTATTAAAGTGGTGCAACGACCCATTATCAGCCGTATTCAAATTACGGGCAATAAATTAATTCCAACGGACAAGTTGCAAGAATCGTTAAACACGATTGGATTTAAAGAAGGACGTGTTTTTAGCTCATCTATGTTAGAGAATATTAAGTCATCGTTGAAGCATGAGTATTTTATACTCGGTAAATATAATGCGCGCGTCGATGTGACGGTAACGAAAGAAGCACGGAATCGTGTATTAGTAAATGTGGCTATTTCTGAGGGCGCGGTTGCGACCATTCATCAGATTACGATTATTGGAAATTATGCCTTTAGTGAACGGATGTTATTGCGGCAATTGACGTTATCGACATCGGGATTATTTTCTTGGATGAATCATAATGACCAGTATTCACGTGAAAAATTAGAAGCGGATATAGAAAAGCTGCGCTCTTATTATATGGATCGCGGTTATTTAAGGTTTGATGTCGTTTCTTCGCAGGTCTCTATTACGCCGGATCATAAACAAGTTTATATTGTGCTACATATTAATGAAGGTTCTCAGTATAAGATACGTGATTATACGGTATTGGGAAAATCTATTTTACCTGCCGAAACTGTGTTGAAATTAATTCAGCTTCAAAAAGGAGAGGTGTTTTCGCGCCAAGCAGTCGTGGCGGCGAACAAACGCATCACGGACGCATTGAGTGCGAAAGGGTATGCAAACGCAAACGTGAAAATAACGCCTAAAATAGAGGATAAAACTAAAACAGTCTTTTTAACCTTTCAAGTGATGCCAGGTTCTCGTATCTATGTGCGAAATATTACCTTTTCGAGTAACTATAAAACAAATGACACGACGTTGCGCCGCGTGTTGACGCAATTTGAGGGAAGTATTTTATCGCCGAATTCCGTCGATGAATCAAAACGTCAATTACTGCTGTTACCCTATGTTAAAGATGTGCAGGTGTCGACGACACCGGTGGCAGGCGAAGCGAATCAAGTGGATGTCGATTACAATGTGACGGAGCAATCTGCGGCAGAGTTGCGGGGGGGCATTGCATATTCGCAATTAGAAAAAATCATGCTGACTTTTTCCATTGATCACAAAAATGTATTTGGTACCGGTAACTCATTGTCGTTATCTGCTGCAGTTAGTCGCCCCAGCGCGAGCTTAAGTTTAGATTATTATGATCCACATTATACACAATCAGGGATTGGCCGTGGGATTAGCGCTTATGCCAGCCATTTTAATGCCGATAAGGCGGATGTGACGGGATATACAACCGACACGTATGGTACTGCGATCACGTATAATTTTCCAATTACCGTGAATGATAGTTTTCAATTAGGGGGCGGCTACGAAAATGATTTATTAAACACCGGGAATTCTCCGCCGAACGAACTGAAAAATTTTACTCACAAATATGGCCGACATTTTTATCAATTTCAATTGAATGGGGGATGGTCGTCGGATGGATTGGATCGTGCTATTTTCCCGACAGCGGGGTTGAGTCAATCAGCCAGTGTATCGACGACAATGCCGATCAGTCGTGAATCGTTGGAATATTATAAAATTGGTTATGCTGCTTTGTATTATCAGCCGATTCATGCTGATTTTATTGGCGAATTACGCGGCAAAGTGGATTATGGCAATGGCTATGGAAAATATCAGGGCGAGTTGCCATTTTTCAAAAATTACTATGCGGGGGGTATGAACTCGAATCATGTGGTGCGTGGTTATAACGATAACTCATTGGGACCACTTGATTCGCAGGGAAATCCGTTGGGAGGCAAATTTGCTGTATCCGGAAGTGCGGGTTTGATTGTGCCGAATCCGCTGAGCCAGAATTTGCGTACCACGGTATTTTTAGATGGGGGCAATGCTTATAGTGGGGTTAAATTAAATAATTTACGCTATGCGGCTGGATTAGAGCTTGATTGGCTGAGCCCTATTGGCATGTTAAATTTTAGTTTAGCGCAGGCATTAAATAATAAAAAAGATGATGATACACAACTGTTTGGATTCACATTTGGAACGACTTTTTAATGAAGAGGAGAAAGGTATGAAGAAACTATCAATGTTATTGGTGAGTATGATTGGACTGTTGGTTTTGTCTACCGCATCATATGCCGCGGACTTAACTATCGGGGTGGTTGATTACAATAAAGTGCTGGCCGCAAATTCAACGGTCAAAACCGAATCGAGCAAACTTCAAGAGCAGTTTAATCCACAAAAAAATAAGATTATGGATTTTCAAAAAAAATTACAACAATCGATTAAGAATTTTAATGAAGGCAAAGATAAAATGCCCGTGCTCAAACAAGAGAAAGAAAAAATGAAGATTTCTGATGAGCAACAACAATTGCTAGAGATGACCAAAACCTATCAAACGAATTTGCAAGAGGCTCGCAATAAATCAACGATGAAAATTTTTGATACGATTAAAACGGCCATTACCACAGTAGCGAAAGAAAAAAATATTGATATCGTTTTTTCTAATGCATCCGTGCCGTATGCGAAGGATAACTTTGATATTACGGATGCCGTTGTTGCTGCATTGAAGTAATAATAAACGATGAAAAAAACATTAGGCGAATTAGCAAAGCATATTGATGCGGAGTTAATGGGTGACGCAACATGTGAGATCACCGGTGTTGCGACATTGCAAAGTGCCTCTGATGGACAATTAAGCTTTTTAGCCAATTCGATATACCGTCAATATTTGGCTCATACCAAAGCATCGGCGGTGATTGTCTCAAAATCGGATGCAGATGCTTGTCCGCAAGCCGCATTGATTGTGAACGATCCGTATTATGCGTATGCGCGGGTGGCGACGCTCTTTGCCGAAGTTGCTGCTGTTCGGCCGGGCATTCATAGTACAGTGGTGATGGGCGAGCACTGTCATATTGATTCGACGGCGCGTATTGATGCGTATGTGGTGATGGGCGATCGCGTATCGATTGGTCCGCGCACGCATATTCGTTCGGGTTGTGCAATTGGAAGTGACGCTCAATTGGGCGCATCTTGTTGCGTATATTCCAATGTTAATGTATATGATAAAACGCGGATCGGCGATCGTGTTATCATTCACAGTGGGGTTGTCATTGGCTCCGATGGTTTTGGCTTTGCGAATCATGAACATCGTTGGCATAAAGTGCCGCAGTTGGGACATGTGGTGGTGGGTGACGATGTGGAAATTGGTGCCAATACGACGATTGATTGTGGCGCGTTGGGTGATACGATTATTGAAATGGGCGTAAAATTAGATAATCAAATTCAGATTGGTCATAATGTGCATATTGGAGCGCATACCGCTATAGCAGGTTGTACGGGCATTGCAGGCAGTGCCAAGATTGGTCGAGGCTGTGTGATTGGTGGCGCGGCCATGATATTAGGGCATCTTGAATTAGCGGATGGCGTGATGTTGACGGGAGGAACGATGATTACGAAGTCAATTCGTGCCCCGGGGGTGTATTCGTCTGGCATGGGTTTTATGGCACACCGCGCTTGGCAGAAAAATGTGGCGCGATTTCGCCATTTGGGTGAGTTAACAAGGCGTGTAAAAGCGTTAGAAGAGCAGGAAAAAAATCATGAGTAAAATGTCAATGACAGAAATATTAGAGTGTTTGCCACATCGTTATCCTTTTTTATTGATCGATCGAGTGATTGAGTTTGAATTAGGGAAAACGTTGGTGGCCATAAAAAATGTGACTTTTAACGAGCCATTTTTTGCAGGCCATTTTCCGGGGCGACCGATTATGCCGGGCGTATTGATGTTAGAGGCTTTAGCACAAGCGGGCATTATTTTGGCCTTTAAAACATTAAAAGAATTGGAACATGATGAGACATTGAATAATTCATTATTTTTCTTTGCGGGCATTGATAATGCGCGATTTAAGCGTGTGGTGGAGCCGGGTGATCAATTGCGTTTGGAAGTCACATTAACAAAAGTGCGCCGGAGTGTTCTTTGTGTTGACGGTATCGCGTCTGTCGATGGTGAATTAGCTTGTAGTGCAACACTCATGAGTGCGAGAAAGGATATGAATTCATGATTGATCAGCGCGCAGTCATTGATGCGAGTGCAAAAATTGCCGATGATGTCACGGTGGGTCCGTTTTCTGTTATTGGGGCGGATGTCGAGATTGATTCGGGTACGTGGATTGGTTCACATGTTGTCCTTAAGGGGCCGACACGCATTGGCCATGATAATAAAATTTTTCAGTTTGCATCGATTGGCGATGATCCACAAGATGTGAAATATCAGGGCGAGAGAACGCAGCTTAATATTGGTGATCGTAATACGTTTCGTGAATTTTGCACGATTAATCGCGGCACTGTGCAAGGCGGCGGCGTGACGACCATCGAAAATGATAATTTGTTTTTAGCGTATACACATGTCGCGCATGATTGCCATATTCATAATCATACTATTTTTGCAAACAATGCCTCGTTGGCGGGGCATGTTGAGGTTGATGACTATGTTGTGTTAGGTGGATTTTCGGCGATTTATCAATTTTGTCGATTAGGAAAACATAGTTTCTTATCGGGGGCATCTTTAGTGATGAAGGACGTGTTGCCTTTTACTAAAGTGGCGGTTTCTAAAGACACCTATGCCAAACCTTTTGGATTAAATACGGTGGGGCTGCGACGCCGTGGTTTTAGTGCGGAAACGATTCAGTTTTTAAAGCGCGGGTATCGCATTATTTATCGGGAAGGCTTGACCATCGAACAAGCGATTCCAAAACTGCAGACAATGTTAGAGGATTGTCCGGAGATTGCGCTGTATATTGAGGCATTGCAGTGTTCTTTGCACGGTATTTTGAGATAACTTTTTAAATGAATGATGTTCAGCCAATACATATCATTATTCTCGCGGGTGAATCATCGGGTGATATTTTAGGCGCCGCTTTGGTGCGCGCATTGCGTCAATGGCATCCCCATTGTGTGATCGAAGGAATTGCGGGAGCGAAGATGATAGAGGCGGGTTGCCGTGCATTATACGCAACCGAAGATTTGTCGGTAATGGGAATTGTTGATCCATTAAAATGTTTGCCGCGTTTGTTGCGAATACGTCGAGGGATTATTAAGCATGCATTAACGACAAAGCCGGCTGTGTTGATTGGCATTGATTTTCCTGATTTTAATTTAAGTATTGAGCGGGTGATAAAAAAAGCGGGCATTAAAACGGTGCATTACGTGAGTCCTTCTGTTTGGGCGTGGCGCAAGCGACGTATTCATAAAATTAAACGTGCCGTTAATTTGATGTTAACGCTGTTTCCATTTGAAACAGCTATCTATAAAGAACACCAAATTCCCGTTCAGTGCGTGGGACATCCGTTGGCCGATCAAATACCACTCTATCCGAATCAAAAGCAAGCGCGTGAAACATTAGGATTGTCACCCGGCGCTAAAATATTAGCTATTTTGCCGGGCAGTCGTCAAATGGAATTAAAAGAACTGGCGAATATATTTATTCAAACAGCGCGTTTATGTTTGAATCGTATGCCGCATTTAGTGGTGATTACATCGATGATCAATGCAGCGCGTCGCGCGCAATTTGAAGTCTATTTGAAAAACGCGGCACCGTATTTGTCGATTAAAATTTTCGAACAACAATCGCAGGAAGTGATATTGGCGTCGGATGTGGTTTTATTGGCATCCGGGACAGTGACCTTAGAAGCGATGTTGTTGAAGCGACCGATGGTGGTTGCGTATCGATTGAGTCGCTTTCATTATTTTATGGTGAGATGTTTAGTCACGATTAAATATTTTTCGTTACCGAATTTAATTGCGGGTCGAAAAATTGTGCCGGAGTTTTTGCAACATGACGCAACACCTGGCAATTTAAGCGCGGCCGTATTGCGTTATTTTAATGATGCCGGATTATGTTGCGAGTTAGCACAGACATATTTAGCGCTGCACCAATTGTTAAAACAGGATGCAAGCACGAAGGCAGCGGAGTATATTCTATCCTCAGCTCATCCGTCATCCCGGAATTCCGCCAACGGCGCAACAATTCCGGAATGACGGGAAAAAAAAAGAGCCGTCATCCCGCGGCGAAGACCGCGGGATCCAGGAATTTATATTAAAAATTATAATAACGGAGTACCGTTATTATAATCACTGGATACCGGCTTTCGCCGGTATGACGAAAGTCTGGATGCTAAGGAGTTTCACATGCATTTAATCGCCGGTGTTGACGAAGTAGGGCGCGGACCATTAGCCGGACCGGTGATTGCCGCTGCTGTTATTTTGGATCCCAACAAACCGATCGAGGGATTAAAGGATTCAAAACAATTATCCGAAAAACGTCGTGAAGAATTGTCGGAAATTATTCAATCACGCGCACTTTGTTTTGCCTTTGGTCGAGCGGAGTTTTATGAAATCGACCAAATCAATATTTTACAAGCCAGCTTGTTGGCGATGCAACGCGCTATTCATAATTTATCCCTGTCGCCGACTGAAGCACTAGTCGATGGCAATCGTTGCCCTGTTCTACCTTGTTTAGTCCGTGCGATTATTAGAGGTGATCAAACCGTGCCTGCGATTAGTGCAGCGTCGATCATTGCAAAAGTGTTGCGCGACCGTGAAATGCTTGAAATGGATAAAATTTACCCACAATATGGTTTCGCATTGCACAAAGGTTATCCAACAAAGCAACATTTAGCGGCTTTAGCTGAGTTTGGTGTATCGAGGATTCATCGGCGCTCATTTGGGCCGGTAAAATGTCTGCTAAAACCACAAAAGGTAAATTAAATTTCCTTAAGTTTTTTGCTTTACAATTCAGCCAATTATTTTATGATGAGATTTCTCGTCTTTTACGATTAATACAAAGAAAAAAGGATCTTCTCATGCCGCCAAAATCAGCATCACCCACATTTGCTACTGTGTCAGATATTGTAAAAGTGGATAAGCGTTTGCCAGCAGCCGTTTGTCTTTTTAAAGAAGAAGTTAAAGAGTCGTATGCTCGGCATGAACAGCGTCTTGCTGGCGAGTTATATCATGCATTAAGAAAAAAATATCACCAGGGAGGATTAGGGAAAGTCTTTAAGACTCAAGTAAAGGAACGGGTCATTATTTGTGAGGGTGAAAAAATCAGCTTGGACTTATTGCAATATGAACCATTAATAAGATTGGCACGTATATTATTTTATGGCAGTAAACGCGCAAGGCAAAACAGCAACCCCACTAAAGCATTGCGCGTGTTACGATTAGCATTATTATCACCTGTACTGGCGCCTAAACAACTTATTGAGATCGAATGTTTTGCGGCTTTTATTTATTTTCGCGGTGATACAATCCAACATAAGGTACCAGCGCCCACATTACAGCAAAACTTACCGATGGCGCTGCACTGTTTAACGCGTGCTTGTCAAGATTTTAATAAATCGTTTAAGGCTGCGTCCGCAGAGCCTGAAGAGCCATTACTGCCAAAGTGCATTTTAAATTATTTGATTTTTCTGTTAGCACATTTGGCGCATGATTTGGCAAAAAACCCAAAGTTCGGAGAAGCGTGCGCAGATATATGTGAATTACAAAAAATTTTGGGGGTGCGATATGGGTATGGGGAAGACGAGGAGTCGCCTAAATCACGCTTGACTGTAGGCTATTTGCTCGCTCGCTGTCAGCATTTGATTAATACGGAAGAGGATGAACCGGAACCGGAGCTCAAAGATGCCAGTTGTCTGGTGGAAATATTATCCTCGCCCCAGATGCTGCAAACTTTTTTATTAGACAATCATGAAGGTGAAGGTGGTGATGACCATGCTGAGGCACCACATCAGCCTGATGATGGCGCGGAGGCAGGATCAGGAAGGGAGAGTTCTGATGAAGAAGTGATTGAGTTTACGAAAACATTGTTGACGCAATCAATGAATGCGCCCGAACGTGCGATGTCTCGGTTAGAAATCATTCTGACTTACGTGGCGGGGATTGTTCGGCAAAAATTACAAACGCGCAAGACTGATGGTTTGCCAGATGCATTATTACAATTTCTTGACTTTGGTGTTCAATTAATTTCAGTCTGCCCACAACGGGCGTTAGGAAGGGCTTTCGCGCTCATTATTGAATTATGGGGTCAAGAGATTGAGCCATTCGTTGGTAATGCTGAGTTATCTCCTGCGTTAACATGTTTGAAGGATATTATTTATTTTCATCTTGTGGGGTGTCGCCATGATTTGAGTTTAATACAGGATGGTTTTCACGAAGCCGGAAAATTTTTACCGCGGTTGGCTAAATTTGCATCCTTCGATATGGCTGCGCAAGCATTACAACCTAACATATTAGATCAGATAAACTTAGAAACCGACGCGTATCAACAATGCGTTGTTGTAGCAAGCCGATTTTTTGAGATGGCCGATAAACATCCTGCAGAACGCGCGATCTATCTTGAATTCGGTTTGCGTTATTTGTTAAAAGCGTTTGCCATTTTAGAGAATGGGGTGATCAATAAGGATATGTATTTTAAGCGCGCTTTTGGGGAAGAGGGAAAACGAGCTGTTCGTATTCATGAGCTTACGAAAGACGCGGCTGGGTTATTTCAAGGGTGCTTCCGGATGTTATTAGAGGCGTGTGACCAAAGGTCTCCAATTGCATTACAGGATTTAAAATTGTCCGTCGCGCAAATTGGTTTGCCTGTTCATCCTCTGTTTCGTTTATTTGAGAATATTGCAGGTCAGCTTAAACAACAAGTCACCGTCTATGTATGGATGGAGGCGTTTTCTACCGTTTTTAATTTGGCAGCAATGGATGAAGTGGATCAGGCATTGAAGGTATTTTTGAAAACAGGGCAAGCCAAGGAGGATTTGCAGGGATATAGAGGCAGCGTTAAGCAAATCATATCGGATGCTTATGAACCAGCGCGAAAATTCTTGCTGGATAAATACGCGAGAGTTGCTGATATTGAACAACCGTTGGCTGAAATATTGAAAGATCCTTATAACGTTGACGCTTATTTAAAATTGGATGATTTTTTACAAACGTTGAAATCTTTGAAGCCAGAAGAAGGCGGTTTGTTTGGCGGTCAATTAGCAGAAGCGCATCTTTCGATTAATTTATTTTTTAGTTTATTGTATCGATGGAAATTGATTGATGCAATGCCTGCGCGCGCAGGGTTGAAAATTTATCACGCGCGACGTTTTTTAACCGAGAGACGCATACAAGCATATAATCCAGAAGATCCGGAGACATTTAGTGTCGCTCGTTTACGCGGTTTAATACAAGAGCGTAAAGAAGAAAATAAATTTAAACTCATCCCCTATCAATCCGTGGATATGTTTGTAGCTGAGAGTGCGGTACAGTGGAGTGAAGATGAAGCTGTTTTGAAAGATATCATTGAGTCAGCCGAGACGGTGCCCGTCGCGCTGATGCGCAGCGCATTTGCATTATGTCGTCAGGTGTATTTGGAATTGGCGTTGCAGTTAAAAGAAAGAGGGCAGTTCGATAAATATGAAGGTGCCTTTGCCGGCATGTGGGATTTAATTCGCAAAGAATCAGACGCTTCGGCAGTTAAAGAATTACCGCAGCAGCTTTCGACTTTTATAGCGTGTCTTAAGGGCATATTGCCAACTCACTCGTCTTTAGGCTTGGCCGAACGATTGAGGGATATAGCGCAAAAAGAAAAGCCATTATGGTTGAGTTTAAGCAGTGTCTTAAAAGAGATGCGTGCATCTGGAAGGTCTCAAGCGCGGGCATCGCGATATGTTCGGGTGGCGATCAAATTACAAGATTGTTTGGAGAACCGTTTTGATGGTTTATGGGGGGAATGGGGGGAATGGGGAGAGGTAAGTAAATATTGTAAGACGCTCTCGGGCGAACTTGAGAAAAATATTATGAATTTATCTCGGGAGCATGGCTTTGATATGGCGCAAATAAAACAAGGTGCTTTGGGCGAATTTGAGGGAGTGCCTTGGCAGGGTATGAGTGAGTCTACATGGGTTGGCCAAATCAGTTATTATAAGTATATGCTGGAGTCGCTTTTTTCAACCCCGCCGAAAGAATTATCTTGCAATCCTGCCGATGTTTGTGTCGCGATATTTCAGCGATTGGGTCACGAACCTTATGGGCAAGTATTGGCGCAGGCTGTGAAGAGGTATGCAGCAGACAAGCCGATGTTGTTTGCCATTTTTGGTCATATCCATCAACAATGTTTGTCAGAGTTGAGAGATAGAGTCGAAAAAGTCGAAGACGAAGTCCTGGAAGAGTTTTCTAAATCGCTTACAGCGGATACAGGTCGCTTAACTCCCTACCAAAAATCAGAAGCAGCAAAATTTATATTTGATGCGACGCCAGGACATGATTTGCAGCTATTAATAGGATTGCTTGATTTACAAGGAGCTGGGGCAGCTATGAGGATCAATTTGTTTGCATGCGAGCCAACAGTGGGCAAGTCTGTTTGTGATACATTTCATGAAGCAGCTGAGGGTGTTTCGGCACTTCAAAAATTATGGCGAGATGCCAAGTTTGTGGTAGGGTTGGAAACTTGTTTGGTGCGCTTACGTGAGGTCGTTTTTTCGTTGGTGAAATGGTATAGCGAACATGACAATAAAAATTCTATTCGAGACAGTTTAATTCAGCAACTAGAAGGCTATATAGATAGTCAGCTGGTGCGTGTGAGTGAAGCAGCGCGCGTTGAGGATAAAAAAGTTTTGGGCATCTTTCAAATCGAGCTTGAAAGAGAAAAAAATTTGAAGAAGACAATTGATGATGCTTGTGCGTCGATTGAGAGTGATGATTTATCAGCGAAGGTGAGAGACGTGTTGTTTGAAAATTTATCATGGGTTCGTGCAAAACCGATCGAGCATGCAATATGCCTTGCGCTGGATCGTTTAATTACGAGAGAATCGTTTGATCCTGTTCGATCTTGGCATTTTTATCGCGAAGCGAAGCGTGATCCTCTGTTACAACAGAAAGCGATTAGAAAATGGCGGAGTGAGCCAGGCGTGAGGGAGTCGGTCGAAATGATATTCATGTCTTGGATTTATCGTTTTTCAACCCTTGATAGCAATCCGATGCTGAAAGAGGAGTGGTTGGAATGTATGAGAGCTCTATCAATGTTAGGTCCGGCGCTTGCGGATACTACCGCTGCGCCAGAATATGTTAGAAGTGGTGCAGGCGGAGGAAGTTCTGCGGGTGATGCTGCTGATTGTCCGGACTCATCAGTACGGCCGGCGTTAGAAATCGCTCATCATTTATTAACATTATTAGTGGGCGATCATCCTGCATTGTTTGACGAAGCATCTGCATGTCGTGTGACAGGTCAATTATATACTGTCCCATTATATACTATGCCACGGGGGCAAACTTTAGAGGAGGGGATTGCATTAGCGGGGAGGATTACAAAAGAGCGCGAGGGATCATCAGTAAGAACACTCGGCTGGGTCGGTGCACTTCAAAATTTATGTGCTGCTGTGGATGATATGTTGTGTGCCGATGAATTTGATAAATTTGCTGCATTGAGATTATCCGTGTGTTGTGGGGCCATTCAGGAACTTTGTGTTGCTGCGGAGAAAGAACAAACGCCAGCTGACCGGACATTTAAAGTGCGCGAGCAACGTCGCATGGCATTTTTATGTGCAAGCGAAATAGGTGATCGACCAAAGTTATCCACTGATGCGAGGGGGCGATTAAAAAAGAGAGATAACGAGCTATTAAAAAAGTATTATCCTATTGTATTGAATGCTCAACGAGATGAGCATTTGAAAGCGGCTTGTGAATCTGCGGCGTATTGTATGGGCGATTTGCAAAAAAACTTTTCTGCGCTGAGCTCCGCTTATTTGACTGAGTTAGACAGTAAAGCGGTGTCACATCATAATACATTGAACAATTATCGATTACGGATGCATTTATATTTTAATGCTTGTATGAAGCAGGATGATCCTCCCAAGACATGGTTGGAGCACTTAAATCCTCGTATTTTTGTGAAAGAGCTTCGATCTGACTTTGCTGCGGTGATAAAGGATTATCCGAGATTATCAATATCGCTTGATAGTTTGTTTGAGGTTTTTAATCAGAAAATAGCAAAAGATTATCCTGCAGTGCAATTGAATGTGCAGTATTTAGAGTTGTATGTACAGCCTTATCAGAAGGGCAAATGGGATGAATTAAAAGGCGACGCTTATAAGACGGGGATTAGTGACTATGTTACCGGTTTGTATAAGATATATCAGGATATCGATACGGCAATCGATCATGATGCTTACCTAATTTCTTTAAGCGCCGGATTAGATTTTTTAACATGGGTTGATACACTGTTGAAAAAAGGTTATCGATTTGAGGATAATGGTCAAACATGGGCATGCACCGATAATGGGTTTGGTATTTCTATTGCACAGTTTGCAGCGAAGTGTCCTACATTAAAAGGGATGATGATCCATTATACTGGCAGGGTGATAACCGAATGTCAACCAGTATGCGAACAAGAACAAATTTTACGAGTAAAAGCGGCGCGCATGTTGAGCGAGATGAAGATCGATCACATTGTCGAGTCGATTCCCGCCATGTCTTTGGACGGAGTTGCATGAAATTTCATGAATTACTACAGGTCTGTTTAGCGCCCGACGCGCCTGTGCTTCGCGTGTTGACAACGCCCGAAGATGAGGTGTGTCGCATGAATGTGCGTCAGCTTACTGACGGGCTCATGAGAGTGATTGTTCGTGACTTTGAGCGGGGCGCGTATAACGGCATTAAACCAAGTGATTTAATGCATCGTGTGGATCATTTATTATTATCAACCGAACGCATTTTAAAATATCTTAAATCTTTTAAGGACGGTGAATATATAGAGGGCTTGCGACGCGAATATCGTTTAAACATTCGCAAGGCATTTGGGTCAGTTGAAGAGCGACGTGATGCGTATGCTCCAGGGGATCCTGATGCGGTGCCTGATATCAAGCCCTTTCAAAAGATCTTAAATGATTTGCGCGATGATATTATTTTATTATTTTTAACGCGTAATGTTTTTCCAGATTATGCAATGGCGCTGGAAAGACTAAAAAACACGGATCGACAATTAGATATTGCATCTTCTCGTCCCGCTTGGCTGCATTGTTTTTATTTGGGTGATCGACAATATGTTAATTATCATGAGCCGATCGGTTATTTGACGGATGCGCAGGTGAAGGCGTCACTTGTCCCAAAAGATCCAGCGCCTTGGGACTTACATATTGTTTTGGATCAGCGCGGCATTTGTACGATTCCTAAATCCGTGCGGCATCTTGAAGGGGTTGCGAATTTTGTTAGGACGATCTTCTCGCGCCAGGATTATATTCCTCAGGGGCTTCAACCAAAACCTTTATTTGTCGGTTCGCGTAGCGCATCATTAACGTCGATTAATGTTGAGGATGAAAAAGCACGACGAGCGATGGCGGAGCGAATGTTGTATCAGGTCGCTCAAAACATCGGTGATCGATTATTCAAAGAGGGTTGGATGCCTGAGACTGGTTTTACCATTGCCTTGCATTCGCTTTTAACGCTGACGGCATCGTGGCCACTCGGAATCATTCAGTATGGTGAGCGACTGTTTGGTCGTGATCCGGAGACGACACAGATCCTCGATATTTGGGAGGCTGTTAAAGCATGGGGGCGTCGGAAACAATCCATTAAAATAGGGGAAGAAGTTGTACCGGTGACTTTTCGTTTAATAACGTATGGGTGCAATACTGGTCGTAATGCGGTGGTGGGCGAAGAAGAGGCGAAGATTAATAAAGAGGGGTATAGGTTATTTATAAACTCGGTTCGCGATTATGTGAGGTATCATACGCAGAGGGAGGGCGCTGACGGATTGGATGAAGTTGATGCAGAAATTCCTGACGAGGCTATTTCCGAACTAAGGAAAGAGGGGGATCCTGAGCTCATTAGTATTTTTTCTTCTTTGAGCGGTGATCAATCGCTGGAAAATTGGTTTCAACAAAAACAGAGATTGGGAAAATATATAATACAATTAGCAGCGGAACGGCTTGCACAAGACAGTCTCTCCAAAAGAAAATTATTTAATATCTTATCTTTATTTGTTCAAATACAAGAATTATTTATAGAAGAAGGCAAGAAATATAAAGAAGACCGATATATCTTTGAATTACACGCGCGCATGATATTGCTTGAAAACTTAATCGGCGAGTCGCCGCATATATTTTGTAAATCGGGTTGTGATCGCACGGGGATTCTCGAGGAATTGCTTCAAACATATCTCGCCTCTGAGGATCAACATGGACGATATCCGACGTTAGACGAGGTTGATTTTGATGTGGCTGAGGTGAAGCCTGTTTCACGCAAACACGAGCTTTTAAGATGGGGTTTTGATATAAAACAGTATGCCTGTGGGAAACAGACCGCTGATGCCAATAAGATTGGCGCAAGAGCATTAAAACTGGATGTAGAGCACCGCGATAAGCATGGTAGAATGTTGCGAAAAAGTGAAAAACCCATCTCAAAATTAGTGGACAAAGGATGGGAAGTTTCAGTAATGGATTATCGTGCGAAGATCAAATCGGCAGAGCAGCGCCACATGACGAGGAGTCGTCAAATGGAAGAACGTAGCGCGGCCATCCCGGCTGATGTCAAGTTATTACAACAGCATATTTCTAACCCAGAATTTTTGCCTGCGTTGTTAAATTTGTTGGTGGCTAAACGTAAGAAAGAATCCTTTCCTGAGAGCCGCGCCTTTGAGCTGTTGTGCGTGCAAGGATTGGCGGGTGATATCCCACAGTCTTTACCGGAATGGGATGATAAATTATCCCTGTTGGAATTGGCGTGTCTCAATCCGCGTCATTATGCTGTATTTAAATTTATGAAGGATTGTATCGCATTATATTGGAATCGCAACATTGACATCGATGCGCCGAGCGATGTGTTTGTAGAATTACGAAAGTCACAATTCAATATACCGAAGGCAAGTGAGATTTATTTATTTGCGACCGTCTTGTGGGAAAAATTTATTTTTCCGCCCAGCGTTCAAACGAATGATGCTATTTGTTTTGTGCATCGTGAGCCAGCGATTAAAGATATGTTGCTATTATATTATGCGCGTTTATCGGATGTTGTAGGGGGGAAATATGATCAGGAGATCGAGCGATTAATGGATGCGTTTGAAGAGGATAGGGTTCCAGATATTTTTCGGTGTAGAGCGGCATTGGATCGTCTGCCAGCGGATGTATCGATGGCGGTGAATGCACCGTGGCGCGTACGCTCCGAAAATTGTTTGCGCAAAGTTTGCTCAAAATTTGAGGTTGATCCAGAACAAATTTTAGAATTAGCAGCAGAACCTGTTGGGGTAACTTTGCTTACGATGTAATTACATTGTTTTTTTTATCTCTTAAGATTTCCTTAAGGTTTCTTAGATATGATCCGAACAGAATTTTTGAGAGTATCCATCTTGGAATTGAGTGACTATCATTCCGGGATGACGGAAAAAAAGCGGTAATCCCGCGGTATCCAGGGAATACTTTAGCTCCGCACTGTGGTTCTCTAGGATCCCGGATATTCTGATGTGCTGATGCTATGCAAAATTTCGGGATGACGAAAGAGATAGATTTTTATACAAATTTTGACAAATAAGAAAGGAGAAGATTATGCCGCCCCGCCCAGAAGGTTTTGTTTCTATTGATTCTATTAGCGATGAAGAAAGAAGCGGAGAAGGGCTTGCTGATGAAGAGCAAGTGGGACAGGGCGGCGTCTCCTCCCCTCAAAGGCCTGAGATTCGGTTTGCTAGAAGGACAGTTCGCGGCTTTTTATCTGCTGCGAAAAAAGTGGCTCTCAATTTACTAGTTGATTTGCCTAGAGCACTGGTGGCGCTTGGGGGCGATGTTGTTGTGACCGTTGCAACAGCGGGCAATATAAAATCACGGCTTGCCGCTGCTGCAATAAAAAATGCTGCAAAACGTTGGGAGAAAGACATTTTTGAAGACGATGAAGATATTGGCAAGGTTGTGCCAAATGTTGGTCGCGATGAACATGGGGCCAGAGTTTATCATCCTTTTATTCCTCGAACATTGACCGTGGCATTGACGGTGGAAGGATTGTTATTGCTGGCGCTCAATCAAGCAGCGAAAAATGGTGTGCCGGGATTAGATGAAATATATTTAAATGGTACAGCGTATGATGTTTTGCAAGAACAGCGCAAGGCTATTGAGCCAACATACGAAAAATATGCCGCTGCTGCCGGTGTTTTAGGTGATGTGGGTTCTGCTGCTGTCAGTTGGAGTTGGATACTTTTAGCAGTTAATAGTTTATGTATTGCTACGGATGTTGTGCTCGCTTGTCGCGAACATAGAGATTTGATTAAGCGGCTTGGTAATGGTGATGCAGAGCAGGCTGGTGCACAGGGTGATGTAGAAAGGCGTGCGCCTCATCCTGGACATCCCACGTTTTTGCATCGACTTTTCTTTACGCGTGATGGTTCGGTAACGGGTTGGAATCTGTTTGGAATATTCGCAGTTGCGGGCAATTTGATCTTGTGCGTGGCAGCGAGTCATCAGGGTGAACAGCTACGATTGGTTGCTGCGTCTGATCCTAATTTTGCTGCGTTCACTGATCCAAGATTATTAATAGGCAGTCCGTTTGAAGATAGTTCCGAATATGGCATTGGATTTTTACGGGCTTTTGCCGGTAATTTAACGGCACATGGGTTTCAGATGGGAGATCCATCGATTGCCTCAGGTTCTATTAATGGGTTTATGGCGCTGGCGACAGCCGCATTGACACAAGCGCAAGATGCTATTTTTTTGGGGCCAGCGCTTAGGGGTACGATGATTGTTGCGATTGGCGCACTAGGTGCTGCGCAATTGGCGAAATATTGTCAACGACCGGGCGTGCGAGGCGAGAGGGGGGTTGCAGGAGTGAGGGACCATGGATCGACTCATTCAAGCGCTTCGCCTGCCGGTGGCGCTGCTGCTGATGATGATGCAGAATTAGGCGGTGGTGGTGGTGGTGGTGGTGGCGCTGCTGCTGGCAGCGACGATGGGGCTGCTGGCGATGAAGTGGAGATGAGTGCAGCAGACGGCGGTGGCGGCGGCGGTGGTGGTTCTAGAACTCATAGTCCTGCTCCCGATGGAGATAATGAATCGTTGCGCACGTTGAAAAGGATGCATGCGCTTGCCTTACAGACGGGAAAATTACAACAGAAATTAGAAACAGCGGAGGCACGAATACGAGCATTGGGGGAAAAAGGCATTAGCGCTATTGGTGGGACCGAAGAGCACGAAGAATATCGGCTCATTACAGATCGAAATCGGGAGCTAACAGAACAGATTGCTCGAGCTGAGCGAGAATATCAGGAAATAATCCAGAGTTCATCCGAGCGGTCACAAAGAGATTTTGCTGCGCCTTTTGACGGTGGTGGTCGTCGTGGTGGCGGTTGGGCTGCGGGTGGTCGCAACTCTCGTCCTGCTCCGCCGAAGTGGGTTGAAGGCGCGTTATTCTTTGGGCATCGTGCCGAAGCGCGCGCTGAAAGACTTACAGCGTGTATGGGACAGGGACGGGTTGATGATGAGCGCGCTCCATTACGACCAGGAGGGAGATAACGCGGTGTCAGGCCAAACTCATGCGAACAGGCTGGTCTCAGCTCAGAGGACGCAACACGTTCATCCTCTCCATCCCTGGGATTGTCCAGCCTGGCCATCCATGGCCAGTCGTTCGCGCGACTGCGACATGCCACCGGCATGTCGGTTCGCGCTCACCCTCTGAGCTGAGGATTGTATAAAGATCAAGCATACACCGGCTCAACGCCGCTTTCCGGGAAAATTTCTCGCAACGATTTTAATAATTCATCGGTCGGTTGTACGCGCCACTTTGCATCCAGCGGTAATAACGCTTTTGCGCCTTTACTTTGAAACGATATGCATACGGGACATTTTCCTTTGTGCGGTTTTAATGTCTGCATGAGCTTTTGTACAAATTCATCCACGTTTTGTTGTTCGCACACATTTAATAACAAATGTTTTGCATAAGATTCGCGGGCTTCGGACATCGTCAAAATTTTCTTTGTCGTGATGCGGTAACGTCCACTGTATTCATTTAAGCTTGCTTCGCCTTCCACAATTAATAATTGATCTTTGTTTAAGAGTGAACGATAGGCATCATAAATATCGGAAAATAAACAGACATCAATGCGTCCGGTGCCATCATCAAGCGTCAAAAATGCAATGCGATCGCCGTGGCGATTTTGAATGATACGAATATCTGCGACGATACCGGCAATGACCATCGTTTTATTATTCACTTGCTGCACATCGCCAATTTTGCTCGTCACAATATGCATGAGTTCTTTTTCATATTGACCGATCGGATGCCCCGATAAATAAAAACCGAGCGTTTCTTTTTCGCCCGCTAAACGTTCGCGATCAGACCACGTGGATACCTGCGTATAAGTTTGCTGATGCTCAATGGGCATCTCATAATCACCGCCAAACAAATCGTTTTGTCCGTTTTCTTTATCACGCAAATATTGTTCGGCGCCGCGCACGGCATTATTCAGTGTGGCTAACAAAGCTGCGCGATGGATATCAAATTGATCCATGGCGCCTGCTTTAATTAAGATTTCCATAACGCGATGATTCACTTTGCGCAAATCCACGCGTCGACAAAAATCAAATAAATCCACAAAGGGATCACCGCTTTTTTGTGCGGCTAAAACAGCCTCGACCGCGGCTTCGCCGACACCTTTAATCGCACCTAATCCATAAATAATTTTACCGTCGACAACTCTAAAACGATAATCGCTATAGTTAATAGAAGGCGGCGTAATTTCTAATTTCATGGCTTGGCATTCTTCGACAAAGCGAACTAATTTGTCAGTGTTGTCCATATCAGACGATAAGACCGCCGCCATAAATTCGGCGGGGTAATGTGTTTTGAGCCAAGCGGTTTGATATGCTAACAAAGCATACGCAGCGGAGTGGGATTTGTTATAGCCATAGCCGGCAAATTTTTCCATTAAGTCAAAAATAAAATTGGCGCGAATTTCAGGGACATCGCGCGCAACCGCGCCCGTTACAAATTTCTTGCGTTGTTTCGCCATCTCGACGGGGTCTTTTTTGCCCATGGCTTTACGTAAAATATCGGCGCTGCCCAGAGAATAACCCGCGAGCACTTGCGCGATTTGCATGACTTGTTCTTGATATAAAATAATACCATACGTCGGTCGTAATATCGGTACTAATTTCGCATGAGGATAGACGACTTGCGCATGGCCGTGTTTGCGATCGATAAAATCATCGACCATGCCGGATTGCAAGGGACCCGGGCGAAAGAGCGCAACGAGCGTGACAATATCTTCAAAACAATCGGGCTGCAATCGTTTTACTAAATCGCGCATGCCACGGGATTCTAATTGAAAGATCGCCGTGGTTTGGCAGGCTTTTAATAATTTAAAGGTGAAAGGATCATCGATCGGGATGAGAGAAATATCTAATGGATCATTTTTGTCATCCCGCGGCTTGACCGCGGGATCCAGAGACGCCGCAGGCGTCTTTAATTCTGCTTTATGTTTGTTGATGGCGCGTACGGCTCCATCAATAATGGTCAGCGTGCGCAATCCTAAAAAGTCGAATTTGACAAGACCCACCGCTTCGACATCATGTTTATCAAATTGCGTCACTAACACAGTACTGCCAGGCTCACAATAGAGCGGCGCAAAATCCGTTAATTTTGTGGACGCGATGACGACACCGCCTGCATGTTTGCCGACATTGCGCGTTAATCCCTCGAGCTTTTTAGCCAAATCAATTAAGACGCGGACTTCTTCTTCTTGTTGATAACGTTCGCGCAATAATGCTTCGTTATCCATCGCTTTGTTGAGCGTCATGCCGAGTTCAAAGGGAATTAATTTCGCCAGTTGATCGACAAATCCATAAGGATGACCGAGTACGCGACCGACATCGCGCACAACCGCTTTTGCTGCCATCGTGCCGTAGGTAATGATTTGTGAAACAGAGCGTCGTCCGTATTTTTGTGCGACATATTCAATGACGCGGTCGCGCCCGTCCATACAAAAATCGATATCAAAGTCAGGCATGGAGACGCGTTCTGGATTTAAAAAACGTTCGAACAGTAAATCAAATTTTAAGGGATCGAGATCGGTAATTTTTAAGGAGTAAGCGACCAATGATCCTGCGCCCGAACCACGTCCTGGGCCGACGGGCACGCCATTTTCTTTTGCCCATTGAATAAAGTCCGCTACAATTAAAAAATAGCCGGCAAAACCCATCTGAATGATCACGTCAATTTCGCGTTGTAATCGATCATCATACGGTTTGCGTTTTTCGGTAAAATCATGGGCAGTGACATCGAATAACATGCCTAAACGTTTTTCATAACCCGCTCTTGCTACTTGCGCGAAATAGTCATCTAAACTACATTGTTGATCAGGGACGGGAAATTTGGGTAAAGAGACTTGATTTAATATTAACTGAACAGAGCAGCGTTTGGCAATTTCAACGGTGTTTTCGATCGCCTCGGGAATATCGGCAAACAACTCAATCATTTCTTGTGATGATTTTAGATATTGTTGTTCCGTATATAAATGCGGGCGTTTTCTATCAGATAACAGCCAGCCCTCGTGAATACAAACTTTGGCTTCATGTGCTTCGAAGTCTTCTTTTGTGAGAAAATGCACGTTATTTGTTGCAACAACTGGCAGATGGTATTCGTTGGCTAAATCTAAAGCGCGACGAATATATAAATCTTCAAAGGGATGGCCAACGCGATGCAATTCTAAATAAAATCGATTGGGAAAATGCTGCATCCAAAATTCTAAGCATTGTTTTGCGTGAATCGTTTTATTGGCAATCAGTAATTGACCGATGTCGCCTTCACAACCAGCGGATAAAGCAATCAAACCTTCGCAACGATCGGGTCGAAGCCAGTCTAAGCGTAACACCGCTTTTCCATGTTGTTGTCCTTCGACATACGCTTTGGAAATTAATTTGATGAGATTTTTATAACCGGGTTCACTTTGGCATAATAATATTAAACGATACGGCTTTTGCGCATCGCGATTATTTTCAATCCACACTTCACTGCCAATAATGGGTTTAATCTTTGCGGCCAATGCGGCGCGATAAAATTTAATCAGACCAAATAGGTTGGCATGATCGGTCAGCGCTAACGCGGGGAGTTGGAGTTCGAGCGTTTTTCGCATCAACTCATCAATCCGCACGACGCCATCGATGATGGAGTATTCCGAATGAATATGGAGATGAACAAATGGCTGCGTCATACGTTAATGATATCCATTTCATGCGTCGATGAACAGTTTTTCACTCTATCATTTCAGCTCTGAGCTTAGAAGTCCTCTAAAACCCTTGCCATGACTGCCTAGCAGCAGCTCAGAGCTGCAATGTAAGTTTTTTTGAGAATGATGCTGTAAGCTATTGCAGAAAGATGTAAAATTGCTTAATATTATGTCAGCCGAAATGAGATGATCAAATTTTGACCACATCCTTGAGAAATAACACATCGAAATGGTTTGTATCGGCACCCGATAAACCGAAGGGGTAGGGCTATGATTAAAAAAGTCATTATTAGTATTTTTTCGCTTTTATTTTCCTCCATGGCATTCGCCGATTTTCAACTTGTGAGCAGCCAATACAATCACCCGTTTGTTGAATTGGGGTCGTCTGCTTATTATTTAAATAATAGTGAATTTAAATTGGGGACGGTATCGGGTGGCAATGCGCCGCTTGTTAAAATGACGAACAATGGCATTACACCGCAGTGGAGTTTAGGACTGGGGTATCAATTTTTAAATTGTAGCGACAATGTATTTACGCGTTTATTTGGCAATGAACAATTGGTTGAGCTCAAAGCGGATTATTTGAATAAGGTGCATAGAATAACGAATGGTAATCCAGGAAGAGGTTCGATGTATTTTATTGATACAGGCGGCATGCTGGGTGATAATTCGAATTTACTGTTACATAATTTAAAATTAAGTGATCGACAACGTCGAACGAATGTCGGGTTATATTTTAAAAGCCATCGTTATACTACTAATCCAAAAGTGACGCTGACGCCTTATGTGGGAGTGGTGTATACGGGCTATCGTGATTTTTATCGGTATTTTATTGCGTATGCCGCACCGGCGTATCAAACGGATACTGAAAAATATACGATTGATGCCAAATATTACGGTCCGAGCTTTGGTAATCGTTTAACATACAATTTAACAACAAACTTAGCTGCCTTTACCGATGTTGAAGCACAATTATTACATGCAAAGGCGGATTTATCTGCTCGGCAAGATCCCGTGTCTAGGCCTGCCGGTAGTTTTAATACGCGTATTGTTAGGGACCATGATGGCATGGGCATTACCTACCGGACGATTTTAACAGCCGGTCTTGATTATAACTTTAAGGGCAATCCGAATGGTGTTGCAGTTGAATTGACGGGCGGGTTAGATCGCTGGGGTTACAAACCTGTTGTGATTACACCCAACGTAAATAACAGCACGCCTGCGCATTTGCATGGCGATACGCAAAATAATGGTTTTGTGATGCTCAATGTGAAAGTGCCGTTGACGTTTATTTAATTTATTGTCAGGTACAAAAAAAATATCACGGAGTGAAAAAAATAATGAGAAGAATAGCGTCTATTTTATTCTTGCTTTTAATGAGCCCGATTATCGTGGGCGCGGTATCCAGCCCGCGCGTTGTCCCGCAGCAACAAGTTGTTGTGACGCAAGATCCTACACTTAATTTAACGTCAGACATGTTTGGCTTGCATAGCCCTTTGTCGCTCGGGCTGCAATATAGTGAAACATTCGGCGCTATTTTTCAAGGTCGTTTCACGCAATCCATTTTTAAACATAATGCGATTTCAATCGGGGCAGAATATGGCGCCAATCAACGCCGTATTGATGCAACAGCGGCGCGCGCATTAACCCATCATCAACGCGTAAAAGTAACCGCTGAAAATCTGGCGCAAAATATCGATTTTAATTTTGCCTCGGGCAAAACCGGTGAATGGGTGAATCAACCGGCCTATGGCTTGACATATCAATATCTTATATCTAATAAACTGGTTCAAGATCTTAATTTAAATGCGATGTACAGTCGTGCGATTAGCGAAACGTTACGCGACAAAAATTATGTAAATGCGTCGAGCACGACGGTGACGAATTTACGGCATGTTGCGGGCGCAACGGATATGGGCGCAAGCGCAGGTGTTGATGTGCGACCTTTGCCTTCTACGTTGATTGGATTGCAATTAAATTATGATAATGTAAATTATAATGCGCGTTATAGCGACAACGATGCGAAAAACGCCTCGGGGTTGGGCGCAACCGTCAGTCTTAATCAGCTTTTATCAAAGCGTGTCAAATTACAATTATTGGCGAGCAATCGTAAACCGTATGATGATTATAAAGTCGGTGTTTCTTGGTTGGTGCCGAGTGCGGCTGGTTCGCAGCTTGAAGTTGTGTTATCCGGTGATCGTTTGATTGCACAAACGGGGACAAATAATGATACGCAAGCGAGTTTAAATTTAAATTATAGTTTGGATGGAGATACAAAAACGGCACCGGCGCTTTATAACTTGTCTACACAAGATGCGCCGGGTGATTTGTCCGATTGGACAGGCCAACCGGCGGTGCATATGGATCAAGTGTTGGCCGTGCGTGATGAAGCGACAGTGGCGGCACCGGTGTCTTTGATACCGCCTTTGCTTACCACTAAGAAAAAAGCACCGGGCGTGTCAGATGCGCCTTACGTGAATCCGAATTTTCCACAACCGGTGCCGACACAAAAAGCAAAGCAAGGCGAGGCATTTAGGTACAGTACGCAGGCGCTTAATTATGATGATTTGACGAGTTCCAAGGGCATGTTTTTTGATCCGAATAGCGCGCTCAATAGCACGACTTTTAATACCAATGCCATTAATAATGGCATATTAAAAAATTCTGGATTAACGGCTGTCTATGATAAAGGCGCCAATACGTTTTCTATTACTGGAACACCTGCTACTGATAATATGGAATATAATGTCGCTGTAAAAGCCAGCAACTTTGCCGGAGAGAGTGCCGATGCAATTGTTATTCCGATTGAAATCGGCACGCCGACGCCGCCTACCATAACGGTACATCCCATTGATCACTTCACGGTAAATGCCGCGTTGCCGGCGACAGATATTGCAGACATTACCGCTGGCAGCGGGACGATTTCATCGGTGACGATTAATGATCATGCAACTTGGAGCGCGCACGGATTAACGGCGACAGTTGTGTCGGTCAATGCAACGACCGATAAAATCATGTTAAGCGGTACGCCAACCGATGCGACGTTTTCAGAAGAAACATTGAAACTCGATGCGACTAATACGGCAGGGCTTCCTGTATCCAATAACTTTTATCTTAATATTGCGGGCGCACCGGTTTGGAAACAAGATGCAACGATTTCAACGCCATTTGAAGCGGGCACGACGATTACACCCGTGGGTTTAACCGCATTAGATTTATTTAGTAATCCGACGAAGAGTGGTAATTTAAGTTATGAAGTGGCGTTGCAACCGACGGGATTTCATTTGACGGTTGATGGAACAGAATTAAAAGGCAGTTTAGATAATACGATTGCGACAGGAGATTATGCGATTGAAATATCGGGTACGAATACGATCGGCACTTCTGTAAAAGCAGCAACGATTCATGTTAGCGTGACGGCCGCAACGGATCCAACGATTACCATTAATCCCATTGATCATGTGACGGTTGGAACGGCATTACCGGCGACAGATATTGCTGATATTACGGCGGGTAGCGGGACGATTTCGTCGGTGACGATTGATGACAATGCAACTTGGAGTGCGCACGGATTAACGGCGACAGTTGTGTCGGTTGATGTAACGACCGATAAAATCATGTTAAGCGGTACACCAACCGATGCGACATTTGCAGAAGAAACGTTAACCATTGCAGCGACCAATTCGACGAGCAAAACCAATTCACAACCGTTCCAATTAAATGTGGCGGGTCGACCGTTATGGAAACAAAATGCGACGATTACAAATGCATGGGTGCCGGGTGAAAATATTTCGGCGATTGATTTAAGCGCATTAGATTTATTCCAAAATCCGCTGAAGAGTGGTGATTTGAGTTATTCCATTAAATCACAACCGAACGGATTTCATTTGTCCATCTCAGGTGCTCAATTAACCGGTAATTTGGATGCCAATGTTGCGGCGGGTACGTATCACGTTGAAATTTTAGGTAATAATAATGATGGTACATCAGTCGATCCGGCGCATCAGACGACGGAAAAAGCGGCAACATTGACCGTGACGGCCAGTGCAACGGTCGCGCCGACTATCACAGTGCATCCGATTGATCACTTAACGGTGAATACCGCGTTACCGGCGACAGATATTGCCGATATTATTGCAGGTTCTGGAGATGTTTCTAATATCACCATTGCTGGTAAAGCGACTTGGGTGGAACATGGGTTAACAGCAACGGTCGATCAAGTGAGCCCGAAGACAGCCAAAGTGATGTTAACGGGTACACCAACCGAGGCGACACTGTCTGAAGAAACCTTAGCGATTGCCGCAACCAACACGGCGGATAAATCTAATTCGCAAAACTTTGCGTTAGACATTGCGGGCGCACCGGTTTGGTACCAAGACGCAAAGATTTCAACGCCATTTCAAGCGGGCACGACGATTGATCCTAAGAAGCCTGTGGATTTGCCCGCATTATTTAGTAATCCGACGAAGAGTGGTAATTTAAGTTATGAAGTGACGTCGCAACCGACGGGATTTCATTTGACGTTTGATGGAATAAAATTAGAAGGCAGTTTCGATAAGACGATTAAGACAGGAGATTATGCGATTGACATATCGGGTACGAATACGATCGGCACTTCTGTAAAAGTGGCCGTGTTAACGGTTACAGTGAATGCGGTATCAGTGACACAGCATATTCAATGTCCAACGGTGGAGGAGATTAATGCGAATATCCCGGACGGCGGGGGGCCAGTGACTGTTCGTGTGACGGATCAAAAGGAAAATCATTATGATTTTAGCGCACCCTTTGTTGGAAAAAAAACACGGTTTGATCATCTACAATCCGCTCGCTATGACTTTCCTGCGGCTAAAAATTTATATTGCAATTATATATTGACGTCGGGTGCACAGCTTCCGTTAACGGCGACCAGTGTGCCAGTGTCTGGAGCAACTCATGCTGGATTTGATCATCCAACATCGAGCACATCTAATTTCTGTTCTGCAACCGATTCAGATCTTTGGTGTGGGTATCATTATGATTATGATAAGAGTTGATGCGAACAGGTTGATCAAGCTCAGGGGTACAAGTATGTCTCACCTCAGAGGACGCAAAACGTTCATCTGATTCAAAATAATTCATCATTACTTCTGGTAAATGCCATTCTACCAATGAATACCAGCTTATCTCTGAGCTGAGGATTAGGAGAAATGATAATAAAACCCTAACCCAAATAAATCTGCGGGTTGGATTTTACTGTTGCCGTGCACTTGATTATAAGAAATATCGATCACAAACTGCTTCGTGATATTGAAATCAACGCCTAAGCCGTATGCGGGAGAGATCGCTTTGCGTGTTTTACTTAAACCACTGTCATTTTTAGCGCGTGAATGAATATAAGCAGCGCCTGCGCGCGCAAAAATATTGACTTCTTGCGCCAGCGGATACATGAATTTTCCCATGAGTTCGGCTGAATATTCTCGAATCGTACCGGCCGCATTCGCTGAGCCACCATTGCTATAGGCCAAATGATCGCCGGTTGTGGTACCGTATCGGGTGTATGACGCTTCGGCCGCAATATAATTATTGAATTGATAACCTAAAATGCCTCGATAGCCGAAATTGGAACTGTTGATGGTACCGTTATCAACTTCTTGGCTCTGTGCTGGGCTATCAAATCCAGATAGGCCATAATGCGTTTCAGTGGCGCCGAGTAACATGCCAATATAGACGCTTTTAAGGCGCGTGATAGAGTTTTGGATCGTCGATGATGCAGCAGCGGTGATGACTGTGCCCAGTGCGAACGTCAGCACGGCTGCGCTAATCCCTGTAACGCATAACTTCCTGTTCATGCCAGTACCTCACTTTCCGTTGTTTTTTCTTCCCTCTATATATTGTTAGCATGGCTTTCTGGGCATTGCCATACGAATGAGGATATTTTTTGTGTTTTTTTTGCGATACTGCGGTATAAACAGGATTGATAAAGTGGATTTTTGATGGCATAGCGCTGTATAATTCGTGCTCAAGATATGGACAAATAGGATTATGGCTATGAATTTGGATTTTTTAACTTTTGAGCAACCCATTGCTGAGCTGCAAGCAAAAATCGAAGAATTACGTAATTTACAAATGACAAATGGCACCGCTCTCGATATTACCCATGAAATTGTTAAATTAGAGCAGCGATGCGAACAGTTAACGCAATCCATTTTTGCTGATTTAAAACCGATGCAAGTTGTGCAAATTGCGAGACATCCACAACGCCCTAATATGTTGGATTACATTGAAAAAATATTTACAGATTTTGATGAATTGCAAGGCGATCGTCATTACGGAAGGGGGTCAGCGATTGTAGGTGGATTAGCGCGTTTGGATGGCGAATCGGTGGTGATTTTGGGTCATCAAAAAGGGCGAAAAACAACGGAAAAGGTCGTACGTAATTTTGGTATGCCGCGCCCCGAAGCTTATCGCAAAGCATTGCGCATTATGCAATTAGCTGAAAAATTTCAATTACCACTCTTAACATTTATTGATACGCCGGGTGCTGATCCGGGCATTGATGCAGAAGAACATAATCAGAGTGAAGCGATTGCGCGAAATTTACAAATGATGTCACAATTAAAAACGCCAATCATTTGTACGGTTACCGGTGAAGGGGGGTCTGGTGGGGCGCTTGCGATTGGCGTGGGTGATTGCATTATGATGTTGCAATATAGTGTTTATTCGGTGATTTCTCCTGAAGGTTGCGCGTCGATTTTATGGAAAGATTCTAATAAAGCCACGGAGGCGGCAGAAGCGTTAGGTTTAACGGCCGCTAATTTATCACGATTAAGATTGATCGATCACGTGTTGCGAGAGCCATTAGGTGGCGCGCATCGTGATGTGGATGATATGGCGGTGCGGTTAAAACAAGCGTTGAAAGAACAGTTGAAGATATTACAAGCGAAGCCGATTGATCAAGTGCTCAAAGAGCGATATCAGAAATTGATGGCGTATTAAATGAGTTGCGTTTTGTCATCCCGCGACTTGATCGCGGGATCCAGGCTCTGTCATCCCGCGACTTGATCGCGGGATCCAGAGAATTTATATTAAAGATTATAATAACGGAATACCGTTATTATAATCACTGGATACCGGCTTTCGCCGGTATGACGAAAGTCTGGATGCCGCGGTTAAACTGCGGGGCATGACAGGAAAGTGTTTTGTCATCCCGCGGCTTGATCGCGGGATCCAGAAAAATTTATATTAAAGATTATGATAACGGAGTGCCGTTAATTATATATAATCACTGGATACCGGCTTTCGCCGGTATGACGAAAGTCTGGATGCCGCGGTTAAACCGCGGCATGACAGTTTTGCTAAGAGACTCCTATGTTTGATGAACTGAATAATCTTTTACAAAAACATCCTGATCCTGCAACGATTTGGATCGCCTACAGTGGTGGCGTGGATTCGCATGTTTTATTACATGCCGCGTGTGAGCGACGCAAGCAATATCCTCATCGTACGATTCATGCGGTGCATGTGCACCATGGCTTGCAATCAGATGCGGATAAGTGGGTGACGCATTGCGAGCAGGTGTGTCAGGCATTACAAGTGAATTGTAAAACGTTATATGTGGCTATTAAAAAAACGGCGAAACAAAGTTTAGAAGCAGAAGCGCGAAAAGCCAGATACCATGCATTGGCGACATTAATGCAAGTCGATGATGTTTTGCTGACGGCGCAGCATCAAGAGGATCAGGCAGAAACATGTTTGTTGCAATTTTTGCGCGGCGCAGGGGTTCGGGGTTTGGCAGCGATGCCGCAATCTATGCCGTTTTCACGTGGGTATTTGGCGCGCCCATTGCTTTCGATTTCTAAACAAAAAATTTTAGATTATGCAAAAGAACATCAGTTGCATTGGGTCGAGGATTCCACTAATTTAGATGAACAATTTACGCGAAATTTTTTGCGCGCTCGCATCATGCCATTATTGAAGTCGCGCTGGCCGAATATGTCAGAAACCATTGCGCGTGTAGCCGCGCACTCAGCAGAAACAAAAAATTTGTTAGAAGATTTAGCACAAATGGATTTGCAACAAGTTAAAAGTGAACAGGGGTTATCTGTTCAGCGATTACGTGCGTTATCCTGCGCGCGACAAAAAAATCTGTTGCGTTATTGGCTTCACCAACAAGATTATTTATTGCCGAGTACGATTAAACTACAGCATATTGTTGATGATGTTGTGATGGCGCGAGAAGACGCAACTCCTTGCGTACAATGGTCAAATGTAGAAGTGCGGCGTTTTGGTGATGATTTATACGTCATGCCAGTGCGTGATAGGCATGACGGTTCAGTGGAATACAATTGGGATGGTGTTCAACCACTTCCCGTAAAGACAGGTGTGTTGATTTGTCAGGGTGCTCGCCGAAACATGACTGTCAGATTTCGGCGTGGTGGCGAAGTTTGCCGATTAAAGGGACGAACGGGCACACATGAATTAAAAAAATTATTTCAGGAGTGGGCAGTGCCACCCTGGGAACGTGATCGTGTGCCATTAATTTTTGCGGGTGATCAGTTGGCGGCGATCGTGGGTTATGCTGTTTGTGAGGGATATGAAGATTTGAGCTTTCAATGGGCATAGGGCATAAAAAAGCCCCACTTTTTGGCGAGGCTTTTTTCTAAAAAATCAATTAGCAACAGTTATTGGCAACAGCTATTGCTTTTCCAGATGTAATTGATCAATGCACCAACCACTAAGATTGGAAACATGATATCAAAGAAATTGGTCACGTAGATGACCAATTGCAACTGAGCTCTTGGGAGGCTGACCCCTAAAATTGCAACAATAATTGCAGCAAAGATCAATAACCATCCAACAAATTTACGTAACATATTGCTTCTCCTTGTTTAGGCCTAAAAAAGACAAAAAAAAACGATAAATCGTTTTACAGTACTTAAGCCTAAAGCGAGACGGTCAGATAGTCAATTTATAATCTATGTTTTCAGTGGTTTTTTTAATATTGGTTAAATAAAACTCTAATTTTTGCAAAAAAATGTTCAAATAGTGTTCTAATTATGGTATGTTGCACCAGCGTAGCGATTTTGTTAATGTTCCTATTTCAGCAATATTCGAGGACATAATGGCGCGATTTATTTTCTTTACAGGCGGGGTCGTTTCATCCTTAGGTAAGGGCATTGCTGCCGCGTCGCTCGGTGCCATTCTTGAGGCTCGGGGTCTTAAAATCAATATGCTCAAATTAGATCCCTATATCAATGTTGATCCCGGTACGATGAACCCTTTTCAGCATGGCGAAGTTTTTGTGACAGACGATGGTGCTGAAACAGATCTTGATTTAGGCCATTATGAACGGTTTGTTCGATTTAAAGCAAGTCAACGCAATAATTGTACCAGCGGACGTGTGTATGCTGAAGTCATTCGTAAAGAGCGTCAGGGTGATTATCTCGGCGAAACCGTTCAAGTGATTCCGCATATTACGGATGAAATTAAAAAACATATTTCTGCGCTCGAAGAAGATAATGATGTAGTGCTCGTGGAAATTG
This sequence comes from Pseudomonadota bacterium, assembly GCA_038043025.1. Taxonomy (GTDB): domain Bacteria; phylum Pseudomonadota; class Gammaproteobacteria; order UBA12402; family UBA12402; genus O2-02-FULL-42-9. Next base: position 18,560 of record JBBTCW010000041.1, on the reverse strand, counting down.
GCGGCACTGTCGGTGATATTGAATCCTTGCCTTTTTTAGAAGCGATTCGTCAGTTACGTTTTGATTTAGGTCGCGAGCGCACGTTGTTTATTCATTTAACCTTGGTGCCTTATATTAAAACGGCGGGTGAATTAAAAACAAAGCCCACACAGCATTCTGTCAAAGAATTGCGATCGATTGGTATTCAGCCCGATATTTTATTATGTCGTTCGGGTCAAGCGTTATCGGATAAGTTGCGCGAGAAGATTGCATTGTTTACCAACGTCGAAAAACATGCCGTTATTCCCGCTTTAGATGTGGAAAGCATTTATCAATTGCCCATCGCTCTGCATGAAAGTGGGTTGGATGCCATTGTGGTTGAAAAATTAAATATCAAAGCAAAAAAGCCGAATTTGTCGGAGTGGCAAGCGGTCGTTGACGCACAAAACAATCCGCAGCGATCCGTGTTGATTGCCATGGTCGGAAAATACATGGATATTCGTGATTCGTATAAATCGTTATCCGAGGCATTAATTCATGCGGGTATCCACACGCAAACAAATATTGATATCGATTATATTGAATCTGAAACACTCGAGGCACATGGGGCGGATTGTTTAAAGGCGTATGATGCAATTTTAATTCCAGGTGGTTTTGGCGAACGTGGTATTGAAGGAAAAATTTTGGCAGTGCAGTATGCACGTGAACATCATATCCCATTTTTAGGAATTTGTTTGGGATTGCAAGTTGCGTTGATTGAATTTGCGCGCAACAAAGCCGGCATGTCAGATGCTAACAGTACAGAATTTAACAAAAACACGACACACCCCGTTGTTGGATTGATTACCGAGTGGATGGATAAAAGTGGTGAAATGAGAAAAATAGGGAAACATCCTCATTTAGGCGGCACCCTGCGTCTGGGTGGGCACGTGTGTTTATTGAAAAGAGATTCATTGGCGGCGCGCATTTATGGACAAGATAAAATTATCGAACGTCATCGTCATCGTTATGAAGTCAACGATAAATATCGCGATGAGTTAGTCAAGCAAGGGTTAGTGATTTCAGGTATATCGGAAGATGGCAACTTAGTGGAGATGATTGAATTAGCGGATCATCCATGGTTTGTCGCGTGCCAGTTTCATCCAGAATTTACCTCGAATCCGCGCGATGGACATCCGCTGTTTACGAGTTTTATTGAGAGTGCAACAGGGGATAAAAAGGGATAAAAAATGAAACTATGCAACTTCGACGTCGGCTTAGACAAACCGTTTTTTTTAATCGCTGGTCCCTGTGTCATTGAAAGCGAAAGCTTAACCTTAGAAATTGCGGCACAATTAAAATTATTGACACAAGAATTAAAGATTCCTTTTATTTTTAAAGCGTCATTCGACAAAGCCAATCGTTCATCGCATCAAAGTTTTCGTGGATTGGGCATGGCCGCAGGACTTGAAGTATTGCGCAAAGTGAAAGAACAGGTGCGAGTGCCGATCTTGACCGATGTACATGAAAACACACCGCTCGATGAAGTCGCGTCGGTTGTTGATGTGTTGCAAACACCGGCATTTTTATGTCGTCAAACCGATTTTATGCAACGCGTAGCGAATCAAAAATTGCCGGTCAATATTAAAAAAGGTCAGTTCTTATCGCCATGGGATATGAAAAACGTGGTTGAAAAAATGCGGATAACGGGCAATGAACAATTGATGGTGTGTGAACGTGGTGCATCGTTTGGTTATAATAATTTAGTCTCGGATATGCGCTCACTTGTCGTGATGCGCGACACCCATTGTCCTGTCGTGATGGATGTAACGCATTCGGTACAGTTGCCGGGTGGTTTAGGTAATGCAACGGGTGGACAGCGTGAATTTATTCCCGCGCTTGCGCGCGCGGCGATTGCGGTGGGCGTATCGGGTGTTTTTATGGAAACGCATCCCGACCCCGATAAAGCATTAAGCGACGGCCCGAACATGTGGCCGCTTGCGCAGATGAAAGCCCTCTTAATTCAACTTAAAAATATCGATGCAATAGTTAAATCCTCAGCTCAGAGGTAAGCAGGTATTCATCGTTAGAATGGCATTTACCAGAAGTAATGATGAATTATTTAGAATCAGATGGACGCTTTGCGTCCTCTGAGCTGAGACCGACCTGTTCGCATGAGTGTGGAGAAGCGCGTAGCGCGTAGGTTGGGCTGAGCGTATGCGAAGCCCAACAATATATCTGCTAAGCTGACAAACTTATTTCAACCCCTTCAACCGTGCCTGCAGTGTCTCCAGCGTATTTTGAAGCGTGATCAATTGAACATGCGCTTTTTCGATAATATCTTGCGGCGCTTTCTCGGCAAAGCGGGGATTGTCTAAGCGCTTTTGTAAGCCTGCTAATTCTTTTTCATTTTTTTGAATTTCTTTTTCTAATCGTGCAATCTCCGCTTTTTTATCCATTAAGCCGGCGAGCGGGATATGTAACTGCATCTCATTCATTAAAGCCGATGCGGATTCGGGGACTTTTTCTTTTTCATTTAAGAGTTGTACGGCTTCTAATTTTGCGAGCATAAACAAACAATCCTCGTGTTTTTTTAAGAGCTGTTTATCTTGCGGCGCAGCATGTTGAATGAGCAGACCAATTTTTTTGCCGGGCGGAATGTTAATTTCGCCGCGAATATTGCGAATGCTGATAATAAAACTTTTAACCCATTCGATTTCTTTTTCGGCATTGACATCGATCCATCGCTCGTCGATTTCGGGATACGGTTGCAACATGATCGTTTCGTTTGTTTTGTTAAGTTGTGGCGCAATCTGTTGCCAGAGATGTTCAGTGACAAATGGCATGATCGGATGCAGCAATCGTAATAATTGATCCAGCACATGGATGAGTGTATATCGCGCGCCACTTTTTTTATCTTCATCATCGCCCAATAAAATCGTTTTTGATAATTCCAAATACCAATCGCAGAATTCATGCCAGGCAAATTCATGTAACGTTTGCGCGAGCAAATCAAACCGATAGTTTTTAAAATGTTCATGAGAAGCAGCGATGGTGGCTTGCAAACGCGATAATATCCAATGATCGATCGTGCTTAAGTTTTTTTCATCCCATGTTTTATTATCGGTGTTCATGAGTACATAACGCGTCGCATTCCATAATTTGTTGCAAAAATTACGATAACCTTCTAATCGGCCAATATCAAAGCAGATGTCGCGGCTCGTGGAGGCGAGCGCACAAAACGTCATGCGCAATGCATCGGCGCCATAGCCTGAAATGCCATGGGGAAATTCTTTTTGGGTATTTTTTTCGATTTTTTGTTTCATTTCGGGCTGCATTAATCCGAACGTGCGCTTCTCGGTTAACGTTTTTAAATCAATGCCGTCGATCAAATCAATCGGATCCAGCACATTGCCTTTTGACTTCGACATTTTTTTGCCTTCGTGATCGCGAATGAGACCCGTGATATAAATTTCATGAAACGGGATGTCTTGCATAAAATGCAAACCAAACATAATCATGCGTGCGACCCAAAAGAAAATAATGTCAAAACCGGTGACGAGTACGCGGGTGGGATAAAATGTTTTTAACTCATCCGTTGTGTCCGGCCAACCCATTGTCGAAAAGGGCCAAGAAGCCGATGAAAACCAAGTGTCCAACACATCGGTGTCTTGCGTTAATTTAATATCGCCGGATAACTTATGCTGCTTGCGTACAGCGCTTTCTGTTTCGCCGACATAAATATTGCCCGCGTCATCATACCAGGCGGGAATGCGATGTCCCCACCAGAGCTGTCGGCTGATGCACCAATCTTCGATGTTGTGCATCCATTGAGAATAGGTTGTTGTCCAGGTGTCAGGGATAAATTTGATTTTGCCGGATTCGACCGCTTGAATTGCGGTTTTAGCGAGCGGCTTAACATTTAAAAACCATTGGTCTGTCAACCAAGGCTCGATAATGGCGTGCGAACGATCGCCGCGCGGCACTTTTATGCGGCGTGGCTCGATTTTTTCTAATAAATTTAATGCGTTTAAATCGTGAACGATTTGTTTGCGCGCCTCGAATCGATCTAAACCTTGATACTTTTTCGGCGCGTTTTCATTGATGCGTGCGTCTTTTGTTAAGATGTTGATGAACGGCAAGTCGTGCCGTTGTCCGACTTCATAATCGTTAAAGTCATGTGCGGGCGTGATCTTGACGCACCCGGTGCCAAATTCAGGATCGACATAATCATCGGCAATGATGGGAATCGTGCGATCGGTTAAAGGTAATTGAACTTCTTTTCCGATGAATGCTTGGTAGCGCTCATCGTTTGGATGAACGGCAATCGCGGTGTCGCCCAACATCGTTTCAGGTCGCGTTGTGGCAATCAACATATATCCCGATTGATCAGCGAAGGGGTATTTGATGATCCAAAAAAAACCGTCTTCCTCGCCGTTATTGACTTCTAAGTTTGAAATGGCCGTGTGTAAAACGGGATCCCAATTCACCAAGCGTTTGCCGCGATAGATTAAGCCATTTTTATAAAGGTCTATAAATGCTTTATTGACAGCGTTTGAGAGGCCCTCGTCCATCGTAAATCGTTCGCGAGACCAGTCAACAGAATCGCCAATACGCCGCATTTGTTTGACAATGGTGTCGCCTGAATTTTCTTTCCATTTCCAAACGCGTTCGACAAACGAATCGCGTCCGATGTCATGTCGTGTTTTTTCTTCTGCGGCAAGTTGACGCTCAACCACCATTTGTGTCGCAATGCCCGCGTGATCAGTACCGGGTTGCCATAAGGTATTATATCCTTTCATGCGGTGATAACGAATGAGCGCATCCATCAGTGTATGTTGAAAGCCATGACCCATGTGCAAATAACCGGTGATGTTTGGCGGTGGTAATACGATCGAATAGGCGGCGCCCCGGTTGCTGGGTTTAAAATAATTTTTAGATTCCCATTGTTGATAAATAGTATTTTCAATTTGTTTTGGATCGTATGATTTTTCCATCGTTATTTTCTCAAATCATGTGTGTGGAGGTCGCGGCCATTTTGTTGATAAATTTTATATCGTTTGCGCGCGTTGATTTCAGCCGTTTTTTCTTGTGGGATAATTTCAATAATGCGGTCAAAAATAGCTGCAAAGTCCGGTATCGTGTCGGTTAAATTGACGAGAATATTGTGTTCATCAGCGGTCGGGGTTTGGTATCCGATTTTGATGGGAGCGTCGATCTCGGTTGATTCCAGCGCGAGCTGGTGGGGGACAAAGCTGATATCCCGAAACGTCCAGAGTAACTCGTTGAATTGCTGGGCGGCTTCGGCATCGCTCACGTGGACGTAGGCGTCTTGCTTCTGTTCAAATGCTTTGGCCAGTAGACGACATGCCGTTTTCCACTGCTCTGTGACTGTGTTTGCCGGGATTAGGTAAAAATCTGCGCATTTAGTCATTTTTGAGAATTTCATTTCTATCTGGTAAAAAGTTGCTAAAATGTAGTGTACTAAAAATATATGCCTTTGCAAGCTTAAGCGACATCATGAAGATCATTACGCGTTATCTGACAAAAGAAGTGTTGAATTTGTTGTTAGCGATTACAACGGTGATCGTTTTTATTTTCATGTGCAATCAATTTGTGCGCTATTTGGGATTTGTTGCGAGCGGTAAATATGCGGCGAATATGTTATTTCGTTTGGTGTTATGTCAGGTGCCTATTTTGTATGCGATGTTGTTGCCACTCGGATTATATCTCGGTGTTTTGTTGGGTTACGGGCGGCTGTATGCAGATTCCGAGATGACTGTTTTGTTGGCCTGCGGGCTGAGCCGCCGCGAGTTGTTTAAAATTACCATAAACTATACATTGTTTGTTGCATTGGTCATTGGCATTTTAGCGATAGTGGTTAATCCGATTGTGCAATTACATCGCGATCAATTAATGGATTTGGCAGAGTCGAGTACGGTTTTTCAAACATTGATGCCAGGGCGGTTTCAAACCACAAAGAGTGGCGATAAAGTATTTTATGTGAAGGCAATGTCACGTGATCGACAATCGATGAATGATGTATTTATTGCGCAAACAAAACAATCGAAGTCAACGGCAAAAACATCGGGCGCAGAAAATTGGACAGTGATTTCGGCAAAACATGGGTATGAACATGTGGATCCTCATACCGGCGAACATTATTTAGTGACGGACACCGGTTATCAGTATGAAGGGGTGCCTGGCCAACATGCATTTCGTATTATTAAATATAGTACTTATGGTGTGCGGATGAGTCCACCTGTGTTTTCGGGACATAATTTAGGAGAAGAAGCATTGTCAACCGCACAACTCATTCGCCAGTGGAAAGCGCAGGGATATGCGGCGGAATTAGAGTGGCGTTTATCCATGCCTTTATCGGTGATTATTTTGGGATTGTTAGGCGTGCCGCTGAGTCGCGTCAATCCGCGACAAGGGCGGTTTGCGCGCCTCGTGCCTGCGGTGCTTATTTATATTATTTATGTAAACATGTTGTTCGTGAGTCGTAGTTGGTTAGAACATGGAAAAATTTCACCGTGGTTGGGATTATGGTGGGTGCATGGATTGTTTTTGTTATTGGCTGGGTGGTTGTGGTCTAAAGACCCCATGGTTTCTGCACGACCGAATCGTCATCTCAATGGGTTGATATAAAATGAAAATTTTACGAAATTACATTGCATTAACCGTTGTGTATGCAACGTTGCTTGTATTGTTTTTGTTAGTGGGCTTGCAAATTTTTATATTGTTTGTGGCGCAGATGGCTGATATCGGCAAAGGCGCCTATGGGATAGGGTCTGCACTGTCGTATGTTTTTTTAATGTTGCCGTTATCAGTTTATATGTTTTTTCCTATGGTGGGATTAATTGGCAGTTTGTTAGGTTTGGGGTATTTGGCATCGAGCCATGAATTGGTTGTGATGCGAACGGCCGGTGTTTCGGTTTGGCAAGTCACGCGATCTGTTTTTTTTGGTGCGTTATCGGTGTTGATTGTGATCACCGTCATGGGTGAATGGCTGGGTCCCGCGGCAATGCGAATGGCTGATATGAAAAAAACGATTGCCAAGAGCGGCGGGCAGGCGCTCGATACGCAGCAAGGAATGTGGGCACGAGATGGAGATCGCTTTATTCATATTCGGAATGTGTTGTCAAAAACCTTATTACTGGGTGTGACGCAATATCAATTTGATGCGAATCATCGTTTAAAAACGACGAGTTTTGCTCGTCAAGCAAATTATCATGATGGCGCGTGGTGGCTGAGTGATGTGCAAGAAACAAATCTTGGAAAAAAATCGACAATGACGCGAATGATCGATCAAGAACAATGGTTGGTGCAATTGAAACCGGAGTTGTTTCAATTTTCGACTGCAGATCCCAACGCGGTTTCGTTGTCGCGCTTGCAACAGTTGATTGCTGATCGCAAAGCGAATGGGTTTGAGGCGAATTCCTATTTGATTGTTTTTTGGCAGCGTGTTTTTCAACCGTTTGCGACACTGGCCATGATATTGTTAGCGATCCCCTTTATTTTTGGGCCTTTGCGATCGGTGTCGATGGGGTTGCGCTTGGTGACCGGCATTTCGGTGAGTTTTTTCTTTTATTTATTAAATCGGTTTTTGGGACCATTTAGTTTGGTGTATCAATTGCCACCACTTTTGGGTGCGCTTTTGCCGTCGTTAATTTTTTTAGGCATTGGCTTGTGGTTGATGCGACGAGTGCGTTAATTTATTCAATAAATATGAGAGGTGCATTATGAGTCAAGTGATGGAAAAGAATAATAGAGAGGTTGAACAGGTGGAAAATTTGTTGCAGCGCGTCAAAAAACTTGAAGACATCGTTATGGAGTTATCGGTGCGTGTGCCGCAAGAAAGCCAGGATCGTTTGAATGAAATGCAAAAAACGGTGGAAACCTTTCGAAACGTCGCGGGTGAGTGTTGTCAACAATTAGAGGTCGCGGCAAACGAGGCGGGAAAAAGTATTACGCAATCGGTTCAGTTGCTGAAATTGGATGAGTTTAAATATTGTACCGTAGAGAGTGCAAGGTCTATTCGTGAGGCGGCGCGGTTATCCGTCGCGCGTATTCGTCGCGTGGCAAAATGGCGACGTTGGGAGCAATGTGGCGTAGCGTTGCTCATCGTGATGTTGCTCGTGTTAATTTTGCGATGAATATGAGATCCGATTTTCAATTAAATTCAAAACAAGTTGATCTGTGGTTGATTGATTTGAACGTACCGATAGAGGAGCGGTGGCCGTTATTATTGGACGCCATCGAACAAAAACGCGCGGGTCAATTTAAATTTGTTCGTGATAAAAATCATTTTATGGTGTCACATGCCATTTTGCGAATCTTGTTATCCAACTATTTGTTATGTGCACCCGATAAAATCACGTTTGAATACAATGAGCATGGCAAGCCATTTTTAAATAACCCCTTGCAATTTAATTTGTCACACAGTAAAGATTATGCCGTGGTTGCCATCACGTTAAATGATCCGATTGGGGTGGATATTGAATATCAACAGCCCGTTGATCGAATGGATGCCATCGTGCATCGATTTTTTTCGGCAAAAGAAATTCAGGCGTATAATGCGTTATCCGATGATCAAAAAGTGTCGGGGTTTTATAATGCGTGGACGCGCAAGGAAGCATTTGTGAAAGCCATCGGCAAAGGTATTTTTTATGCGTTGGATCATTTTGACGTGACACTCGATCAGCCGGCAAAAATTTTATCGATCAAAGATCAAGAGGCGAGTGCGTGGCAGTTACAGGCATTTGATACGGCGCCCCATTATGCCGCCGCGGTGGCGTGGAAAGGGGGAAAAAAGCGATTGAATGTAATGACAAAACTTGTCATTCCGAATCCCGCCAAAGGCGGGACCAACGGCGACGGAGGAATCTTTTGAAATGAGCCTGATTGTGGAGATTTCTCCTCACTACGCTCGTCGAAAGCAAACAAAAAAAGATATTTTTTATGCGTTAAATCATTTTGATGTAAAATTCAAGATGATATTCTGTGTGATATGCGTTAAATTAAGCAATGAAATTCTTTGGTATGAAAAATGAGCATGGAACCATTTTGTCATAACCATGTTTCGCCAGCTGATGTGGGTAGCCAGGAGGCAAAAACTGCATCGGCGTTGACGTTGCATGCGTTATTTGAAGAACAAGTAAAAAAAACACCGGATCATGTTGCGCTTATTTTTGAAGAGCAACATATGACTTATCGAGAACTCAATTCAAAAGCGAACCAACTAGCACATTATCTGCGAAAACAAGAAGTTGTGCCCGATCAATTAATGGGAATTTGTTTGCACCGTTCGTGTGAGATGATCATCGCAATTTTAGCTGTGTTGAAAGCGGGCGGGGCATATATGCCCATTGACCCCGTGTATCCCAAAAAGCGCATGGATTATATGTTACAGGATAGTCAATGCCGCATACTTTTAACCACACGAGATTTATGTGATTTTTCGGGTAGAACGATTTTTTTGGATGATAGCAATTTTTTTGCATTTGAATCTGCTGAAAATCCAATACCGATTGCTGAACCCCATCATTTGGCATACGTGATTTATACATCGGGATCGACGGGACAGCCAAAAGGGGTGATGATTGAGCATCGCGCAATTGTAAATACGATTATGAACCAAGCGCTTCTTTTTTCTTTAAAAAAAGACAGCCGCGTTTTGCTCTTTGCTTCTTTTGGATTTGATGCTTTTATTTCTGAGCTTTTCAGTACGTTGAGTACAGGAGGCACTATTGTACTCGTGCATCAAAATGTGCAATTAGCTAATGCCGATGTTTTACAAAAATACCATATTACACATATAACCGCGTTTCCTTCATTTTTATCGATGTTACCCAAGCAAGATTTACCAGATTTGAGCGTTATTATTTCCGCCGGCGAACCTTGCTCAGAAGCATTAGTGAACCAATGGGCTCCCGGTCGTCGTTTTTTAAATGGTTATGGTCCGACAGAAATAGCTATTTGTGCGACCATGAAAGAATGCCAAGCATATATCGGTAAACCGACGATAGGCTATCCCATAAAAAATGTAACCACTTATGTGGTGAGTGAATCTGGAGAATTAGTTGCCGAAGGCAAAATCGGCGAGTTATATATTGGCGGTGCCGGTGTCGCACGCGGTTATTTGAATCGTCCCGAATTAACCGCAGAAAAATTTATCTCCAATCCATTTGGTTTAGGTCGCGTGTATAAAACCGGCGATTTAGTGCGGTTATTGCCAAAGGGTGAACTGGATTTTGTGGGTCGCAAAGATAATCAAGTCAAGGTGCGCGGGTTTAGAGTGGAGCTGGAAGAAGTGGAGCATGCCATTCAATCCATAACAGGCATCAAGCAGGCCGCTGTTTTGTATCATCAACATCGACTCATTGCCTATGTTGCACCCAAAACGGTTTCTATCGAAGTCATACGCACACAATTAAAACAACAATTACCGGATTACATGATTCCTTCGCGCTGGATAACGCTAAAAACGCTGCCAGTGACCATCAATCACAAGATCGATCGGCAAAAGCTGTTAGCGCTATTGAAATCCCCTGCCGCTGTGACATCAAAAAATCCCTTAAAACATATTTGGTGTGAATTATTAGACATTGCAGAAACAGAAGTGACACCCCATATATCGTTTTTTTCTTTAGGCGGCCATTCGTTATTGGTGCCAGTGTTGCAGACTCGAATTCGAGCGACATGGGGAGTAGATTTATCGCCTGCGGATATTTTTGAGCATGAGACATTCCAACAGTTATGGAAATATATTCAAAGCGCACCGCAATATAAAAAACAGGCTATTCCGATTTCCACACAAAGCGTTTTCCCCTTGTCGCCCTATCAAGAGCAGATTGGGTTGCATCAGCAAGTGGCCGGCGATGTCCCCTTGTTTAATGAAACCGCGAATATCCGGTTTAATGAAGCAATTTCTGCTGTGTGTTTGGAAGGTGCGCTTCAGTTACTCATCGAGCGCCATGCGATTTTTAGGATATGCATCAAGAACAACCAGCAAATGATACAAGAGGATAGGCCGTTTTCTTTGTCCTTTATTGATCTCGATGGATTGCCGCCGGATGAGAGATTGCGCAAAGCGATTGAACTAGCGACAAAGGAGGCGAAAAAGCCATTTGATTTAGAAAGTGATCCATTCTATCGCTTTTTGCTGGTTAAAATCGCCGAAAAACATTATCGATTGTTTATGACCTTTCATCATCTCGTCATGGACGGCGAGACGATGAATTTATTGGTTAAAGATTTATTTGATCTGTATCACCAGCAACCGATATCAGAATTACCGTATCGTTATGTCGATTATGCGGTTTGGTTAAAACATCAAACCATCAAAGAAACTGATTTACAATTTTGGCAAGAACAATTGAGAGAGGTGCCCGCACTACATATTTCACCGAAATCACAAACCGAGATGAATTTTATAGGCAAGCGACAGTGTTTAAAATTACCTAACGAGATGACGGAGAGAGTTAAAGCGTACAGCAAGCAGGAAGGCGTCACCTTATTTGCATTTTTATTTACTGTATTTCAAGTTCTTTTATATCGCTACAGCAATCAAACGGATTTTGCGGTTGGAACGGTGGTGTCTTGCCGGGACGCGCCAATTTTTGGAAATTTTCTCAATACCCTCATGATTCGATCAGATTTATCCAATCATCCGAACTTTCAAGCGTTATTGCAGCACACCTGGGCGCAGTTAAAGCGTTGTTATGTGCATCAAGCTGTACCATTTACAGAAGTTTTAAAGACGATCAAGCGCACGAAACTGCCGTTTAGCGTTTCATTTGTGTTGGAGCCGAAAGTCGAAGAAGTCAATTGGCCGTTAAGTCAGCTAGAAGTGCATACGGGTACGACGAAATACGATTTGACGTTTGAATTAGACGAGCGGAAAGAGGGTATCATCGGTCGTGTGGAATATCGCACCGATTTGTTTGACGATGATTTTATTCAGCGCATGATGGGACATTATCGACAATTGATTGATTCTATTTTAAAAAACCCGACCGAGTCGATTGATCGGTTAAATCTTTTGACAGAAAAAGAAAAGCACCAACTGTTGGTTGAATTTAATGATACCGCAGCGCCATATCCAAAGGATAAAACGATTCACCAATTATTTGAGGAGCAAGTTGAGAAGACGCCGAATCATGTTGCGGTGATATTTGAGGATAAACAGCTGACCTATCGAGAGCTGAATGAAAAAGCGAATCAATTAGCGCATTATTTGCGAAGACGAGGAGTCGAACCGGATAGGCTCGTAGGAATTTGTTTGCATCGTTCGTTTGAGATGATCATTGGGATTTTAGGAATTTTGAAAGCAGGCGGTGCTTATTTGCCGATGGACCCCGATCATCCGCAAAAACGGATTGATTTTATGGCAAAAAATTGTGTGTGTATGCTGACGAAAGATGTAACACTGACGTTCCCCGTTGAACGGATCGATTTATCCTGCTGGAATTTATTCGATAAAGAATCAATACAAAATCCTATTCACATCACAGAGCCACATCATTTAGTGTATGTGATTTATACATCGGGGTCGACGGGAGAGCCGAAGGGGGTGATGATTGAGCATCAATCATTGTGCAATCAATTATGCTGGCTATTTGATGAATTTAATTTTCATACACGGGACGTTTTATTGCAAAAAACCTCGTATATTTTTGACGCCTCTATTTGGGAATTGTTTCTTCCTATTGTGTTTGGATTTAAGTTAGTGATTGCTGCGCAGAATATTTTTGAGTCTAACGATCGCCTTATTAAATTGATCAAAAAGCATAAAATTACCACACTGCAACTTGTTCCATCATTATTATTAAAGTTATTAACTGATGTTGAGGTTTCTGCATTTGTTTCATTGCAAAGAATTTTTTCAGGCGGTGAGGTATTGACAGCTAACCTCGTTGATTTATTTCATCGATCTTTTAAAACTTGTCGGCTATATAATTTATATGGGCCGACTGAAGCAACTATTAATACCACCTCATTTTTTTATCCGACAAATAGGGTTAATGAAAAAACCAGTATTGGCAAGCCCGTTGCTAATATGGCGCTCTATGTGCTTGGCTCAAACTGCCGATTATTGCCGTCTGCTATTATAGGCGAACTCTATATCGGTGGCATCAGCTTGGCGCGCGGCTATTTGAATCGTTCGGATTTAACGGCAGAAAAATTTATTCCCAATCCGTTTGGCGAAGGGCGATTATATAAAACAGGAGATTTAGTACGCTGGTTACCCGATGGTAATTTAGAATTTATCGGGCGCATCGATGATCAGGTTAAAATTCGTGGGTATCGGGTTGAGTGCGGTGAAGTGGAATCGGCATTGTTAGGTTTTTCTACGATCAGGCAGGCGGTTGTTTTGGTGCGCGATGTCGGAGAAAATGGTCTCAGCTTGATCGCCTATTTAGTGTTAGAAACAAAAACCTCATTTGATTTTGCTCTGCTTCGACGCTTTTTAAAAGAGCAATTACCGGATTATATGATGCCCAGTTATTTTGTTGTTTTGGATGATCTGCCATTATTATCGAACGGAAAGCTCAACAAAAAAGCGTTGCCTTTACCGGCGGATATCGATCGGCCAGAACAAGCATTGCCTCGAACCAACACTGAGAAACAATTAGCAGAACATTGGTCAAAAGTATTAGGCGTAAAACAAATCGGACAACAGAGCGATTTTTTTGAGCTAGGCGGACATTCACTGTCTGCTTTACAAGTTATTTCGTTGATTCAATCGACTTGGCAGGTGTCCGTATCGCTGAAGGATTTTTTTAGATTATCGACACTCTCATCAATATCATCCCATATTGATCAGTGCGGTAGGTTGAGCTTCGCTCAGTTCAACCTATGCGCTATTCGGTTGCGACAATCGGAAAAGTCAGCATAAACATCGTATATTCTCCTTCCACGGACTCGCAGGTAATATCGCCGTTAAACGATTGCATGAGGCGTCGAACGAGCGGCAATCCAACACCGGTACCCGCTTCACGCGTTGTAAAATATCCTTCAAAAAGACGGGGGAGATTTTCTTTCGGAATGCCGACGCTGGTGTCTTTGACATAGACGATGTTTTTATCTTTTTGATTTTCAATCCAAATCGTGATTTCACCTTTTTGTGCTTGATGAATAAAAAAGAGGGCATTTTTAACGAGATTATAAATGACATCCATCATATAAGTCTCATCACCCCAGAATTGAAAATCGTTTTCAGCGATAAAATGCACGAGCGCTTTGTCATCGGGATTGGGATAATAAAATGTGGTGAGTGCAGTCTGAATGGTGGCGATCATGAATAAGTTTTTAAATTTTGCAGTATCGATTGCAGCAGTTTGTGCGGTAACCAGCATCGCGGTGATGACGGTTTGCGAATATTCGCCGCCCTGCACAATATGTTCGGCGGTGTCTTTAAGAATTTCTAAATGTTCCTTGCGGATGAGCGGCACATCGAGATTCGCTTCTTTTGCCATATTATAACTCTCGACCAAGCGCGGCATGAATTTAACAATGCCAGAAGCCGCATTGACCATCGAGGCGAGTGGTGTTCGCAACTCATGCGCAATGCCGCCGGCAAAGATGCGCATGGTACGGACATTTTCTTCGAGTCGCGCGGTTTCAACCGCATGCTCACGGATTTGTTTTTCCATTTGTTTGCGCTCGGTAATATCGATTGAGATTCCCATGACGCCGATGATGTCGCCTTTGTTATTTTTTAACGGGATTTTACTGGCTAATAAAGTTTGTTTTTTCCCCGTAATGTTTTTGACATTTTCATCCTCCACATCTAGTTGCGCTTTACCATGATTTATTATTTCTTGGTCTTGTCGTTGAAACCGCTCTCCCATTTCTATCGGCCAATCCAATTTTTTTGCCAAATCAAGATCTGTTAGCCCGACGATTTCTTTTGGAGATTTCAAACCAATAGACTTGGCCATATTTGCGTTGCAGCCCAAGTATTTGCCATCTTTATCTTTCCAGTAAAGATGTCCAGGAGATTCAAGAATCAAAATGCCTAAATAATCTTTCACCATTCTCAAAAAATCCACCGGTGAATGGTCAAGGCTAACCGGCGTGCCCATAATTTCCGATACCATGGCAGCCATCAGTTTAAGTTGATCAGGCGATATGCTTTGATTCATAGTGCTCCCTCAATATTTGATCAATCCCATGGGGATTATGCCACATTCTTACATGTTGTCTATTACAAAACGCGGGCTTTGAATGCCTTGTCCCCATACAGTAAAATACCCACGGTGACGATAGTGGAAATGATCAGACTCGCAGCCATACCGAGAGTAAGCGCCCAGTCTTTTTGTATGATGCCGTGCAAGGCAGTCATGAGTTGAATAAAGTTAATCCCCACAAAGCTAATCAAAGAAACGCTTTTTGCGTCTTTAAAGCGGTAGATCTTATAGGCTTGTGGCATCAAAATGATGACGTTAAGTACAAGCCCAATATTGAATAATATTTCGATGAGATATATTAGTATGTTGCGCATCGTTTTAGTTCTCCCTAATTATGGTGTGAGTTTAGACGAGGTCTGGGTGCAATACAATTACATCACCAGCACTTGGCCTGTATAAACTGTATATTTTTACGGTTTGTACTTGCAAAAAATGTAAATTTATACAATAATTGCAAGATGAGGCGAGTGATTGAGCAACAATTAGTTGAGTGGAAAGAGAAACCTGATCGTAAACCTTTGATATTAAAGGGCGTTAGGCAGTCTGGGAAGACTTTTACACTGTTAGCGTTTGGAAAAATGTATTTTTCGAAAGTACATTATGTCAATTTCGAAAAAGATGCCCATTATGCCTCGGCATTTGAACAAGATCTCGATCCTCAGCGATTGATTCGAGAACTTGGATTTTACTTAAATACGGATATTGATATTCACCGGGATTTAGTTATTTTTGATGAAATTCAAGCCTGCGCAAAAGCATTAACGAGTCTAAAATATTTTTGTGAGGATTTGCCAGAATTAGCGATATGCAGTGCGGGTTCATTGCTCGGTGTATATTTGGGTCCCGTTTCTTTTCCGGTCGGAAAAGTTGACATGCTTGAGATGCATCCGATGTCCTTCGAAGAATTTTTGGAAGCGGTCGGCGATCATCGAAGCGTTGAATATTTACAATCTGTTACACGAGAGACAAAAATATCTGATCTTGTTCATCATCATTTGTGGACGCAATTAAAATATTATTTTGTGGTCGGGGGGTTGCCAGAAGTTATAACGATCTTTGTTAAATATCAAACTGATCATTATGTGGCGCTGACGAAAGTGAGGGAAAAACAAGAAGCGCTTGGGTTAATGTATAATGCGGATATGGCAAAACATTCTGGCAAAGTGAATGCGATGCATATTGATCGCGTCTGGAAAGCTGTTCCACATCAGATGATGTCAGCACAAGATGGTTCAGCGCTTAAATTTAAATTTCGCGAAGTTGTACCGGGCGTTGAGCGTTATACACAGCTCGCAGGCCCTATTGACTGGCTGCATGCCGTCGGTTTGGTTCTTAAGGTGCCAATATGCAATACAGGACAATTGCCATTCTCTGCTTATACGAAAGAAAATGTCTTTAAATTATATATGTTTGATATTGGTATGCTGGGTGCTATGAGTGGGTTGCCGCCAAAAACCATTTTGGATTATGATTTTGGAACATACAAAGGATATTTTGCTGAAAATTTTGTGGCACAAGAGCTCACCTATCAAGGGAGATCACGACTCTTTAGTTGGCAGGAAAGTCGTGCTGAGTTGGAGTTTATGCTTGAGCATAACGGTGACATATTGCCGATTGAAGTGAAATCGGGGTGGGTGACCAAAAATAAAAGTTTAAATAAATTTGCTGAAAAATACAATGCGGCCTATCGCACAATCATCAGTGCAAATAATTTATTGATTGATGAAAAAAATAAACTGCATCAATATCCGCTTTACTTGGCTGCACGGTATCCTTTGGTGAAAGAGAGGCGAATGAAGTTGTGACTTACCGATACATCACCAGCACTTGATTGGCTTTAACCACGTCAGAACTTAATTGATTCCAGTGTTTGATGCTCGATGCTTTAACCTTATATCTATAAGCGATGTTGGATAACGTGTCGCCGGATTTAACGCGATAGGTAATTCGATTTGAACCACGGCGGGAATGTCGCGTGACAGTTTTGTGCCGATGCGGCCAGAGAATTAATTGTTTTCCAACGGTGAGTGCTTGTTTGGCTCGGAGTCCGTTCCAAAATCGAATTTCTGATTCTTTAACGTGATATTTTTTTGCAATTTTTGATAGCGTATCACTGGATTGAATGAGATGTGTGGTGAGGTGTATTTCAGGCAATGAGTGCGACGCTTTAAAATAGCGTTTTTCGGATTGAAAAACAATATTGGTCAGTTTGCTCGTGGATAACGGAATTAATAACACTTGGCCGGTGTGAATATTATTATCTCTAATGCGATTAACTTTTTTGACGAGATCCACAGCCGTTTTGTTTTTGTAAGCAATGACGCTTAACGTGTCGCCATTTTTGACGGTATAACGTATCCAGGTGACGCGTTGATTGGGTTCTAAATTATTTAAGGCTTCTTGAAAACGCGCCGCTTTATCAATGGGCAACACGATGGTATAGGGACCATCCGGGTCAGTGGCCCAACGATTAAATCCTGGATTGAGTTTGGATAATGTTTGTAACGAAAGTTCGGACATCTTTGCTGCGCGCGATAAATCGATTTGTGAGCCAACGTTAACAACAGACAGATAAGGCGCGTTTGGAATGTTTGGCCAATCAATCGGATATTCATCAGGATGTTTGATGATGGTAGCCAGTGCCAATAGTTTCGGCACGTAGGTTTTTGTGTCGGCGGGTAAAGGTAAATGGAAATAATCAGTTGGTTGCCCGGCTTTCAAATTACGTTGAATGGCTGAGTTGACGCGCCCCTCCCCTGTGTCATAAGCAGCAATGGCGAGCATCCAGTTGCCATTAAAATAATTACCTAAATAGGATAAATAATTTAAGGCGGAATTCGTTGAGGCAATAATATCTCGTCGGCCATCGTACCACCAATCCACTTTAAGTCCAAAGCCCGATGCGGTGCCTGGCATCATTTGCCATAACCCAGCCGCGCCGACAGAAGAATAAGCAAATGGATTGTAAGCGCTCTCGATGATGGGCAATAGTACCAATTCTGTCGGCAATCCCCGGCGATTGACTTGTTGTAAAATGTAATACAGATATGGTCTGGATTGTTCGGCCATGCGCTTTAGGTAGGCTGGGTGACTGACGAACCAGTTGATTTGTTTTAGCACAGCTGGATTTTCGGGTGTTTCATTAGGCAGATCAAAGCTGTTACCCAGGAAGCTAAAGATATTGCGTGAAAATTGATAATTTATCTTCTGATTTGGATCGCCCAATCCAGTGCCTGAGCCGCTTGCAACGCAGGCGGTTAAAGTTATCGTCGCCATTATGATAAATAATGTTCTGTAAAACAATGAACGCATTTGCGCATGTTACTGGGCTCTTCGGTGATGTCAATAGCTCCCAAATCCCGATATAGAAAAAGCTAAAACAAATGAAGCCTTGTCTGTATAATG
>JBBTCW010000040.1:1257-14501 GCA_038043025.1 Pseudomonadota bacterium | reverse complement strand
CTTAATTTCCTCTGGTCAAAAACCAGTCATACACAACTTTGGATCATAGCTCATGTCTCACCTCAGAGGACGCTTTGCTGCTCTAACTCATGCGAACAGGCTGGTCTCAGCTCAGAGGACGCAAAGCGTCCATCTGATTCTAAAAAATCCGTTTTCTTCCTCATTCATCTCGTTCTACCAATGAATACCCGCTTACCTCTGAGCTGAGGATTGTATAAAGTAAGTTATTCTTCTATGCGCGCAACACCCACCAACTGTTCGCCCTCGTTTAAATTAATCAACCGAACGCCTTGCGTGTTACGACCAATCACGGAAACGCCACTCACCGGCGTGCGCACTAAAATACCGCGATTCGTAATCAACATCATTTCATCTTCTTCAGTAACGTCAAGTGCTCCGATGACATTTCCGTTACGCTCATTCACTTGTATTGAAATCACACCTTGACCACCGCGACCAATCGCGCGATATTCGTCAATAGCGGTACGCTTTCCATAACCGTTTTCGGTTGCGCTTAAAATGGCATTATCGCCCTTAACCACCAATCCCGCCACCACAGACTGACCCGTTTTTAATTTAATGCCGCGCACACCTGCGGCTGTTCGCCCCATGGGACGCACTTCTGACTCGCTAAACCGAATGGATTTACCTGCATTCGTAAACAACATCACATCTTTTTTGCCATCCGTCATATCCACACTCACCAAGCGATCACCATCACCCAATTCTAAGGCAATAATCCCGTTTGCGCGTGGACGCGAGAATTGTTCTAACGCAACTTTTTTAACTTTGCCTTGTGCCGTTGCCATAAACACAAAATGGTTATGATCAAATTCTTTGACCGGCAACATGGCACTAATTCTTTCTTCGGGCGCTAAAGGCAACAAGTTAATGATCGGTTTACCGCGCGCACTACGTCCCGCTTGCGGCAACTGATAAACCTTCAGCCAATACAATTTTCCACGGTCGGAAAAACATAAAATGGTGTCGTGCGTATTCGCAATCAATAAACGTTCCACAAAATCTTCTGCTTTAACATCCGTCGCCACTTTCCCACGACCCCCACGGCGTTGTGCACGATATACATCCACCGGTTGTGTTTTTACATATCCTTCGTGCGACAATGTAACAACCACTTCTTCTTCGACAATTAAATCTTCTGTTGTTAAATCCGCTTGGGCATCTAAGATTTCGGTGCGCCGGTTATCTTCGTATTGTTTTTTAATTTCCAACAATTCTTCACGGATAATTTCTTTTAATCGAACGTCATTGGTTAAAATTTCAATTAATTCATCAATCATTTTTAAAATATCGCGATATTCATTAAAAATACTTTCTTGTTCGAGTGCCGTTAATCGATGTAATTTTAAATCTAAAATCGCTTGCGTTTGTTCAGGAGACAAATGATACCCATCAGGCCGCAATCCATATTGAGAATTAATATCCAGCAAATAATCCGCGTTTTCTTTGGCGCGATTTAATAATGTTTCAATGCTACCCGGATTCCACGCTTGCGCCATTAATTTTTGCTTGGCTTCGACTGCATTTTTTGATGATTTAATCATCGCAATCACGGCATCCACATTATTTAATGCGACACTTAACCCTTCTAAAATATGCATGCGTTCCTTGGCTTTATTTAAGTCAAACAATGTGCGTCGCGTCACCACTTCTCGACGATGATATAAAAACGCCTCTATCATTTGTTTTAAATTAAATACTTTGGGCTGCTTGTGATCAAGCGCTACCATGTTAATACCAAACACCGTTTGCATTTGTGTGTGCGCATATAAATTATTTAACAACACATCGGCCGATTCACCGCGACGTAATTCGATCACCATGCGCATACCATCTTTATCCGACTCATCCCGCAACCCTGAAATACCTTCAATTTTTTTATCTTTAACTAAATTGGCAATATCTTCTAGCAAACGTGCTTTATTCACCTGATAAGGCAGTTCCGTTACAATTAATGCTTCTTTGTTTTTTAACTCTTCGGTATGCGTTCTTGCACGCACATAAATTTTGCCGCGGCCCGTACGATACGCTTGCACAATGCCTGCACGTCCATTAATCATCCCCGCCGTAGGAAAATCAGGTCCTGGGATATATTGCATCAAACTATCGATTGTCAAACTCGGATCATCTAACAAGGCAACGCAAGCATTAACCACTTCGCCTAAATTATGCGGCGGAATATTCGTCGCCATGCCAACCGCAATACCGGATGATCCATTAATTAATAAATTCGGTGATCGCGTCGGCAAGACATCGGGCGCCATTTCAGTTTCATCATAGTTCGGCACAAAGTCGACGGTTTCTTTTTCAAGATCTGCCAATAAATCATGCGCCAATTTTGACATGCGTATTTCGGTATAACGCATCGCGGCCGGCGAATCGCCATCGATCGAACCAAAGTTACCTTGACCATCCACTAAGACATAACGCATCGAAAAAGGCTGCGCCATGCGAACGATCGTATCATAAACAGCCGTATCACCATGTGGATGATATTTACCAATGACATCACCGACGATACGAGCAGATTTTTTATACGCTTTATTCCAGTCATTATGCAATTCATGCATCGCAAATAAAACACGGCGATGCACCGGCTTCAATCCATCACGCACATCGGGTAGCGCGCGACTCACAATAACGCTCATCGCATAATCAAGATAGGATGATTTCAGCTCTTCTTCGATGCTAATCGGGACAATTTCTTTGGCAAATTCTGTCATAATTTTAACCCTAAAAATACAGTATTTTTCATTCTACCCTATAAAAAAATCATATCACGTTTACAGGATAAACTCACTGATTTTATGGATAAATGTTAACTAAAAATATAATAAAAATCAAAGAGTTACCTGGTTACCAGGGAGGGAGTCAAAAACCGGGGAAAATGACTAAAAATAAAGTCAGCTATCCGTGTCCGTCACATAAAAGATTAGTTATAATACCCCTGTGCAGCAATACCCTAATCCACGAGGTAAACTAATATATGAAAATCTTCGAACTCAACCACATCGACCAAACCTTGCTGGATCTTGCTTTAACAGAAGATCTTGGCACGCCCTTTTGTGATATTACCACGACCACATTATTCGCTCATTCAACAAAAACCTGTCACGCCAAAATCATTTCAAAAGAAAAAAAACCACTCGTCATCTGCGGCATTTCCATTGTCGATGCCTTATTAAAAAAAATAGATAGAACAACCGAGTTAAAAACAAATTATCAAGACGGGCAATGCTTATCACCACAAGAAACCTTGCTCACCATCCACGGCAATGCGAACACGATTTTAATGTTAGAACGAACGCTCTTAAATTTCTTACGTCATCTTTCGGCGATTGCTACACTCACACGCCAATTTGTCGATAAAGTTTCGCACACGCATCTAAAACTATTAGACACGCGCAAAACAACGCCCGGATTTCGCCATTTAGAAAAATATGCCGTGCATTGTGGTGGAGGCATCAATCATCGCATGGGACTCTATGATGCCATCTTGATTAAAGACACGCACATTGATTTTCTGGGTGGTTTAGAAAATGCATTGCAAAAAATCCCCAATAAATACCCATTGCCGGTCATTGTTGAAATTCGCAATCAACAAGAATTTGATATTGCCATTCAATATCCACAAAAAATTACGCGATTATTGTTTGACAACATGCGTCCTGAACAACTCACGCAATATGTTAAAAACACGCCAAAAATGCTAGAAACAGAGAGTTCAGGCAATATCACCCTGAATAATATTGCCGATGTTGCACAAACCGGTGTAGACTATGCATCGGTTGGCTGCATCACGTACGCCGCCGGACAGGTTGATCTATCGATGATAGTTGAATAGTACAAATATGTCTAAAAAATCGTATTCCCAAACAGGAAAACAATATCGCTTTGATGTCGTCGTGATTGGTAGCGGCATTGCGGGATTAAATTATTGTTTATCCCTGCTACAACAAACACCACAATGCAAAATCGCACTGATCACCAAAAAAGATTTAACGGAATCCAACACCTATTACGCACAGGGCGGCATTGCAGCGGTCACCCATTTAAATGATTCAATTGAACACCATCTAAAAGACACCTTAATGGCCGGCGATGGTTTATGCAAAACCCACATTGCCAAACAAATCATACAAGAGGGTGAACAAGCCGTTGCTCAATTATTAAAATATGGCGTACCTTTTCAACAAACACCGCTAGGGCAAGAAGGGGGTCATTCGCATCGACGCGTACATCATGTGGGCGATTACACGGGCGCCGCCATCATGCAAGCACTCGTTCAACAAGTCAAACAACATAAAAAAATTAAAATTTTTGACTATCATACCGCCATTAATTTAATCACCCAACGGCACAAAAATAAAAAAGAAGTCATGGGCGTGTATGTGCTCGACGAGCCACGTAAAAAAATTCATACCTTCATCGCAAACGCCATTATATTAGCTTCTGGCGGCGCAGGAAAAGTTTATCGATATACGTCTAATCCCGACGTGGCTACCGGCGATGGCATCGCGATGGCTTATCGTGCCGGTGCACACCTAACAAATTTAGAATTTTATCAATTTCACCCGACGCTACTCCATCACCCCGAAAAACATAATTTTTTAATCACCGAAGCATTACGCGGTGAAGGTGCTTATTTGCGAAACGCTGAAACTGGCGAACGATTCATGCAACGTTACGCGCCAAAACAAATGGAACTCGCGACACGTGATATTGTTGCACGCGCTATTTTTAACGAAATTGAACAAAGCACACAAGATTTTGTTTACTTAGATGTTCGACATAAATCGCAACAGTTTTTAAAACAACGATTCCCCATGATTTTTAACACGCTTGCCGAACTGGGTATTCATATGCATCGCGACATGATTCCCGTTGTGCCAGCCGCACATTATTGTTGCGGGGGCATTGTCGCTAACATTAACGGTCAAACCAACATTGCACGACTCTATGCCATTGGTGAAACTGCTTGCACCGGATTGCATGGCGCCAATCGTCTGGCCAGCAATTCATTGTTGGAAGGCATGGTCATGTCAACACATGCGGCAGCCGATAGCCTGCGATGGATTCAACAACCGATCAAACTCAAACAACCGATTAAAGATTGGAACTCAAAAAGCGTGATCAATTTACGCCGCGCCACGCAAATTTCCGCGCAATGGGTCGGGTTACGCGCCGAAATGACCTCCTATGCTGGCATCGTTCGAACGCGCGCAGGATTAAAAGATTTGCTCGCCCTCGTGCGCATGCGACGTAACATTATCGAAAAATATTATTGGGAACATATCGTTACCCGCGACATTATTGAATTACGCAATATCGTGCTCATCGCAGAACTCATCGCTCAAGCAGCGCTCAAGCGCCGTAAAAGCTGCGGTGGTCACTATCGCGAAGATACGGAGGCCTCATGAAAAACAAAAATTTTCAAACCATCAAAACAACGCCGCAGCAAACACAATTCCAGCTGCAGCCTGACATGGAAATCTGCCAACAAGATTATCCACTCGATTGGTATCAACAAGAACTCATCCCCTATGCCGAAGAATATTTAGCACTCCCTGATCGCAAGGCTGAAACGATTATTCCTTGGATGACAAAATATATTGCGCCCGCGCAAAAACATTTTGGCGATTCACTTTTACTCCTAGCACACTATTACATGGGAGGCGACATCGTCAAACTCGTCGAATATTTTGGCGGACATATAGGTGATTCATACCAGCTTGCGCTCATGGCAGCAAAAAATCCCCAGAAAAAAATTATTGTCGAATCCGCCGTGCATTTTATGGCAGAATCCATTTCGATTTTAGCCCACGACGACCAACATGTTTATATCACCAATCCAAAATCCGGCTGCACCATGGAGATGTTTGCCAAAGATTTTATGGTAGAACCTGCATTATCTGAATTAAGCGAACGCTATGATATTTTGCCCATCTGTTATGTGAACACGTCTGGCCGCATCAAAGCGCTCACCGGCAAACGAGGTGGCGCAGCCTGCACCAGTTCTAACGTCAAAAAAATATTTGAATGGGCACTCAAGCAAAACAAAAAAATATTATTTATTCCCGATAAAAATATGGGCGAAAACGCCGCACACTGGCTGGGTATAAAAAACATAGCCTATTGGCCCTCTGGCATGGAAGGCGCAAACTATAGTTTACAAAATCAAAAGACACAAACACTGAAACAATTTGATCAGGCGCAGTTGATTTTATTTTCTAGTTTTTGCAGCGTCCATGATTATTTCAAACCTGCGATGGTCGATTATTGGCATGAACGCGGCTACACGGTATTAGTTCATCCCGAAGCGACTTATTCTGTCGTTGAAAAATGCGATGGTACTGGCTCTACGGCCTATCTATGGAATCACGTGTTTCATGATAAATTTAAAACAAAAAAATATGCTGTCGGCACCGAAAATCACATGGTGCAAAATCTAAAACTCATCTGCCAACCACTCGGCATTGAAGTCGTTAACTTAGGCGATGCAAAAATTTCTGATTTTAAAGGGATGGGTTGCGGCTGCGCAACGATGTCACGCAACGATCCCCCGCATTTAGTCGGCGTGCTTGATTTATTGCGACAAGGCAGAACATTAGATTTTAATGAAGTCAAACCCGGCGATGTTGTCGATGAAGTCACCGGCGGACGCGAACGCTTAGATCAAAATGGACAACAATGGATTGTGAAATACGCACGCCGTGCACTCGAAAAAATGATTGAGATTACGGAAGCTGTCCCTCCATCCTCAGCTCAGAGATAAGCAGGTATTCTTTATACTATCCTCAGCTCAGAGGTAAGCAGGTATTCATTGTTAGAATGGCATTTGCCAGAAGTAATGGTGAATTATTTCGAATCAGATGAACGTTTTGCGTCCTCTGAGGTGAGACATGCTTATACCTCTGAACTGAACTGAACTGAAATTAAATATATATATCCCGCTCACACTGCTTCACCCGATCGAGCAACGATTGAATCATTTGGCGCTTTGAAGAAGACATCTGCTGCAATTTTTGCTGAATTAAGAGCTCTCCCAATTGACGTGTTTTGGCAGACGCATAATCATTTAAATATTCTTGAAAAGTCAGCAATGCATTGGGCGAGCATTTTTCTTTGATGGCACCCGGTTTTGCTAATTCCATAAAATGCTCGCCGGTACGACCTAATCGATAACAGCTGGTGCAAAAACTCGGCAAATAACCCATCGAAATCACATCATAAATTACTTCATCTAAGCTGCGATGATCCCCCAATTCAAATTGATTCGCCTGTCCGTCATCATCCGTATAGCCACCGGGGTTCGTGCGACTGCCTGCTGAAATTTGCGACACGCCTAACGCCAAGGCTTGCCTGCGAATACGCGGCGATTCACGCGTTGATAAAATAATACCGGTATACGGAACCGCTAATCGTAAAATCGCAACGAGTTTTAAAAAATCCTGATCCGACACCCTGTGTTTTGAAACATACGTCATCCCGAGCGCCGGCTCTAATCGCGGCACGCTAATCGTATGAGGTCCCACACCGAAAGTTTTTTCTAAATACTTGGCATGTTGCAATAACGCCAACAATTCAAATCGCCAATCATACAAACCCAATAATGCACCTATCCCCACATCATCAATACCCGCCTGCATCGCGCGATCGATCGCCGTCATTCGCCCATCATAATCAGATTTTGGGCCATGCGTGTGAACCTGTTTATATGTTTCGCGGTGATAAGTTTCTTGAAATAATTGATAGGTGCCAATCTTCGCCGCTTTTAATTGTTTAAACTCATCCAACGTTAGTGGCGCGACATTGACATTGATACGCCGAATTTCGCCGTGATCATTTTTAGTCGCATACGTCGTTTCAATCGCCTCTAACAGAGTTGACAGCGTGACGCCCTCGCCTGCCACCAATAACAAACGTTTGTGACCCTGATCAATCAGCGCTTTGACATCCTGTATCAATTGATCTTTTGTTAAGGTACAACGCCTTAATAATTTATTCTCTTTGCGAAACGCGCAATACACACATTCGTTCACACACATATTAGAAACATATAATGGCGCAAATAAAACGAGTCGATCTCCATAAATTTTTTCTTTAATGTCGGATGCCGCATGAAATAATTCGTTTAATAATTCTGGACGTTTCACATTCATCAATGCTGCGACATCCGATAACGTTAAGCCTTGCAGTTCATACGCTTTGGATAATATTTCGCGAACCTGCAAAACATCTTCTGGCAAAGCATTATCGATGGATTGTGAAATAAGAGATGAATGGATCATGAATATTCTCTTTAGGGTAATTTTCAGCAAACTGATTTCTATTCATAATGAGTTTGGTTTTCGGGTCTCAACCCCATCATGAACCACCAGTCTTTCAATGAGATACAGTGGCCATTCAATCGTGTTGCCTCGTTGATGGATATTTTTTAAAGAGGTTTTGACAGCATAGCTAGGATGACACTGTTTTTTATATACAGAGAGGCTTTTGCTTTTTGTGTTAACCTCGGCTTTGACCTCGAGGGGAATGAGTTGATCATCGTGCTTCACGATAAAATCAACTTCCGCTTGATTACCGCTAACCCAATAATAAAGATCAGATCCTGTTGCTGTTAACTGTTGTGCCACATAATTTTCAGTCAGTGCGCCTTTGAACTCGGTAAATAACCGGTTTCCTTCGATCAACATAGCGTAATTTAAATCTGATTTTGTAGCAAGCAACCCTACATCTAGCATATAGAGCTTAAATGCTTGATGATCAATGTAGGCATTGAGTGGAAGTTTTAATGATTGTAGCTGATGTGCTTTATGAACAAGACCCGCCGTTTTCAACCAATTAATCGCGCTCTCGTATTCCCTCGCTCGTGCCGATGAAGAGAGAATGGAATAAATAAACTTCTTGTGTGCTCTCGCTAATTGTGCGGGCAGTGTGTCCCAAACCGCAGTAATTCGCATCACTTCTGACGGTACCGCATGTTTCGAAAAATCTTTCATGTAAGTGGCGAGAATTTCATGATGCACCTCTCTCACTAAGGCAAAGTCTTTGTGATGAGCGTAAACATCAACCGCTTCTGGCATTCCTCCAATCAAATAATAACGTTTCAGAAGCTGCACTAACTCATTGTGCAGCAAATCCGACAAAGGTTCTCTATCGCTTTTATTCTGAAGCAATTGGCTTAAGTGATGTTCGCCGATCGCATTGAGAAATTCTAAAAAAGTAAGCGGATACATCTTGAGGAGATTCACTTGGCCAACGGGGAAACTCTTGCTTTTAGCAAGCTGAACACCTAGCAGGGAACCTGCTGCAATAATGTGATAATCGTTTGCTTTCTCCTTGAAATATTTCAAGCAGGTCAAGGCATTTGGACAAACCTGGATTTCATCCAAAAACAGGAGCGTTTCTCCTTTAATGATCTCCTGTTTAGCAAAAGCTTGCAGCTCTTCGATAATGCGATCGATGTTTAGATTAGACTCAAATATCGTACACAAGCGTGGATGGGTTTCAAAGTTGAGATTGACTATATTTTTATATTCATTTTCGCCAAAATGAAGAACGCTGTATGTTTTCCCTACCTGACGCGCACCCTCCAATACTAAAGGCTTGCGCCGCTTTGACTGTTTCCAAGCAAGTAATTGCTGTGTAATAGTTCGCTCCATTTTGCTCCCCGCAATACATTATTTTCCCTATTATAGCTCTTTATTTCTCTGATTTCACGTTATTCATAGCAATATCGTGATATTATTCACGTTTTTCACTTAAATAACGCGAACTCGTAGGCTGGGCTGAGCGCTCAGCACCAACCTACCGTGCTAATCAATTCCACTTTGGGCGAAATGTTTTCGCAAGAGAGGCTAATTTAGCTAACATTTTCTCTTGAAATTCGTGAACAGGTAAATTAGATGCAACATACAACGTATCCCACCCAACTCTCTGTGCTCCCTCACGTTCATTTCTGCCAACAAGATGTTTCTCTGAATCATCAATAAATAAAATTTGATTACGCTCAATTTTCTGAGTGGGAAATTTTTTTTGCAAATCTGTCGTCACCCTTTCAAACATCTCTCTATAAGGTTTGTTATATCCAAAGATATGAGAAATATATCTTTCATCAAAAGAATCTTTCGCAAATAAATGCATTACCCCTGCTTCTTCAAGCTGCTCAACAACCCCCGCTTGATGAATTTCATCTGCGTTACTCACTACAACTGTTATGTAGCCCGCACTACGTAGCATCTGAATAAATTCTAAAATGCCCGGGATGACCCCAGTTAACATGGCATTCCACGCTTGAAATAAATCTACATCTTTCACATCAGTGCGAATTCCTGCTAAATTTCGTCTCAAATATCCATAAAAAACTGAGGCGGACACTTTGCCACACTCGAAATCATCTACCATACGACTTTGATCTGCTTGAGTATATAATGATGCTGCATTAACTGCTTCCAGCCTTTCAAAGGCTTGAATAGTTGCATCATAATTCACTCCTATATAAATACCTCCCTGATCAAATGCTAACACTTTAATGCCCGTTTTTTCCGGCGCAGGTATAACAACAGATGTTTTATTTTTCACAGTAACTCCTAATTAATTTAATTTCCCGGTTAACCATTTATAATACGAATTTCGGATAAGATAAAACTCGTAGGTTGGGCTTCGCTTCGCTCAGCACCAAACTACATTTTGTTTAGCCTAACCTACCGTGCTGCTGAGAAATAAGTTCACCAATTCGAAATTGTCATTAGAAATTATACGACTAATTCTCAGGATATGAAATTATTTATCTAAAAATGGATCTCACGAATAAGAGAAATAGCTCGTAGTTTGGGCTGAGCGCATGTGAACCAAATGCTGATCTATATACAAGATAAATACTTTCTAAGCCACCTGTGTTTGGGTTTATGGATAATTCATCAAATAAAAATTCGATTAAATATCTGTTATTTTCCACTAAAATTTCCCTGAATTTTCAAAAACATACCATCAATCCCGGAAAAAAATCAATTTCGAGAGGTTCCATTAAGAATTCCTTAAGAATTCTCTGCCATACTGCTACTTATTGACTGGCAGGGGATTTTTAGATGGCCACTTATGTATCTCAAGCATTATGCGCGATATTGCTTCTGCGCATGGGCATGTTGTACATTTCGCGCCATCTGTTGTGGCCGATGCGCTGAAAGAGAAGTTTGCGTCGGCATGTCGTCTCTTGACAGTGTAAATTCATTGAGGAGAACGTATGTTAACATTAGAAGGCCTGAAGCGGAAAATCATCCTCCCCTTATTGGATAGCGCCCTAGATATCCGCAATTTACCCCTCAAAGAGCGAGTGATAGTGAGGTATAGTCAGCGCGTCTTAGATGAGCTTAATGACCTATGTCATGATAGACGCTTATCAGAAAACGAGCGTATTAAAAAACTCCAGGCTATGTTAGAGAATAATTGGGCGTGTATCAATGGTACTTGCCTGGCTTACACCGCTTTGCCCGAACACCCTATCACAGAGTTATTGTGCGATGTAGCAGAGTTCGTTGCACAAGCCACTGAAAAATCGGCAATAGCCTTGTTGATGCCAACGGTCTACCTCTATCACTTAATAAGCCTGAAGAAAAATTTGGATAAGCTCGATTTAAAACAAGTACTCAAAACACATATACTCGGTCGTGAAGGAAAATATCTTGTTCCCGTTGAACTATTAGTCACCTTGTCATACGACGACGACTTTACAAAAATTATCAATCCTTATTTTGATTATGAGACGATGGAAGTAGATTGGCAATACCTGAGTCAAGATGAATTAGCACGTCTGAAAACACATCACGCCATCACACAAGCTTGGTTCGATACCGAAAGGGAATATGAGCAACTCATCCGAAAAGACACCTCGCTGCTTGGCCAGTTAAGCGAATTAACCCGTTTAATGCTTTTTAACAGTGTTAAAGGAGTTGGAACAGAAGACGTTGCTGCAAGAGGTGGGATGATTGCAGTCAGTAGTTTTTTTGAGTTTTATAACCAATTGCCCGAAGATCAACTATCTAAAGTTCCAGAAACCTTAAAAGAAGAATTGAGCATTCTAAAAGACTATGGATTACCCGAAAAAGATCGTACTCATAAAAACCTTCCGATTATTGGTAGCTGTTTGTCGACCCGACACGATGCATTGAAACAAGCAATGCAAGGCCAGGAAACAAGATTGTCTGATATTACTATCAGCGCTGAGAGCAAAAAGACGTTAATTGAAGAGAAAAAAGCAGCGTTTGAGGACACAAATGCACAACTGAAGAAAGCCCTCGAGAATAAAGAGTACAAAAATAGTCAGGATTTTTTGGGCATTACAAAAAAACTACTCGAAGAGATGGGAGTCCCTTTTGACGTTAGAACTTTTGAAGAGTTAGCCATTTTAAAACATTTAACCCCCACCGAAATCAAAGAAATATGTGCTATGGAGGGTGCCCCCCAGAAAATTGTTCATGCACTAGAGACGCTCGAAAATTTGGTAATTTATCTACATGAATTATCCATTGAAAAATTAGCGCCACTGTTATCTGGGATTCAAACTCCTTTAGTTGAAAGGTTCATAAAAAAACCTGAGGATTTATCGCAACTCTGTATTTTTTTAGCTGCCAATAAGGTTTCAGTTGTTTGCCATGCTCTCAAAGATCAATTACCCGGTATCATAAAAACAGGTCAGGATTTTGCCGCGGTGCTTCGCCATCTTTCTCCCGAGCAATGCGCGACCGTTTATGAAGCATTCAAAGATCAATTACCCGAGACCATAAAAACAGGCAAGGATTTTGCCGCGATGCTTTTCTATCTTTCTCTCGAGCAACGCACGGCCGTTTATGAAGCATTCAAAGATCAATTACCCGGTATCATAAGTACGGCTTGGGATTTTAGAAATGTGCTTCGCTATCTTTCTCCCGAGCAACGTACGGCCGTTTATGAAGCATTCAAAGATCAATTACCCGGTATCATAAAAACAGTTTGGGGTTTTGGCGATGTGCTTTGCCATCTTTCTCCCGAGCAATGCACGGTCGTTTTGAAAGCATTCAAAGATCAATTGCCCGAGATCATAAAAACAGGTCGGGATTTTGGCGAGGTGCTGCAATATCTTTCTCCCGAGCAATGCACGGCCGTTTGTGAAGCATTCAAAGATCAATTACCCGAGATCATAAAAACAGGTCGGGATTTTGGCGAGGTGCTGCAATATCTTTCTC
>JBBTCW010000040.1:0-1157 GCA_038043025.1 Pseudomonadota bacterium | reverse complement strand
CCGAGCAATGCACGGCCGTTTGTGAAGCATGCAAAGATCAATTACCTAAGATCATAAACACAAGCAACGATTTGGGCGCTGTGCTGAAATGTCTTTCTCCCGAGCAATGCGCGACCGTTTGTGAAGCGTTCCGAGATCGATTACCCGAGATCATAAAAACAGGTCAGGATTTTGGCAAGATGCTTCGCTATCTTTCTCCCGAGCAATGCACGGCCGTTTGTGAAGCATTCAAAAATCAATTACCCGAGATCATAAAAACAGTTTGGGATTTTGGCGATGTGCTTTGCCATCTTTCTCCCGAGCAATGCACGGCCGTTTATGAAGCATTCAAAGATCAATTACCCGAGATCATAAAAACAGGTCGGGATTTTGTCGAGGTGCTTCACCATCTTTCTCCCGAGAAACGCACGGCCGTTTATGAAGCATTCAAAGATCAATTACCCGGTATCATAAGTACGGCTTGGGATTTTAGAAATGTGCTTCGCTATCTTTCTCCCGAGCAACGTACGGCCGTTTATGAAGCGTGCAAAGATCGACGATTGCCCGAGATCATAAAAACAGATCAGGATTTTGGCGCGGTGCTTCGCTATCTTTCTCTCGAGCAATATACAGCAGTTTTTAATAGATACCTACCTACACTTATACACACCGCTGCCGATTTTTATGCTGTGATGTCGCAAGTGAAGGAGGAATATAAAGATAAGCTTGAACCTTTACTAGCCAAGACTGCCATTGAAAAATTCAAGAGCGACGATCATGTTAAGCAGAGTGCATATTGGAAAAGTCAATCTCAAATAGATATAAAGGCTATACTGGCTCATGCAAATGGAGAACACAAAGTAGGATTTTTTTTCAATACAGGCAATAACACAAAGAAATTATTAGAAAACCTTGGCATTGATTTTGCTATAAAGCCATTTGCTATGAAGCCAAATGAACTAGATGTGATAATTGCGCTTTTAAAATTGCAAAGTCCACAACCACCGACTAGCGCCGATTTACCAAAAGACATCCATCGTACTCCAAGATGCTAACTTTAACATCCCAAGTTGACGGCATCTTTTAAATTGAGAAATCTCCGCCGCTTGCGGCGGAGTCAAGAGCGATGGGGAGTCCAGAGGGGAGCAATGCAATGCTCCCCTCTGGTCGCCGTCCGC
>JBBTCW010000039.1:0-17854 GCA_038043025.1 Pseudomonadota bacterium | reverse complement strand
CATTATACAGACAAGGCTTCATTTGTTTTAGCTTTTTCTATATCGGGATTTGGGCAGACCCTTACAACAATTTAATCCTCGCAGCTCTGAGCTGCTGCCGGCCAGCCATATCAAGGACTTGGGAGGGGGTAAATTGCGCAGCTCTGAGCTGCAGGTAAAAATAAATATTAATTTTCTTTCTTTGCGCAACATAATCCAATATCATCGCTATAGAAAAACTTTTACCTTAAAACAATAAATAAAAAGGAACTCTAATGTTTTTTAACCTATTCAAAAAATTATTCGCCATGCTACGGCGTAAAATAATCAAATGTTCAGAACTCGCCAACGACTCATCAATTGCACTACATCAAACCATCACCGCATATAATACGAAAGAAGTGATGCGTTTATTAGAACAAGGTGCCTCAACTAAATACAAAGATGCAAAACAAAATACAGCGCTTCACATTGCCGCGCAACAACTTAGAAACACGCAACACGACCGCGAAACATTCAGTCACTCGATGTTAATAGATATGTTACTCGCCTACGGCGCTTCACCCAGCGTCAAAAACGATCCGGCAACGCGAGAATATGTAAATAAAGAAATACAAGAAATAGAACTTCAATATCAACAATTAAAAACAATTATAAAACTTTTATTTTTATTTGGCGCGAGCGAAACACTGTTTGAAAAAAATGCTGCGCACAAAACACCAACGGATATTTTCCCTCAGTTGAAACAAATACTCCTTGAAGATGAGGCTACACTATCATTACAAAAGCTAGACGCCACAACACTGGCATTTTCTCCGATACAACGTTCATTTGAATTACCACCACAACTTGAAGAATATGTTAATAAAGTGGGCATGGCGACTAATTAAAACACTCAACTGGACAATATCTTACAGCCTATTAATCCCTCGTACGCCATGACTTACAATAATTTAATCCTTGCAGCTCTGAGCTGCTGCCGGCCAGTCATATCAAGGGCTTGGGAGGTGGTGAATTGCGCAGCTCTGAGCTGCTGCTAGCCAGTCATATCAAGGGCTTGGGAGGGGGTAAATTGCGCGGCGCTGAGCTGCGGGTGATGGAGCTACGGGTGATTAATTCACTTCGGCAAGATCGCCGTTTTCTTCGAGCCAGATTTTGCGGTCGCCGGCGCGTTTTTTGGCAAGCAACATGTCCATCTTTTTCAACGTATCGTCGTTTTTACCAATGGTTAATTTCATCAACCGGCGTGTCGCGGGCGCCATCGTTGTTTCGCGCAACTGTTTGGGATTCATCTCGCCTAATCCTTTAAAACGCTGAATGTTAATCTTGCCTGCTTTTTTTGATTTTTGAAGTCGCGCTAAAATGGTTTCTTTCTCATTTTCATCTAACGCATAAAAAACTTCTTGCCCTATATCAATTCGAAACAACGGCGGCATCGCCACATACACATGCCCCTCTTCAACAAGCACACGAAAATGTTTTACGAACAAAGCGCATAACAATGTCGCAATATGCAATCCGTCCGAATCTGCATCCGCCAAAATACATACCTTGCCGTAACGCAACCCCTCTAAATTATCGGAGCCGGGATCCACGCCTAACGCCACCGTAATATCATGAATTTCTTGTGATTCTAAAACATGCGATGAATCCACTTCCCATGTATTCAAAATTTTTCCACGCAACGGCAGAATTGCTTGAAACACGCGGTCGCGCGCCTGCTTCGCAGACCCACCGGCCGAATCACCTTCAACTAAAAATAATTCACCTTGCATCGGATCTTCACTGCGACAATCCGCTAATTTCCCCGGCAATGCAGGCCCGGCTGTCACTTTTTTTCGCTGAACGCGTCGCCCTGCTTGTAATCGCGCTTCGGCATTCTTAATTGCCAATTCCGCCAGCAATTCGCCTTGTTGCACATGCTGATTGAGCCATACTAAAAACGCATCTTTAATCATTGCCGACACAAACGTTCCTGCTTCATGCGAGGATAAGCGTTCTTTGACCTGCCCCGAAAAATGTGGATCTTGCCACTTGAGCGACAACACATAACTGCAGGCTAACCATAAATCATCCGCCGTTAGTTTAAGACCGCGCTGCAACAGATGACGATACTCGCTAAATTCTCGCATCGCCTCAAACAAACCGGTGCGCAATCCACTGACATGCGCGCCCCCTTGCACAGTCGGAATGAGATTGACATAACTTTCGGTCACTAAATTACCGCCTTCAGGCAACCATTCTAATGCACAATCAACAATAGACAAATCTTGCTTGCCGGTTAAAATAATCGGCGTTTCTGGCAAACATGCAGCACCGTCTAATTCATCTTTTAAATAATCACTTAAGCCATCTTCATAATACCATTCAAGTTTTTCGTCATCTTGCTGGTTGTCAAATATCACGCGCAATCCCGAACATAACACCGCTTTGGCGCGCAACAAATGTTTTAATTTTGAAACTGAAAATTTAACGGAATCAAAATAACTCGCATCCGGCCAAAAATGCACTTTTGTTCCTGTGGTGCGCTTACCCGTCTCGCCAATCACCTTTAATGTCGATGTTGGATCACCGTGCGCAAACGACATCGCATAAATTTTTCCATTGCGCTGGATTTCAACGTCCAACCGATTCGACAACGCATTCACCACCGAGACACCCACCCCGTGTAAACCGCCGGCATATTGGTATTGTTTGTTTGAAAATTTTCCGCCCGCATGCAAGCGCGTTAAAATCAATTCAACACCACTCATCTTTTCTTGCGGATGCTTGTCAACCGGCATGCCGCGTCCATCATCTTCGACTTCCAACGAACCATCTTTATAGAGAATCACCTTGATTTCAGTCGCATAGCCCGCCAATGCCTCATCGATGCTATTATCGATCACTTCTTGCGCAAGATGATTCGGACGAGTCACATCGGTATACATGCCCGGCCGGCGTCTGACCGGATCCAGCCCACTTAAAACCTCGATGTCTGCTGCATTGTATGTTGTTGTCATATCCACAAGCCTACCGCAAAAAACGTCGAAAAAACAGGGGGTTATTGTTAACTGCTCTAAAATGAGCATAATTTAGCCATTTCAAAACATAATATATTTACTATTTTTCTATCTCATTTAACATTTCCTTAAGAATCTGTCACTATACTGACGATGAGGATGAAATAAACTATGGACAACACCCCAGCAGCAATAATACGCAGACTGTTCAAACCGGATAACAATAGAAAAATTATCCAAGAGAAATTTGATGCGGGAATTGATAGAGACAAAGCACTAGAGTTACTAGAAACCACTCCTCGTTGGCGTAGATGGTTTCTCGGGAAACGTAAAACTGGTGATGAGTTGACACCTGAGCAAGTCCTGAAACTCGCCAAGTTTCCAGATACCGATGTCGCTGCCGAAATTTTTAAGGAACGCAATTTATTTGGCGGAAGCGATTTTCAAACTGCTCTAACCAATCATGCCTTTATGCTTTTGCAATTTGCTGCCAATACAGAAAAAGGGAAATTTGTTCGAGACCATCTTTGGGGAGCCAAAAAGATACCAGCTCGAATAAAAACCAAAGAGGCACTCTACAAAAAACTAACGGCGAAGGATATCATAACTCTCTTAGGAATCCTAAAAACCGAGACTCCTATCGAGATCAACCGATCATTGATTAGCGAAATCACCGAAACATCAAAAATCTGGAACAAGCTCAACGCCGCAAAAAAATTAGAAGCGCTGCATATAATTCGCAAGATAAATGAATCCCTACTGCCATACGGCACTCAGCAGCAACAAATAGATAATACTCAACTCATCATAAAAAACCCGAAATTACTTGGTTCCCGCAACGAGTTTAATACTGGCGCCGTAGCAGAAATACAATTATGCCTAAAAAAAGAAAAGAATTTTGTGGAAATCCACAATCCGACTCCCTGGCGAAAATTCTGGGGACAAGCCGATCGCGATCTGGTTACGTTGATTCAGCATGGTATCATTGATAGTGCATTGTATAGTGATCACATTGAAAAAGCCGTTGACAAAATAAAAAAATACGTGCCTTATACCGAGCACAAGGAAAGAATACCTTTCGGCAACCATAAAAACACAATAGAGGGCAAATTTGAGCTTAAAGATTTCGATGATTGCACCGCAAAGGAATTAATGTTTTTGATCGCAGTTAAAAAAATATCGAAAGACCAACTAGAATCAATCATTATAAATCTCTTTACACCAAGCCATAATCCACCTAAAAACTTCAAAACAAGACAAGAAAAATTTATCCAACTCCTAAAAATAGCGGGAGATGCCGCCAGCAAATCAGTTACACAGCGGACGCAACATTTGGCGACCACGTTGATCAGCGCGCTAGATGGTGCAGCGACAACACAACGCTCTTTGGTTGTCACACTAAACCAATCCATTTATGCAAGAACAGGGATAGAGGAACTCACAAAACTCGAGTCACCCAGTGAATGTGAACGACTACAAGCAGTTTTATTGCCAGCTCCGATACAAGCAAAACCAGTCCATGCCACTCCTGGGACGCCACCCGAAGAAGAAGACCCCGACGATTTCGAGGAAGTCACTCCAGCACAACTACAACCAGCTAAAGAGCCACAGGAGCAACGTGAATCTGTAGTAGATGAGTTTGCTGCTCGTAAGCTACCGCGCCTAAACTCATCGGGACTCGTAGAACTCATTAGCAACACAGTCGAGCGTACACTGCCCAAGAAAGCCCCAGCCCCCTTATCACACAAGAGCTCTTACGCGCCCCAAACTGGAGAATATTTTAATATTGAACGAACAATACAAGAACAAACCTATATTTTTATGCATCCGGCTAGCGATAAAGCAACAATATCGCCCACAAACAAGAATATGGGCGCGCAACCACTGGCACGAGCGTTGGAAGACGCTAAAAAATTAACCACAGGAAAAGAAAATGTCACCGTGTTTATCCCCGTTACGCAAACCCCCAGAGCACATTGGACATTGTTAAAATTACAGATGAGTAATGGTAAAGTCACTCACGCAGATTGGCATGATCCGAAACGCCGTATATTGTGGTCCACAGATAACGCCGACACATTAGCCATATTACGAAAGACATTTCCCAAAATCAGTATCACAGAAAAATATCACACCGATAAGCAGTCAATCCGGGATACAACACAGTGCGGCTATTACGTCACAGATATCATTACAAATGAAATAAACGATCAACTACGACAACGACCTAGCAACAAAGAAACTGTTCCTCCTGAACCAGCTCCCGATGATGATGGCGCTGGCGCACGCTATCTGCCAGAACATCTTCCACCAGAAACAAGAGAAGCAAAAAGACTACCGACTGATGGCGCAGCAGCTCAACAACCACGCGCAGTAGTACCTGGAGACGAGGCATCGGCCGATGCATTATCGCAGGCAGGACTTTTTGGCCAACAACATGAAGAAGCAGAAGTCGCCAAAGAACGATCAGCCGGCAAGGACAACGAACAAATCGTGCCACCGACAGAGGGTTTCTAACCCGAACACAGCTTCATTCCAAAAAAAGCCGCTGGCTCTAACTTTAATTCTTCTCGCACGCGCTGCTCACAGCCCATTTTAAAACTTTTCAGATCTTTCACTTGATAAGCCCATGCATATTCATCCAGCCGATGCTCGATGGTCTCCCATGAGGAACAATCGATCCCCCTCTTGGCTTTTTCTGCGGCTATTTCTGCGTCCCATGTTTTACCCACGGCACCAGCTGCAACGGTTTGATCCACCGACACCGTCGGATAAACTCTAAAAATATGGTCAAACAAATATTCCAAGCCATGACCATAACTGGCATTATAGATATCGTCCTCGTTTTCCAAAAATTTAGCACGATAAAAATTTTCCCACACTTGTCGATAAAGAACTTGAATAAACTCGCCAAACGCACCCGCATGGCATGCAATCATCGACAATTCAATACCAGTCGAAAATAACAAAATATAAATCGGCGTTTGATGTAACGCTAACCCTTTCTGAATTTCTGAAATAATCTTTTCAGCGACCGTCATATATTGCACCAACGGCTGCATATCTGCGCGAAATTGATTTTGAATTACTTCTCGCTCTGCTGCTGTCAGCGCTTCAACAGGTTTTTTGAATTGTGTTTTTAAATGATCGCGCAACTCTGCAATCATTTTATTTTTATGATCCATCCGCGTATAAAAATGATTCGCCTTTAAGGATTCTTGAAAACAGCGATCACGTTCTGTATCAAATTGTGGCCGTAAATCAGGCTGAATACGCAAAAGTTCCGCACTATCTGTAATATAACGTTGTGCGCTACTCCACCGGCCACGCCATACGAATGAACACAGCAAGGCAAAATTAGACCCAGGCTTTGGTCGCGGTTGTTTATCCGGCGCCATGCCTTCCCAAACACGTGACAAAGGCTCTTTCCAATAGTCATCCAAAACAGGCGAACGACAAAACATGTCAATCTCTGGATGTAATGTCGCCATGCGCACAATCGTGCGATATCCTCGGCGTGACTTTACAATTGCATCAAGAGCAGCCATCAACTGATTATAAATCGTCGCATCTTTTTGTACGCGCTGTCTGGCTACAAGCAGCGTCTTTAATGCGTTCGCCTGCTCTCTTTCCGTTTCATTTAATTCAAAATCGGTTTCAAATTGAAATGGCATATATAGTCATTCCGTTTGTTTTATGATGATTTTTTCGGCACTAATCTATTTTTAAGTTTCACGTAAACCGGCAACCCGTTTTTGTACGGCGGATAATCTTCGCCTTGAATTAACGGCAAAATATAATTGCGACAGGATTTTGTAATACCAAATCCGTCTTTTGTGATAAAACTCTTCGGCATAAATTTTTCGACATTGGCCACGCTGGATAATTTTACTTTGTCGATTTTCCACGCATAGGTTTTCGCTTGTTTGCGCACGATGATCGGCATAATAGCGTTTTCGCCTTTTAATGCATATTCCACTGCGGCTTTGCCCAACGCATACGCCTGATCCACATCGACTTTAGACGCGATATGTCTCGCCGCACGCTGCAAATAATCACATACCGCCCAATGATATTTAAACCCCAATTTGTTTTTGATAAGATTCGCAATGACCGGCGCCACACCGCCTAATTGTGCATGACCAAACGCATCTTTTAATCCACTGTCCGATAAAAATTTGCCTTCTGCATCTTTCACGCCTTCCGAAACGACAATGGTACAATAGCCGTATTTTTTAACGCACAGCTCAACGCGCGCCAAAAATTTTGTTTCATCAAACGTTACTTCAGGAAATAAAATAATATGCGGATCATCGCCGATTTTGTCAGCGGCGACACCGGCCGCCGCTGCAATCCATCCCGCATGACGCCCCATCACTTCCATAACAAATACTTTAGTCGATGTTTTTGCCATCGATGCAATATCAAATCCTGCTTCGCGAATCGACACCGCGACATATTTTGCAACGGATCCAAATCCGGGGCAACTGTCGGTGAACGGCAAATCATTATCGATGGTTTTGGGAATACCAATGCAGATTAACGGATAACCGCTTTCACGACTAAATTCGGCAATTTTATTGGCGGTATCTTGCGAGTCGCCGCCGCCGTTATAAAAGAAATAACCGATATTATATTTTTTAAAAACCTGAATAAGTTTTTCATACTCATCACGATTTTCTGCGACACTTTTCATTTTGTAGCGACAAGATCCAAATGCACCACCGGGCGTATAACGTAACGCCGCAATGGCTTGCGCGGATTCTTTGCTTGTATCAATTAATTCTTCGTTGAGTGCGCCCACAATGCCGTTTAACCCTGCATATACCTTGCCAATTTTGTTTTTATGTTTGCGAGCGGTTTCAATCACGCCGCATGCGGTTGCG
Organism: Pseudomonadota bacterium; assembly: GCA_038043025.1. Lineage (GTDB taxonomy): Bacteria > Pseudomonadota > Gammaproteobacteria > UBA12402 > UBA12402 > O2-02-FULL-42-9. The sequence goes on along the minus strand of JBBTCW010000039.1, from coordinate 9,987 downwards.
TTAATGACCGCGGTTACTCCACCGGATTGTGCGTAAAAAATGTTTTTGGACATATGCTCCTCCATCAGGCAATTGAAGCCAGTATTGTAGCATAAAATGCTGAACTCTCATCTATTCCATGTTATCCTGTTAAGAATATTGCTCGGAGGAAAATAAATGACCATTCAGATTTTTGACAAACTGCCCAATTTTCATGTTATCGTACACCCCATTATTCAATATAAGCTGGCACTGTTGCGCGATGTCACCACCAACCGCAAGCTTTTCAAAGAACTCACCGAAGAAATTGCAATGTTGATTGTGTACGAGGCCATGCGCGATTTACCGACGGTCAATCGTTCCATTACCACGCCACTCGAAACCTTTGAAGGAACTGATTTAAAAAGCAGTCATTTTTTAATTACACCCATTTTACGCGCCGGTCTTGGTATGGCTGATGGCATTTTAAAATTATTACCGATGGCGCGCGTGGGGCATATTGGATTTTACCGTGATGAAAAAACACTCGAGGCAAAAAATTATTATTTTAAATTACCTCCCGATGAGCAAATGGCGTATTGTTTTGTGTGCGACCCGATGTTAGCAACGGGCGGTACCGCCTGTGCGACAATCGATAAGTTAAAGGCATACGGATTAAAAAAAATCAACTTCATTTGCTTGGTTGCAGCACCCGAAGGTGTAAAAAAATTGATTGCAGCACACCCCGATGTCGCCATTTTTGCCGCCAGTCTCGATCGGCAACTCAACGAAAAAGGTTATATTTTACCAGGTTTAGGCGATGCCGGTGATCGTATATGGGCGGTTAAATAGTCTTGACATAATAATAAATTAGAAGATAATTGAGCCATAGGAGGAACCGCAAATGAGCAAAAAATTTATTTCATGGTCTATTGTTTTTATCGCAATTATTATCGCCCTATTTTTTGTTAACATCATGGCGCGTAAACATAATATGGCGTTTGAAAATAAAATCACACAAACAAATTATCATCAAAAAATGATTTTATTTTACAGCGTCACATGTCCGCACTGCAAAAAAGTTGAAGACTTCATCAACCAATATCATGTAACACAAAAAATTCATTTTGACTCCACAGAAGTCTCACAAGATCAACAGAACCTTGCAATTTTTGAGAACGTGGCTCAAAAATATTGCCATATTACTGGATCAAACCTGGTCGTCCCATTATTCTGGACGGGCTCTAAATGCATTATTGGCGATCAACCCATTATTCATTATTTTAAAACAAAAATGGCGAAATAATTATGTGGAAAAAATTAATTGCGGGACTCAGTGCTTATTTGCTAACGATCGGATCAGCTTATGCGATATGCCCCATTTGCACCATCGCCGTGGGTGCCGGTGTTGGACTCTCCCGATGGCTGGGCGTAGATGATACGATCAGCGGCATTTGGATTGGGGGATTGGCCATTTCCAGCATCTGGTGGACTATTAATTGGCTCAACTCAAAACATATCCGATTTTTTGGCCGAAAACCACTCATTGTCGTTGGTTATTACATTTTGATTCTCACGCCATTTTATTCGACTGATATCGTCGGTCATCCATTAAATACGCTGTGGGGCTTTGATAAATTACTCTTGGGTATCGTCATCGGCAGCATCACATTTTTTGTTTTCGGCATGTGGTATTTTTACATGAAAAAGAAAAATGATGGGCATGCGCACTTTCCCTTTGAAAAAGTCGTGTTGCCGATTGCCCCGTTAATCATTTTGACCATCCTCTTTTATTTTATGACGCGAGTTTAAGCATGAAAAATCCCATGCAAGATTTGGAAACTTTTATTGAAAAAGCAGATCAATTAAAAAAACAAGATAAAATGGATTTGTCGTCGGATCAAGATTTAACATTTGCCATCATGAATTTAGTTTCAATCGAAGAACACTTTATATTTTCGGGCGCAAAAACCGGAAAAAATGAATATTACGATTTAGTCAACGACGTCAGAGACATGCGAAAAGCCTTGCTCAAAAAAATTATCAAAGAATACGAAGGCGAGGTGTGGTGTATTTCCAAACATTTACTCGCCGCCTGCATGCGTTTAATGGAAGTCGGCACCAAACAACTCGGTATGGATCGCAAAGAAGAAGCCTATGATTTTTTTAACAAGGCCTATCAACTCTATTCGTTATTTTGGGGTATTAATTTAGATCTTATCAAAACAAATGACCTGAAAAAAATTGACGAAGACGCGCTCAATAAACACGATAAAAAACCACAAAAAAGCCTTTTAATGGGCAAACTCGGCGTTCTGGTTCAAAAAATTATTGATTGCTGTATTGAATAACAACTGACAAAAGAGCAAGCCATGAACGTTTTATTGATTTATCCTAACACACAAGAACATGGCGATATTCCAATTGCGCTGACTATTTTAACCGCGGTATTAAAAGAAGCCGGCCATGTCGTTAATATTTTTGATTGCTCACTGTATACACCCGAAACAGATTTACATGACATTAAAGAAAGCTTTGGCATGTTTAAAGTAGCGCCTCGCGCTCCTGTTTCCCCTCCGCCACGTCGCCATCTCGAAAACTTAGCAACCGATTTGGTCAACGTGATCAACAATAATAATATTCATCTTGTCGGCATAACTGCCACATCGGGTACCTACCCACTAGGGCTACAATGTAGTCAATATATTAAAAACGAATTTCCTGACATGAAAATTATTTTTGGCGGCATTCACCCGACAATCTGCCCTGACGAAGTCATTCAAGAAAAATCGGTCGACATGATCTGTATCGGCGAAGGAGAAGATGCGCTAGTAGAACTGTGTAATGCACAAGATAACCATCAACCCATTCAAAAAATTCAAAATCTATGGATCAAAGATCATGACAATATCCTTCACAAAAACACATTGCGACCTTTTAAAAATCTCGATACATTGCCCGCTCAAGATTTCAGCGGCTTCCACGAATATGATTTTTATCGCCCGCTCGATGGAAACCTATATAAAATGTTAAACACCGAAATAAGCCGCGGTTGCGTATTCCTATGTCATTACTGTTCAAATGCGCACTTAAGAGAAGTATTCACAGAGTGCGGCACTTACCATCGCCGTAAATCTCCTGAAGTGGCCATCCAACATATTAAATCACTACAAGAAAAATATAATTTTGATGCAATTCGATTTTGGGATGAAGACTTTACCGCCTTTCCCGCGCCCTATTTAAAACGATTATCTGAATTATATAAAAAAGAAATCGGCCTGCCTTTCGTTGTTTATGCAGGAACACGCACTGTCACAGAAGAAAAAATGCAATATCTTAAGGAAATGGGCTGCATAACGCTCGCCATGGCCATTGAGAGCGGTAATTATTGGATAAGAAAATATATTCTAAATAGAGATATTACCGATGAGGATATTATCCGAAAGTACAAAATAGTACAGAAATTTGGCATACGCGTTTCCGCTTACAACATGATCGGCCTACCTTTTGAGACGAGAAAAATGGTATTTGATACCATTGCGCTAAACCGAAAAGTGCAAGCATCAACCTCATCTGTCGCCGCCTATCAACCCTACCCCAAAACAAGACTCGCCAATATTGCGACAGAATTCGGTATGCTGACCAAAACACCTATTTATAATTCTGTACAAACTGATTTGAATTCACCGCATATGACTAAACAAGAAATTGAAGGGCTCATTAGAACATTTTCTCTTTACACAAAACTCCCAAGAAAATTTTTTCCCATTCTAGAAAAATGCGAACGAGATGAGGAATTTTCAAAAAAAACTTTTCCAAAATTAATAGAATACTTAAATACAAAAATGGAAGAGAGTTAAGGGTCTGTTACAGAATAAGTGGTACAGTTAGCGCCATCATTTGTCATTCCGACGACTGTTTTTTTTGCATGTCATTTCTCGTCGTTCACGCCCCTCGAAATAACACGCACTTTCCCGCCATTAACTGCAACTCCAACCACTGCAGCGCAATAATTGCGGTCATGTTCGTCACCAAACCATCGTGCAATAACTGAAACGCTTCTTCAACATCTAAAACATGCACAAGAATATTTTCAGCCTCATTTTTGATACCATAAATACCGCCAACATTTGTTGCATCGATGCGACCACAAAATAAAGCCACGGTTTCTGTGCAAGCACCCGGGCTCGCATAAAAATTACAAATGGATGTTAATTCTAAAATATCTAATCCGGCTTCTTCTTTTGATTCGCGCACGACTAATTGCTCCGGCGTTTCATGAGGTTCTAAAATCCCCGCCACTACTTCAAGCAACCAAGGGCTTTTTTTATCTTGCATCGCGCCGATACGAAATTGCTCAATCAAAATCACTTTTCTTAAAATCGGATCATAAGGCAAAACAGCCGCGGCATGCCCGCGCTCAAAAAGCTCGCGATTCACCACCGGTCCAAAGCCACCTTCAAATAAGCGATAACGCACCCGGTAATTATCAATTTTATAATATCCATGATATTTGTTTTCTTTGGCTATAATCTCAACATCGTCCTTCGTCATGTGGCGAATCATGGCAGCACCTCGTTTATGCAGCTCTGAGCAAGGGAAACCCAGGCTGTGACTGGATTTCCACAGCTCAGAGCTAATTGATACGGTAAATAATTAATGATACGCTGTTATATGCGTTAATCAAAAGGATTCTAAAATGAGAAAATTATTACCGTTCATACTGATATTGATATTACCAATGTCTCAGGCCTTTTCGTTTTTTTTGTGCAATAACGATGATAACTACGTCCGTTTAGGCGATACAATACATGAAGTGAAAACGCTTTGCGGCGAACCGATTACGCAAACGCCACGAACCATCAAAACACATAACAATGAAAAAATCGCGCAATGGATTTATAACGACACGCTCACCGTCACCTTTATAAACGACAAAGCCATTCAGATACAAGCCGATGGCAAAAACGTTAAACAAACGACGCAGTGCAACACAAGCACTCCCTTTAACGTAGGCGACAACCAAGATTCACTTTACAAACTTTGCAAAGAACCCACATTAAAAAAAATAGGCAATCATGCGGCGCCCGGACCCAAGCAAGAACAAACCGTATTAACCTATCCCAATGGCGATACAGGCACAAGCCAATTAATTTTTATGGATGATAAGTTGGTTGCAATAGAATAAATGAAAAAAATTTTACTACTGACATTAATACTGATCATGCCAGGCGCTTATGCAGCCTCTTATTTTTTCTGCAACAAGACTAACCAATATGTCAGCTTAGGCGATTCGTTAGATCAAGTACAAGCCAATTGCGGCGCGCCCGCAAGCACAACAACAAAAACAATTCCCAATCAAAAAACGCAAAAAGCAGAACGATGGATCTATGATTACAAGCCTAATTCGATACCTGCCGAACCGCAAAAAAATGCCCTGGTCGTCACGTTTGTCGATAATAAAGCAACGAGCATAGCAAGCTCAGGACAAACACCACCCTGCCGCTCCGACGTTCAATTGAAAAAAGGCGATAGCCCAACCTTGCTCTATCAATATTGCAAACAACCCAGTCAAAAACAAACGATCACACTACCCGACGGCCCCGACCAAACGCAAACGATCATCACTTATCCAAACGGACAAGATGCCACGATTCAATTGACGTTTACGGATGGAAAGTTGACGGGGATTGAATAGCGAATAACAGACCTTTAGCGCGGGTTTGACGCAACAAACGGTGTTGTAGTGGCAGTGCTTCAGATAACTCTTGTCGCGGCATAACATCACCTCTTTTTTATAATAATTCTTGTTAATACATAACTTAATATACTGAGTATAGATAAAATTAAAAATGCAAAAGATAAGCAATACTCATGGTCGATATTAAAATGTGACACTATCGCGCTAATGATCGACACGCCAATTAATATTGCCGACCCAATCAGCGCACTCGCGTAACCTTTTTCATGAAAAACATCGAGGGCATAGGCAAAACAATTAGGATAAATAAATCCTACGCTAAATATAGTCAATCCAACAAGCGCCACAATGTTTGTAACAGTCACTACGTGTAGTATAACGATAGCGACCAACCCTAAACTAGAACAAAACATCAGTATTAACCCTAAAATAATTAAGCGATGAATGCCAGCATATTTGACGAAAAAACTATTTACCGTTGCGCCAATGAAATAAGCGACGCCAATTAATAATAAAAGCTGCCCGTAACCAATAACGGAAACATGTAACGTTTCCTGTAGTAAAAAAGGCCCCACGATATTAAAAGTGATCATGACGCCATACGCCAATATAAGACAAAATATAGCCCCGATAAAAACGAGATTATGAAATAATAAAAAATAGTTTTTTAAAATGCTACTGATCGAGAATATAGCCTTTTTTTGTTTATCCTTGGTTTCAAAAACAAATAAATAAATCAATAGAAAAAGAATTAATGCATAGAGAGCCATGCCCCCAAAGTTCGCTTGCCATCCGATATAATGTTGTAAATAGCCGCCGATAAATGGTGCAAACATTAATGATATTGAATAGATCATTGCTGAATATGAAGTAACTTTGGCTAATTGATTTCCTTGAAATACATCTGCCAGGATCGCGCTAGCAACCGTAAACCCACAACCGATACTCAGTCCCTGTATCGCACGCAAGACAAGCAATTGACCCATCGAAACAACAAACATGCCCATAAAACTACTTATAAAAAAAACACCAATACCAAACAATAAAACCGGTTTTCTTCCAAATCTATCCGATAATGGCCCATAAATAAGTTGAGCCATGCCGAGGAATAAAACGTAGATAGTTAAACTCCATTGTAATAACTCGCGAGAGGTGTGCAGTGCAGACACCATCGCAGGCCAAGAAGGCAGATAAATATCAATAGCGATTTGCGGAAGCGGATAAATTAGCAAAACAGACAGTAAAAACAGACTTTTCATAACAGCTGTTTGATCATTACTATGCGATGTCATAGGAGTCTTTTCTAATATCAAAATGAAAGTACCCACCTTTTAGGCGCGTTATTTGGCATAGAAATTCCTGTTATTAATTCTTTTGAGATACTCCAAAAAAAATGAACTTAGATATTTGTTTAAATTTTTTGTTTGTTGGCGGGGCTATTTGAGCCGAATTTCCAAAAAAAAATGTATTTTCGTCAATCCTTTGTTCAAGTTGGATCATATTCATGATTTAAGTCCCTGTGTTGATGATATTTCAGCTTGTCTGAGCGCGGCTAATCCATTCATTGCGCAAGGGAACCCACCATATAGCATTTGGTGCAACATAGTATTTTCAATTTCTTCTGTTGTTAAAATTTGTTCTTTTAGTAGTTGTGATATATAGCTTTGTGTTTTGTCTTGCTCTCCTATGGTGATATGGGCAGTTAAATCTATAAATGCCTTATGGCGATGTGAAATGTCTATAGCTACTCCTTTATCGATGTCCATTTTTGCAGCCAGCTCGTCTAACATAGCTAATGTGTTAGTGCCTGATCGAATGTATTGAGCGGAAACCATATATTTTAAGAGTGCCGTAATATCGAGAAATGTCCCGCCTAAATGAAAGAAGCCCTGTAAGTGTATCTGCAATTGTTCGGATTTCTGTAAGGCTATTAATGTTACGATGGTGATTAAACTTTTTTCCTTGAGTGCTAGTCCGGGTTTTGCCCAAAATATGTCATAAACAAAAGTTTGTACCAGCTCATTAAATTGTGGACTTAATTCTTGACATCGTCGATATACGGCATCAGCCATTTCCTCCCCGTATAGTTTGTCCATCATTGCTGACTTTTTTGGCGACATGTGTACTCCTTGATATTGTGAGTCAATAAATTTTAGAAAAATAATTATAACTCATAAGCTCAAAAGAAATATAACTAATTGGATGCCCAAATCCCGATATAGAAATTAACTTTAGTAATATTGACTCGCGACATCCCTGTCGTTCTGGCTCTCGCCCCGCACTGCTGTGCGCCAAAATTTGCAATCCTGCAAATTTTTGACTCGGGTACATCCTTGTACCCTCGCCCTTCGGGCGCACTGCTGTGCGCCAAAATTTGCAGTCCTGCAAATTTTTCAAACCCCTGTACCAAACGCTTCGCGTTTGCAGTACCCCCCTAGTGAACCCTAATTTTCGCTCAGCTTGCGTTCAGATTGGGGCGATCTAAGGGTCTGTCACAGAATAAGTGATACATTTAGCATCCCATCTGACAGGCATCTTTGGACGTTCTTCAATCGAAAAATAACTTACATAGTCCCTGCTATGTGCGTTTTTTTTCTCAATCAGAACGTCCAAATCTGCCTATCATCTGGGCGCTAACTGTACCACTTATTCTGTAACAGACCCTCCCCGAGAAAAATGAGGAGTTTATTAATGATAAATGACGATTTTTTCGAGGGCAGATCGCCCCAAGATGAATGCAAGATGAGATGAAAATTGGCGCTCCCTAGGGGACTCGAACCCCTGTTCCCGCCGTGAGAGGGCGACGTCCTAGGCCACTAGACGAAGGGAGCATATTTAATTGGCATAAACCCAACGAGTGATGCTATTATATCCAACAAAAAAAGGATCACAAGGAATGAATAAGAATAACGCAACGGAATAAACACAGGATAATCATGAGCAAAATACAACCAGCCCGAAAAATAATCCCTTATCAAGCGCACCATATTTCGAGCAAAAATATTCCACCGAACGCGGTTTCCGTTATTCAACATCTAAAAGCAGCCGGTTTTGAAGCCTATTTGGTCGGCGGCTGTGTGCGTGATTTATTGGTCAATCAAATCCCTAAAGATTTTGACGTCGCTACGAGTGCCTTGCCCAACCAGGTCAGACAACTCTTTCGTCGTTGCCGCTTAATCGGACGACGCTTCCGCTTGGCACATGTTTATTTTGGACGAGAGGTCATTGAAGTCGCCACGTTTCGCGCGAGTCATGAAGGCGCATCCGAGGACAAAGGGCATACCAAAAACGGCGTCATCGTGCGCGATAATGTTTACGGCACCATCGAAGAAGATGCGATGCGACGCGATTTTACATTAAACGCACTCTACTATGACCCGATTACAAAAGAACTATTAGATTTTTGTGATGGCTTTAAAGATATTCAACAAAAAACTATTCGTATTATTGGCGACGCAAAAAAACGATACAATGAAGATCCCGTTAGAATGTTACGCGCCATACGATTCGCCGGAAAACTTAAATTTAATTTAACCCCGGATACCGCTGAGCCTATTGAAAAATCCGGCAATCTATTACAACATGTTCCCGCTGCGCGGCTGTATGATGAAGTATTGAAATTGTTTCACTGTGGTGCGGCAACGGCTATATTTCCTTTATTAAGAGAATATAAATTATTTAGACATTTATTTCCTGCCGCATACAACTGTTTTGAACAAAGTGAAAGTCCCGTTTTGATGACGGAACAGTTATTTAAAAACACAGATAAACGCATTTATGATCATCAACCGCTCGCGCCTTATTTTTTGTTTGCAGCCATTTTATGGCCTGCTGTTAAATTAGAATTTTTAAGATTACGCTGTAAAAATAAACCGAACATGCAAGCGTTAGAGCAAGCAACCCGCACGATTTTAGATGAGCAGCTAAAATCGATTTTAATTCCAAACCGAATCACCGCCATCATTCGAGAAATTTGGTTATCGCAGCAGCGCTTAGAAAGCCGACGACCGCGCTCTATTACTCGCTTATTAACGCAACAGCGCTTCAGAGCGACGTATGATTTATTATTGTTGCGCGCAAAAATCGGCGAGGTACCCAAAGAAATCGCCGACTGGTGGACAGATATTCAATCTGCTAAACCAGCAGAACAACATCGCATGATACAGGCGCTCCATCAACCATTAAAATCCGCATAATCCTCTGCGGAGATTTTTATGTTAAGTGCATTAGCAAAAAAAGCGGCTGCTCCCGCAGCGCGGGCAGCCAGTCGGTCGGTTCAACAACTCGGCCGCAAGCGGCCGAGATTGTTTCCTTAATTGATTTCGCCT
>JBBTCW010000038.1:0-14394 GCA_038043025.1 Pseudomonadota bacterium | reverse complement strand
CGCTTAATTTCCTCTGGTCAAAAACCAGTCATACACAACTTTGGATCATAGCTCACGACAACTTTCAAACAATCTCTTCATTGATACGTCGCTTCAAAAGCCTCCAGCTGTAACTCTTCAACAAGTGTCCTCGACTTTAACTGCTCTGCCTTTTCTTTCAGTGCTACTGATTTAGCGCGCAACGACTCATTCGACTCATCAACGTTTAATTGCTTTTCAATGAGCTTATATTCAAGCTCTAAAAGCCTTTTATACTCAGTATTTGCAAATTGTCTTATAACAACATCAATCCCTTCTTTATAATCGCTATTCGCCTCATAAGTATTTTTAACCAAAGACAGTTTTGTCAAAAAACGAAGAAATCTGCGACGTGCAGTTTCATCGCCACGTGGATTACCTTGATATTCCTCCCACGGTGAACAACGAACAATTTTTTCTGCCTCTGTCGATCCTAATAAAACAGGCGCATAGTCAGTTTGTAGCACATCATTCAGCCTCGCTTGGAATGCCTTTTCTTTACCGCGCAATAACGTAATCAATTCGTCTTCATCCGATAATAATGCATAGTGAGCCGCGCAATCAGGAAGTTTATCCTCATCAAACACTGCCCCTGCTTTTACATCACCAACCCACGCCCATATTCCTGTGATATGGTGTTTTATCCGCTCAACTGCCGCTCGCATCTGTTCAACCGAAAAATGATCCTGAGAAGCACCCGATAATCGTCGCCGTCTATAAGGCTCGCTGGGCAATTGTAACACACCACCCATAATAAATAAAACCTGAGCCGCTTTATTGCGTAACAGCATATTAACAATTGCTCGTATTTGATGTGCGTCATATTCAGTCTCTCGCGTAATGCTGACCAAGACTGCAGCAATCGTATTCGACAATGCCTGGGGTATCAAAAAGCTCCACTTCTTAATACCTGTCACATATGTCGTCGTAGCCTGCGGCATAATTTTATTCTCTTTCTACAACCTATTACCTACACAAAATTCTCAAAAAAATTTGAAATTCGATTTTTTTATAACATTAATAATAGTTCCCAAGATTTTATTATTCTCATTTTTAGCTTAAGGGAATATTAGGACTAGGATTGTTTAAAAACTCCACCTTCGCGATTAATAATTCTCTTAAGCAACCGCTTACATGCTGGATGCAGGTATTCTACCACTAAATTCAACAAAATCATCAAAAAATTACAAAACTTAAAGCCTTTTCCTACAGATGACATCTGTATTTACACACAAAAATAATGTGGTGATTTAGAAATGCACGATTTAGAGAAGTCACAATAAAAAGTCATTCATTCAGTCCAGCGAAATTCTCCTGGATGCCGCGATCAAGTCGCGGCATGACAGAGACGATGAAATATCATACCGCGGACAAAACCAGCGAGATCCAGGAAATACTTTAGTTTCGCACGTCGATTCTCTGAATTCCGGAGCGACGATCCCACAAAGCCATGTTATTGTAACACACCACAACAATGTTTATATTTTTTGCCCGATCCACAGGGACAAGGATCATTGCGACCCACTTTTGGCGTATCACGGCGCATGGTCTCAATTTTAACAATGGAGGATTGTGCTTTTTCTTCGGGTAATTTGCGTCGCTTGTCTTTCCATCGATCTAAATCACCGCCTTCCGAGTGTTGATAGTGCACTTCTGTCGGCGCGGCACGTCGACGCTGTTCTTCGATCGCATCGACATCTTCAGGGTCTTGAATTTTTACTGTACTTAAAATACGCACCACTTCGATTTTGATATTGTTTAACATATCAGAAAATAAATGAAATGATTCTCGCTTATATTCTTGTTTTGGATCTTTTTGTGCATAGCCCATTAAATGAATGCTTTGTCGCAATTGATCCATCGTCGCTAAATGTTCTTTCCAATACGCGTCTAATGTTTGCAACAACACCGCTTTTTCAAATTGGCGCATCGGTTCTGCGCCGGCCAAAACCTCTTTCGCTTTGTAATGTTCCCAAAGACGATCGCTAATCAGTTGACGAAGACTGTCTTCATGCAACTTGGTATCTTCTTTTAATAGAACGGAAATGGGCAAATCCAAGTCGAAATCTGATTTTAATCTCTTTTCTAAATCAGGAATATCCCACATTTCTTCCATACTTTCAGGCGGAACATACTGTGAAACAATTTGATCGGCCACATCAGCGAAAACAGCTCTGATCGTCTCCGAAATATCATTCATCGCCATTAAATCTGTACGCTGTTTATAAATCACTTTGCGCTGATCATTCGCGACATTATCAAATTCGAGCAATTGTTTTCGAATATCAAAGTGAAATGTTTCGACTTTACGCTGTGCATTCTCGATCGCCTTGGTAACCCAACGATGTTCAATCGCATCCCCTTCTTTCATGCCTAAACGTTTCATGATGGTAGACACGCGATCAGATGCAAAGATACGCATTAAGTTATCTTGAAATGATACATAAAATCTTGAGGAACCCGGGTCTCCCTGACGCCCTGAACGACCGCGCAATTGATTATCAATACGTCGGGACTCATGTCGCTCGCTACCAATCATATGTAAACCGCCCGACTCAAGCACTAAATTATGACGTTCCTGCCATTCTTTTCGTAAACGCGCTTTTTCGTCCTCACCCGGATTATCCAATTTTTTGATTTCTGCTTCGACATTGCCACCTAATATAATGTCAGTACCGCGACCCGCCATATTGGTCGCAATGGTGACGGCGCCTGGCAATCCAGCTTGCATGACAATTTCTGCTTCGCGCTCGTGGTTTTTGGCATTTAATACATTGTGCGGTATTTTTTCTTTTTTCAACATTTCCGATAATAATTCAGAATTTTCAATCGAGGCCGTACCCACTAAAACAGGTTGTTTGTTCAAACGACAATCTTTAATTTCTTCGATGATCGCCGCAAACTTCTCTTGTATCGTCAAAAAAACACGGTCGGGGCTATCTTTTCGAATCAGCGGTTTGTTTGTCGGAATCACCACCACTTCTAAATTATAAATTTGCTGAAACTCATATGCTTCCGTATCCGCCGTACCCGTCATGCCCGCTAATTTATCATACAAACGAAAATAATTTTGGAACGTAATGGTTGCCAAGGTTTGGTTTTCATGACGAATCTCAACATTCTCTTTTGCCTCGACTGCTTGATGCAATCCCTCCGACCAACGACGGCCCAGCATCATACGACCGGTATGCTCATCAACAATAACAACTTCGCCATCTTTCACAATATAATCTGTATCACGTTGATATAGTTTATGTGAACGCAACGCCGCGTTTAAATGGTGCATTAAAATGATATTGTTTGCATCATATAAACTATCGCCTTCTTTTAATAATCCTTCTTTATAAAGCAATTCTTCAATATGCTCATGCCCTTCTTCGGTCAAAAATGCTTGTTTTTGTTTTTCATCCAAATAGTAATCGCCTGAACTACCTTCGGTTTCGCGCAACGTCAGTTTTGGAATAAGTAAATTGATTTTTTTATATAAATCAGAGCTATCTTCGGAAGAGCCTGAAATAATTAATGGCGTTCGCGCTTCATCAATTAAAATCGAATCTACTTCATCGACAATCGCAAAAGAAAGATCGCGCTGAACACGCTCTTCCAATGTAAATGCCATATTGTCGCGCAAATAATCAAAACCAAATTCATTGTTGGTTCCATAAGTCACATCGGCCGCATACGCTGCGCGTTTTTCTTCTGGCGTCATGCCGGCTAAGTTCACCCCAACGGTGAGTCCTAAAAATTCATAAATCGGATTCATCCAAGCGGCATCACGTGATGCCAAATAATCATTCACCGTCACAAGATGAACACTATTACCCGTCAATGCATTCAAATATACCGGCATCGTTGCGACAAGCGTTTTACCTTCACCGGTACACATTTCGGCAATTTTGCCATCATGTAAAATCATGCCCCCAATCAACTGCACATCAAATGGTCGCAAACCCAACGTTCGTCTGCTCGCTTCGCGCACCACGGCAAACGCTTCGGGTAAAAGATCGTTTAAGGTTTCACCTTTTCTTAAACGTAATCGAAATTCATCGGTTTTTTTCCGTAATTCTTCATCGGACAGTTGTTCATACTCTGTCTCATACGCATTGATTTGCACGACCACCTTGTGCAATCTTTTAACAACTCGCTCATTGCGGCTACCACAAAATAGCTTTATAATTCGTGAAACAACGATCATAAAATAACGTCCAATTTAAAAATACCCAACAATGAGAATTAGTATAACGAGATATGGCCGAGAAACAAGCACCCACATATAAATCCGCGGCAAATGTCTTACAAAACGCCCACTCTGCTTTAGGCTATCTAATTAGTCACGCCAAACAGTTGCAGAAATGGAATGACATACTCTATCGCTATCTACCCACCAACGAACATAAACACTGCCAAATTGGCGGATTTGAACAAAGAATTTTAACGCTCATCGTGGATTCAGCGACTTGGGCGACTAAATTACGCTATCAAACTCCGGAGTTAATCGAGAACCTCCAACGAACGCATGAGTTTCAAAGTCTCAAAGAAATTAAATGCCTGGTGCAACCCAAAAACGATGAGTCTAAAAAAATGACACCCAAGCTGATTCTTTCAAAAAAGACACGCCAATTATTACAAGAAACATCGGATGGCATAACAGATCCAGAACTTAAAACGGCGCTACAGAAATTTCTCTCATAATACTCAGCTCAGAGGGTGAGAGCGAACCGACATGCCAGCGGCATGTTACACAATCGCCAAATGCTTATCCGGAACTCGCGTTTAAAGGCTGGAGATACGTAATCGGCACTTCTGCCACTTCTTCAAACGTCACATATTCCCACGCAGATTCAGTGGCTAATAATTTTCGTAACAATTTATTATTGATTTCGTGGCCAGATTTATAGCCTTCAAAGGCTCCAATGACGCTTGAGCCTAATAAATATAAATCACCAATAGCATCTAAAATTTTATGTTTAACAAACTCATCTTCATAACGCAATCCATCTTCGTTTAAAATACGAAAATCATCGATCACGATTGCATTATCTTTGCTGCCGCCTAGCGCTAAATTCATCGATTGCATGCGTTCAAAATCAGCCAAAAAACCAAACGTTCTCGCACGACTGACTTCTTTCATATAAGATGTACTTGAAAAATCTAATACTGCTTGGTTCGTTGCCGTCTTAAACATCGGATGATCAAAATCAATTGTAAAGTCAACTTTAAACCCATCAAACGGTTCTAAGCTGGCTGTTTTATCTTTTTCTTTAACGGATACTTTTTCTTTAATGCGTAAAAAACGTTTGGGCGCTTTTTGCATTTTAATGCCGGCGGATTGAATTAAAAAAACAAATGGACCCGCACTACCATCCATAATAGGTACTTCGGCGGCGGTCACATCGACATAAGCATTATCGACGCCCATGCCTGCAAATGCAGATAATAAATGCTCGACGGTGGATACTTTAATATTATTTTTTGCGATCGTAGTAGACAATAACGTATCACTGACATTTTCGACGCGCGCTGGAATATCGATTGACGCATCAAGATCTATGCGATGAAATACAATACCCGTATTGGGAGGAGCGGGACGTAATATCAACTCAGCACGCTTACCACTATGCACAGTAACACCGGTCGCCTTAATGACATTATTTAATGTTCGCTGATAAACCATCAATCTAATTCTTTATTGATATAAGTAAATGAACGGGGATAATAAACCGAAATGCCGATTGTATCCAGCATTTCGACCGATTTCCAACAAGTTAGATGACTAATTTCTCGTATCTGCCTTTTCTTTGCGACGCAAAAACGCAGGAATATCTAAATATTCAACGTCTTGGTCGACGTATTCAGCCGGTTTTGAGGATACTGGCGTGTTTTTTTTGCGCAACACGGCAGGTCTATCTAATTTATGATAATCCACTCGCGGCTCTGGAGAAACGCCCAGAGCGGCCGCTGATGGTGTGATATCATCATCTATTAAATTTTTGCCATCAATACCTGTCACAACAACAGTAACACGCATCTCATCGGTCATTTCAGGATCGATAACAGTACCAACCACAACCGTTGCATTATCGGAGCTAAAATGACGAATAACAGTACCCACCGATTCAAACTCGCCAATAGACATATTTAAGCCGGCGGTAATATTAACTAATACACCTCGCGCACCTGTCAAATTAATATCCTCCAACAATGGGCTCGAAATAGCCGCTTCCGCCGCTTCCACAGCCCGCGTTGGACCCGTGGCCACGCCCGTGCCCATCATCGCAACACCCATTTCGCGCATCACAGTACGCACGTCGGCAAAATCAACATTGATTAAACCCGGGCGTGTAATCAGTTCAGCAATACCTTGAACCGCACCCAATAAAACATTATTCGCTGACTTAAAAGCATCCAATAAGGTAATTTCTTTGCCCAAAACGCTCAATAATTTATCATTTGGAATGGTAATTAACGAGTCAACAAATTGCGCTAATTCTCGAATACCTCCCTCAGCAACTTCCATACGCTTCGTGCCTTCAAATGAAAAAGGTTTCGTTACAACAGCGACGGTGAGTATTCCTAATTCTTTTGCAATTTGAGCGACAATCGGCGCGGCACCCGTGCCTGTACCCCCGCCCATACCAGCGGTAATAAAGATCATATCGGCGCCATCTAAAATTTCTTTAATGCGATCACGATCCTCTTCGGCCGATTGACGACCAATTTTGGGATCTGAACCTGCTCCCAACCCCTTGGTGACTTCTGAGCCCAACTGCAATAAAGTACGAGCATTGGATGCTTTTAGCGCTTGCGAATCCGTGTTCGCACAAACAAAATCAACGCCCTCAATCGCTTGCGTTAACATATGTTCTACCGCGTTACCGCCTCCGCCACCCACGCCGATTACCTTGATAACAGCACTCTGCGGAAAGTTGTCTACTAACTCAAACATTGTACCAAGCCCTCAATTAATCCATTTAATGAACCATATCTTATTACTATAACCAGAATATTTGACAGAAGAAAGCCCCTGTCACAATATTTTGCTCAGCTAAAAACTACAGGTTACCCAATTTTTCATACGAGAAAATAGCCCTTCTGAGCTCCCTTCATAACGCACGGTTTCATGGCCCCCTTCATGTTGTTGTTGATAGCCATACAATAATAACCCTATGCCTGTCGCATATTTTGGATTTTTCACCACATCAACGAGCCCACTCACCTGTTCTGGCATCCCTAAACGCACCGGTGATTCAAAAACCTGTTCGCCCAGCTCCAACACACCCGGCATCAATGCAGCTCCGCCGGTTAGCACAACGCCAGCAGCCACTAAATCTTCAAAACCGCTACGACGAATTTCATTGCGCACTAAGGTTAATAATTCTTCGTATCGCGGCTCACAGATTTCGGCTAACGCCCGACGAGAAAACTGGCGGCCGGCACGATTGCCGACACTCGCCACTTCAAAAACTTCTGACTCATCCGCTAACTCAACCATGGCATAACCATGTGCCTGCTTGATATCTTCTGCATTTTGAGTCGGCGTACGCAATGCAATCGCAATATCATTAGTCACCTGATCGCCAGCAATGGGAATAACGGCTGTATGGCGAATGGCGCCATCCACAAAAATCGCAATATCCGTTGTTCCACCACCGATATCCACTAAGCAAACACCTAACTCTTTTTCATCATCGGAAAGCACTGCATAACTAGACGCCAATTGCTCTAGTATAACATCCGTTACTTCTAATCCACATTGACGCACACATTTTACGATGTTTTGAGCGGCACTCACCGCCCCCGTAATAATATGTACTTTTGCCTCTAAACGAACACCCGACATCCCAATAGGATCGCGAATGCCACCTTGATTATTCACAATAAATTCTTGTGGTAAAATATGTAAAATCTTTTGATCAGCGGGAATGGCCACGGCACGTGCCGCATCAATCACACGATCAATGTCGGCTTGCGTTACTTCTTGATCACGAATGGCTACAATACCATGCGAATTTAAACTACGAATATGACTGCCCGCAACGCCGGTATATACAGAATGAATTTGACAACCGGCCATCAGTTCAGCTTCTTCGAGCGCACGTCGAATAGACTGCATCGTTGAATCAATATTCACAACCACGCCACGCTTTAATCCATGCGACGGCGTGGAGCCAACACCGATCACATGCACATTACCATCGGACGAGACTTCTCCAACGATCGCTGCAACCTTTGACGTTCCGATGTCTAACCCGACAAATAAATTTTTCTCAGGTTGTTTTTTTTTCGTCATATCTCGCTCCCCATTAAGATGACCATTTCACTGCCATACCATTCTGATATTGTAAATCGACTTCTTGCGCGCGCCTAGCGTTTGTCGCAAATACTTTTGGATATACTTTAACAAAACGTTCCACTCGATCCAAAACATTGTCACGACCTAATTTTAATGTCACCCCACTATCTAATGTAACCGATAAAAACTGTCCTGGATCACTTTCAACCGCTATTACCTGCATATTAAGCGGTTTCAGAACATCACTGATCTGCTGGTAATAACTTAACATTTGAACCGTAGAGGTCGCATCACCAAAAAATTTTGGCAGTTTTTTAACCTCTTCTTGTGATAAACTCACTTGAAAAATTTCGCCATACGCATTGATCAAGCTATTATTGCCAAAACGTGCAACGGGTTTCTGAGCAGAAACATTAATCAACACAGTAGCAGGCCAAATACGACGTACTTCAGCCTGAGAAATATCGGATAAATTCTGAACAGAAGCCTGCATTTTTTGTAGCTTTAAGTTAAAAAATCCATTTTCAACCGCAGGCTTTAAAATTTTCTGCATCTGTGCTTGATCAGTCGGATTCACTTCCCCACGAATAATCACCGATTCGATTGGAAACGCACGCTCTTTGCGCGCCACAAACAACGCGCCCGCGCCCAATGCCAAAATCACCAAGAAAAACACCATCCAGGTACTATATCCCGTTGATTGCGGGGCTTCCTTTTGCACTTCCTGTTTTGACATCAGCTCTCTATTCCACCAAACAAAGACAAAAGATTATTATACTGCATTATAAAGGGGATGCATACAGTTCGCTCATAAAATCTAAAGTAAAACTTTAAATTTTATGCTAAAATCTAAAGTGATGGTTCGAACTTATGAGGTAATTTCATGTTTATTAATAGAATTCTCAATATAAAACAATTGGTTAGCAAAAAATCCCACTTTTTATTTGGGCCAAGAGGCACCGGCAAATCTTCTTTACTTAAACATGACTTAGGCAATCAAGCGCTTATCATCGATTTATTACACTCAGAAACATATATGAAGCTGATGAATAATGCCAGTCAACTCGAATCAATGATTGAACTTGATAAAAAACCATTTGTTGTCATTGATGAAATACAACGTGTACCAGAACTTTTAAATGAAGTCCATCGACTGATTGAAAACAAACAAATTCGCTTTTTATTAACGGGTAGTAGTGCACGGAAATTAAAACACCAAGGCGTAAATTTATTAGCAGGGCGTGCACGTCAAGCGGAGCTATATCCTTTAACTTATCACGAATTATCAAATTTTAATTTATCCCGTTACTTGCAATTCGGTGGTTTACCGATGATTGCACTCAGCGAGGAACCTGCAGAAGATTTAGATGCCTATGTGCATACCTATCTGGAAGAAGAAATAAAAGCCGAAGCCTTAGTGCAAAAATTACCTGCTTTTAGTCGTTTTTTACAATTATCCGCCTTAACAAGTGGAACAACTTTAAACTTCAGCTCTATTGCAAATGATGCAGGCGTTAGCGGCGCTACCTTACGCGAATATTATCAAATTTTAGAAGATACTTTTTTAGGTTTTTTAGTCTTGCCTTGGCAACATTCCGTTAAACGAAAGGCGATAGCCACCGCACGCTTTTATTATTTTGATACGGGCGTTAAAAATAGGTTAGCACAAATCTCTGCTATACCAGAGCAAACAGATTTATTTGGGCAATCGTTCGAACATTTTATCGCAATGGAACTTCGTGCCTATATAAGTTATACCCGAAAAAGACTGCCCTTGAACTTTTGGCGAACCGCAAGCGGGCACGAGGTAGACTTCATTATCGGAAATCAAATCGCTATAGAAGTAAAAGCCACAAAAAAAGTTTCATCTAAACATTTAAAAGGAGTAAAATCTCTAATGGAAGAAAAAAAATTAGAAAAATATTACCTGATTTCTCAAGATCCCATCGCGCTTAAACAAGACGGAATTTGTATTCTGCCTTGGGAAGATTTTATAAAACGATTGTGGGATGGGGAAATTCTCTAAAAATCAAAACTTTTTGTCGAAACCAATACATCATTTAAAATATAAGCTTCCCCTCAAACGATTGCATAAACGCATTTGCCTGCCGCAGCTGCTGTAATGCTTTTTCGTAGCTACTAAAGTCAATGCTTGCCGTAAATTCTTGGGCTCGCACTAACATTTTTATGTACGCGTCTGGGTTTCGAGAACGAGACAAGTGGCGTAACGCCAACAAATAATCATCTCGATAAACGGTCGGAATAATAATACGACATTCCTGTGCTGATACTAATTCAGCATTCATCATAATGCGCGCTATTCTTCCATTACCATCATCAAAGGGGTGAATTTCAGAAATCACAAACATCATAAAAATGGAACGCTTAATGCCTCGTGCCAATGATTCATAAAGAGCATAAGCCTGTTCTAACGTGCCTCGAACAAGATCGGGGCGAACAAAAACAGTGTTTCCGGCTCTATTGCTTATTTGCTTAAATTCACCTGGATGTTTATCGTGTCGTACCGAGATGAGTTCATGATGTCGATGTTGCAGTAATTGAATTAATTGCGACGATGAAGAAGGAACCTTCTTCATCTCGTGAACGTTGCTCACAATCATGTAAGTACCGATGACATCATGGGCATCTTCAGGACGGTTAGGTATTATTTTATGGTGAAATACAATATCGGCGGCTTCTTCAACTGCAAATTCAGTACCTTCAATGTAATTAGAAAAATAAGATTCAAAAAATGCCAAATGCTGCAATGTTTGAGTTTGCTGATTGTTATCAAGCCGTGTGGGTAACACAGCATGTGTGAGTTTTGTTACAAGTTCTGCAAATAATTCGATGCGCACGGTATCATACGGCCTCCCTTGCGCTCTCGCTTTCGCACTACGTGATTGCAAATGCATTGATTGTGTATTGAAAATAGCTCCTATCAATTTATCCAACAATTTAAATTCTTCTTCCAAGTTTAATTTGGGGGCAAGTTGTCTTGCCTCATCACGAATATGATTTAATTCTTCTGTACCATGAATACGACAAATCTTATCAAGATGTTCTTCAAGCGTAACACGTGGTAATGACTTTGCTAGCCGACCACGGCTGGGTTGTAAGTTTTCTAATAAGGCACGCGCACGCGATGCAATAAATAGTTTCCCCATAAAGGGGGTATCGCCAGTTTGTGCCCCTGTTCCTGCTAGCAATCGAATGATTAATCCCGGCAGGATTATTTTTTTAGTGTATTTATAGGTGAGCACGATAAAACCTTCTCGAGCCGATCCTCCTTCAAAAGCGGTACGATGACTCAAAATAGCTCCTGGAAATAGCTCCCCGAGTATCAGATATTGATTGCGTCTAATAATGCTCTCGGGCGTATCTTCAAGATTAGTGGAATATAATCGAGGGGCAAGTTTACGAAGTTTTTTTGCTTGCAAAGCACGTCGTATCGCCTGAGATTTGGCACTATCTGAGGAACCAAAGACAATCTCACCCCAATCAGATTGTAATTTTTTTTCCATTAAGTCATCCTAATTTAACAAATATGTCAAATATTATAGATTAACATGGTCGTTTTGTCAAATATTTTAGATTAACCAATAATCTGCACTTCCATCTGAAGGCGGACGCCGCTATCTCTCTCGACGGTTTTTTGGATATGCGCAATGACACTTTCGACATCGGCGGAGGTAGCCTTGCCGAGATTGACAATGAAATTGGCATGTTGTTCAGAAACTTGCGCATCTCCCACACGATAACCTTTTAAATTGCTCTCGGTAATTAATTTGGCGGCACTTTGATTGGGCGGATTACGAAACACCGATCCAGCATTGGGTAATTTTAATGGATGCTTTTCTTGTCGTTTTTTCAGCATCTCGTGCATCTGTTGCAAACTTGTCTCACGATCGCCTGGCGGCAACTTCCAACGCGCACCAACAAACCATTCGTCAGCGGGCATGTTGACATGACGATAACCGATTTCATACTCTGTTGGTTTTCGATGATGTATTTGTCCGTCACGATCGATGGATTCTAATTCAACAATATGATTCCAAGTCTCTTGCGTGTATGCCCCCGCGTTCATCGTCAATGCGCCACCGACTGTACCCGGAATACCAATTAAAAACTCAAATCCCGTTAATGCATTCTCGGCCGCAAATCGCGATAATTGTGCGCTGAGCACTCCGGCTTGCGCGTAAATCATACCGCGCAAGTTATCAAATTTTAAATCATCTAAATTATTTTTTATTATAACAATCGCACCATTAAATCCCGCGTCACGCACCAATATATTAGTACCCGCACCTAAAAATATAATGGGTTCTTCTTTCGGTAACATCAACAAAAAATGAGAAAGATCCTCAACCGTTGCCGGCTGAAAAAGAATTTTTGCAGGACCGCCAATTTTCCACGAGGTGTAGGGCGCTAACACAGTATTTTCTGAGAACTGGCCTTTGAGACTCAAGAAATTAGACATCATCAGTTTTCTTTAATAGATTTTTTATGGTCGCACTCACATCACCGGCACCTTGCGAAATCAAAACATCATTGTTTTTAATCACATCGCACAAGATATCATATAATTTTGATTTATCTGATGCGAGCACCGGGTTCACTTTGCCTTTTGCACGAATACGCTCACACAATGTATCCGCATCAGCGCCCGGAATCTCAGTTTCGCTTGCCGCATAAACGTCTAACATAATTAACGCATCTACATCCGATAAAACTTGCGCAAACTCATCCATTAAATCACGCGTACGCGAATAACGATGCGGCTGAAATACCATCACAATACGACGATCTGGCCAGCTATTTTTTGCCGCTTGATAAGTCGCCATAATTTCTTTGGGATGATGACCGTAATCATCAATCACTAGCGCGGTTTTTGAATCAAATTGATGTTCGCCTAATAATTGAAAACGTCGATTAACGCCTTGAAATTGTTTTAACGCACATGCAATGTCTTCATCAGAGATGCCCAATTCTGTCGCAATCGTAATCGCCGCCAACGCATTTAACATGTTATGTTGGCCGGGCAAATTCAACTGAATTTTTAAATTTTGCGCATGATTTTCACGCACCACATCAAAAAAGACTTGTGTTCCCTTTTGATAAAAATTAATGGCGCGCACATCCGCTTCTTCACTCACCCCATACGTTAATATCGGCCGACTAATTTTTGGGATCAATTGTTTGACCACAAGATCATCCAGGCATAAAACGCTCAATCCATAAAATGGCAACTGATGTAAAAAATCCAAAAATGCTTGTTTTAAGCAGTCAAAATCATTGTTATACGTACCCATATGATCGGCATCAATATTGGTAACGACTGCAATCATGGGATGCAAATGCAAAAACGATGCATCACTTTCGTCCGCCTCAACCACCAAATGTTGCCCTGAACCCAAATACGCATTCGTCCCCATGCTATTCACCCGACCGCCAATCACAAAGGTTGGATCCAATTTTGCTTGGGCCAAAAGCGCCGCCAACAAACTGGTCGTCGTTGTTTTGCCATGCGTACCTGCCACCGCGATACCATAACGAAATCGCATCAACTCTGCTAACATTTGCGCACGCGGGACAATGGGAATACGACACTCTCGCGCAGTAATTATTTCAATATTATTGGATTGAATCGCTGACGAAATCACAACCACATCGGCATCACGCACAAAATCCGCACGATGACCTTGATAAATTCGTACACCCAACTGTTTTAAGTGTTGCGTAATCGGCGTGTCGTTTAAATCAGAACCCGTTATCTCATAACCTTCGCGCACGAGTATTTCCGCAATACCGCTCATGCCAATACCGCCAATACCCACAAAATGAATATGACGCACACGCCGCATGAGAGGCATTCCTGATTTATACGCTTCCATGAATCACCTGATATACTTAATTGACTGATCGCGAGTGTAAGCAAATTAGACTGATTTGTCACCTGCGATGATGAAAATATGGTCAGTTTTTGACGAGATCCCCAGCTCAAAAGTAAGCAGGTATTCTTTATACGATCCTCAGCTCAGAGGTGGGCTGGTGAAAACTCGCCCATAATAGCGATTTAGGCG
>JBBTCW010000037.1:7414-10295 GCA_038043025.1 Pseudomonadota bacterium | reverse complement strand
GATTGAAATCATGATAAACTTATGTATAAACCCATGCCGCAAGCGGACGGGGTATTTTTATTTCTTTATATTGATCGCCTGCGCGGGAAACCCGCGCGGACGGCGACTCAAGGGGAGCGAACGCCCGCTCCCCTTGAGAATCCCCAGGCGCAATGTCCCTCGCGGCAAGCCGCGGGGAAATCTTCACATTATTTGAAAAATCAGAGAAAATTTATTGAAAAAAATGAAATATAGCTCTAAGGCCTTAAGAAAACCTTAAGCTTTGTGGTGTAAAATGCAACCAATTAACAAAAAAGAAGTCTTTGATTATGATAGGTCATAGTGATCATACAACAGCAATGCTTGCTAGAATGGCAGAATTTTTAACTGTCATTCAACGCCCGGAATATCAACAAGATGATGCGGAAAAAATACGATTCCGTGTTTTTGAATCTATTTTTTGTATTGCGAAGCATTTTGACGCAATTATTGATGGGTCACTCTATCGGCAAGGAACACCAAGGGATAAAGAAAAAGGGCTCATTCGACTTCCTTCTCCCAACAATCTTTCTTTTCATGTGGGTCATTTGTTAGATGAGTCCGGTCATATCAAGCAAGAAGAAGCAGGTCGGTATTTTACTGCATTGCTTGAGCAAGTCTTTGCAGCAGAGAATTATTTTTTAGAAGATCCAACGTGGCTTAAACAATTTCTGAGTAATATTAAAGACTCAGAAGTTGGTTGTATGGAAGCAAGATTACGCCCTGCTCTTGATTTTCATGTGCTTTTAGTGAGTCGCGGAGGAAAAGTTTCTGCGGATGACCTCATGGCTGAGTTTGCATCACAATTAGATTCGAAGGCAACCACGCAGCAAGAAATCGCATTAGCAGCCCTTCAATTTTTTGATGATTATGCTAAAAAAGGACTAGTTAGCTGGGATGAGATTAAAATAAAGCTCGAAGACGCTTATGGTAATTCGCACGATCCAGGCGGTGATCAATCATTTAAGGATTTTTGGCCAAGTTTAAAAAAGATTCTCGTGAAGCCAACGATCTATAAACATCCCCATAGTCAATTTTATATGATGACATTTGAGAACGAAGCATCGGCAAAACTATATTTAGCATTTATTCATTCGTTATTACCGCCAGAAACGATCAAAACAAGCAATTTAAATGCTGCTTACGTTCAGTATAACGAAAGATTTAAAAATTGGCATTTTAAGCTGACAGAAGAACAGCAAATTTGTTTTAACAGTCTGTTTTCTATGACATCAGGCAAAGCTGAGGTATGGCAGGAGGAGCTACGCCAAGGATGTTATGCCAAAAGTCTGCGAAACGATAGCGATGCTTTTTTTCGTAATTTTTTTAATGAGATTACGCCTTCAAAAGAATATCAACAAAGAACGCCTTTAAGAATAGGTCCTAAAAAAGATATTACTGTGAGAGCCGAAGGGGTTTTTAAAAGAGATTCTGAGGAAGAAAAAGCAAGAAAACAAAAGCGCAAGGCAGCCCTTTTAGCAACAGGGCTTACTAAAAAACATTTCTCAAAACATACAGCCACCTCTTTGATCAATATAAGTCATGGAATTGTTTCGCCTATCTTTGGTTTTAATCGAGAGAGGCAACATACATTAGTTGGCGTCGTTATTGCAAAAAAAGATGTATTGATTAATCGCGTATTTAAATATGATGGTGGGACCGTGGAGCGTCCTTATGATTTTAATACAGAAGCCGAAGCACAGGCGTATTATCAAAGAATGAGAGAAAAAGCAAACGTCAAGTTATTTTCTGATGTGGAGTCACTCGAGGCTTCGCTACTGGCTGAGAAAGACAAAGGAGCGAGTAGCTATAACGAAGTTTTAGCGGGGCTTCGCTGGAATTGTGATGGGACAAGCCAAATAGCTGTTTTTAGTGATAATTTGCCGTCACGGCTCTTAGCACAAGAGTATGCGAGAATTGCAAGAAAGCGCCTTGTAGCGCAATATCGAGAGAATGGCGAAGTACTCCCAGAGGGTTACAGAGTGCCCATCTGTTTTTATCTGCCTGACGAGCGAAGATTCTTTGAACCTTATACACAAGAGCAGCAAGAGGAGGATCGAGCTAAAGTAATTTCGATTTTGTCGAATGGACAGGTTGCAGAAAAGCTATCGATTCAAACACTGGAAATGAGTTATCTTACTTGGTCAGATGCCAATTCACAAGAAGCACAAAAGGTGATCGATAGACTCATTCATGGCCAGGAATCGAGCTTGCTGCTTGCATTAGATAAGAGTAGTCAACTTATCAAAATTTATCCTGCGCTATTAGAAAAATTAATGTGCCAAAAGATGTATCATCTAGTGGAGTCATTACTTGAAAAAGACGCGGGTCTAAGGCATCGAACTATTAAATTTTCGAAAAAAGATCAAGAAAGTTATTTTCTTGAATCATGCCAGCGGGGGTATTACAATCTTTTAAATTGGATGATGGAGCATCAAGGCTGGGCGTTAAATATCGACATTATCATTAAAGGGCTCAAAAATGCGCATAAATCAGGCCATATTGCACTTTGCTTTTTATTGTTAAATCAGTTAGTTGCGTGCTTGAATGCTCAAGATCATCATGACTGGACTTCCTTCATGAGTCTTGCGAGCTCTCATCCTGATCAATTTGTGCATGCGCTTAGATTGTTGAAGGAGAAGTTATCGAATGAGCAATTAGTGATTTGCTTGAAGGTTAAAGATAGTTATGGCGAGACTCCTTTAACACTGCTTGCGGACTCTCATCCTGATCAATTTGTGAATGCGATTGAATGGTTAAAGGATAAGTTATTGGAAGAGCAGTTAGTGACTTGCTTGAATCTTCAAACGAAGGATGGCTGGACTTTCTTAATGATACTTGCGCGATATCATCCTGATCAATT
>JBBTCW010000037.1:0-7314 GCA_038043025.1 Pseudomonadota bacterium | reverse complement strand
TGCTTGCGCGATATCATCCTGATCAATTTGTGCGTGCGTTTGAATGGTTGAAGGAGAAGTTATCGAAAAAGCACTTAATTACTTGCTTAAATGTTCAAACGAAGGATGGCTGGACTTTCTTAATGAGGCCTGTGCAAACTCATCCTGATCACTTTGTGCATGCGCTTGAGACGTTGAAAACATATATTGCAGAAAGCATATTACAGATTACTGGTGAGGAAGCGAAAGAACCGGCGTCTTGTCGACAGGAAATTCTAACATTCATGAGGCGTCATCAAGAATTGATACCGACAGTAGTTGATTATGTTATTAAAAATCGTCCTGCTGATGCGCAGAATGACTTTCTTAGGGAGATTGCCAATATTTATGATCAACAATTTGTTAAACAAATCGTCGGGTTTTTTACACCTGAAGAGCGATTGACTGACAAGCTTCAAAAAGTCGGACCCCCGGTGTCAATATCATGTGTCCCTACAAGATAGCTATAAAATCCACATTAAAAAATATTAAAAATCATTGTTATTGAACCTGTGGATTTGTAGGCGAAAGGTTTGCAATTCTAGTCAAAAGCAAAACTCCTTATTTGCTTAACAAAACCTTAAGGGAGCCTCTAAAAATCAATTATTTTCGGGAATTGCGGGTAATTATTTGATTTGTGGCCTTATTTCTTTTTCCGGCAAAGATGTATAAAATTTCTGAACTTCGGATAAGCTCGCAGGTTGGGCTGCGCTTTGCTCAGCGCCAGCCTGCGTTTTGTTTAGCCAACCTACCGTGCTCATCGATCATGCTAATCAATGTCTGCCAAGCCAATGTCGCGCACTTTACTCGCATGGGAAATTGTTTAACATTGGATAATACTGATAATTTAGACCATGACACGGGATGATGATTAACACTCGTCATATTCTCATGAAAAGATTGAAATATGTTTCTTGCCTCTTCTACCGTTTTTCCTTTCACCGCTTCCGTCATTAAAGAGGCAGATGCTCTCGAAATCGCACACCCCTCTCCCTGAAAACCAATATCTTTAATAACATTATCATGCACTAATAAATATAATGTAATTTTATCGCCACACAGCGGATTATGTCCCTCTAAAACATAATTAGCTTGATCCAATTTTTTAAAATTACACGGCTGCCTATTATGATCAAGAATAATTTCTTGGTAGAGCTCTCGCAGATCAGTGTTCATGAAAACATATTCCTTGTTTTATCTAACGCCAATAAAAATTGGTCGATTTCAGCGAATGTATTATAAAAAGAAAACGACGCTCGCGCCGTTGCAGACACCTTAAATCGCTCCATCAAAGGCATCGCGCAATGATGGCCTGCCCGAATACAAATTCCTTTCAAATCCAAAATACTCGCCACATCATGTGCATGCACACCCTCCATCACAAATGCAATAACAGCGATCTTGTGAGGTGCCGTACCAATCAAACGCACAGGGGACATGTTCGCTAATTTCTTTATGGCATAACACAATAATTGGTTTTCATGCTCACGCAATAAATCAAGATCGATATCGGTTAAATAATCAATCGCCGCACCTAATCCAATCACCCCTGCAACATTCGGCGTGCCCGCTTCAAATTTAGCAGGAAGATCCGCCAATATTGGAAGTGCATTAAAAGAAACTCGTTTAATCATATCCCCACCGCTCTGATAAGCAGACATATTTTGCAAATAGCATTCTTTTGCATATAAAACCCCTATTCCCATGGGAGCATACATCTTATGTCCCGAAAAAACATAGAAATCAGCATCTAAAGCTCGCACATCAACCGATAGATGCGCAACCGCTTGTGCGCCATCTATTAAAACTGCCACCTGATATGCGTGCGCTAACGATATGATTTTCTTAATAGGATTAATCGTTCCTAATACGTTAGAAGCATGCGTTATCGCAACAAATTTTGTGCGCGCGTTGAGTAATTTCTCATATTCGTTTAGATCGAGCTCGCCTATGTCTGTGACGGGAATAACGCGCAATACAGCACCGGTTTCTTGACATAACAATTGCCACGGCACAATATTGGAGTGATGTTCCATCTCAGAAACAATAATCTCATCGCCCGATTTCAGTTGTGGTCGCACAAAACTATGTGCCACTAAATTAATCCCTTCTGTTGCCCCACGAACAAAAATAATTTCTTTATCCGACTGGGCATGAATAAAATCTTGAATTTTTTTACGCACCCCTTCATATAACAACGTCGCGCGTTCACTTAACTCATAAATACCACGATGAATATTTGCATTATAACCGCTATAATAATCTGCCATCGCTTCTATCACTTGAATCGGCTTTTGAGTTGTCGCCGCATTATCTAAATATATCAATGGTTGCTGGCGATTACGGCGTTTTAAAATAGGAAAATCTTCTCGGATCATCTCTATCGCATCGAATTTAACTTCCACAGGACACCTCCAAGGTGCTCAAAATACGATGAGAAACATAATCGCGCAACATCGCAATATCAATCGCGTTCACAATGTCGCTCACAAACACCTCTAACAATAACTGCCGAGCCGCCTGCTCCCCCATTCCCCGCGCACGTAAATAAAAAATCTCATCCTCTTCTAATTGTCCCACGGTCGCTCCATGTGTACATTTAACATCATCGGCATAAATCTTTAATTCAGGCTTGGTATCAATTTCAGCACGATCAGAAAGCAGTAAATTTTTATTCACTTGGCTCGTCTGACTTTTCTGAGCATTCGGAGATACCATAACTTTACCATTAAAAATGCCATGCCCTGAATCATTTAAAATACCTTTGTAATATTCATGACTTTTGCAATTGGGTTTCACATGGTTAATCGACGTATGATAATCCAATTCTTGAGTCTGCCTCGCATGATAAAGACCTCGCAAATCGCATTGCGCACCCGATGCATTCAACTGTACCTGTAAATCATGGCGCGAAAAATCGCTGCCCAATGCGCAAGAAAAAGATTGAAATACACTATTTTTGCCCTGCGAAACATGCCAATCCGCAAGATGACACGCCCCCCATGACGCATCACCCAAATGATAATGCATCAACTCCGCATTATCGAATAAATGCATCTCTGTGAAATTGCTATGTATATAAGACTCCTCAGTGACATTATCATAAAAATGTTCTACAAGCGTTGCTTTGCTCCCCTTTTCGAGAAGAACAAAATTATGCGTATGCGCCACACTATTTTTATGCGCATGATCACCTATAAACAAAATATAAATGGGCAAAACGGACTGAACATCGCGCGGAATATGCAACACGTAGCCTTCTTCAGCAAATGCTGTATTTAAACTGGCAAATACCTGTTGAGTAAGATACGTTTTTTTTAACCATAGAGATTTCATCACCTCAGGAATGATTTTCACTGCCTCAGAAAATGAATAAATATTAATATTAGCAGAAAACGCATTACGCAATGATAATGCTGGACAATAGCGACCATTGACGAACACAAGACAATGAGAATTAATATAATTCGGAAGTTCTATATCAGACAACATCTGGCCACCGTCGCTCTCAGCAAAACAAGCATCGCGCGACAACAGCTTGTTGAGATCATTATATTTCCAATCCTCTAATTTGTTATGTGGCAACCCTTGTTTTAAAAAGTTCAAAAAAGCAAGCTTTCGGATTTTACTTAACCAATCCGGCTCATGGCCCTCTAACAAAGATGATTTCAATTCAAACGCTTGTTCCCAAAATTTAATATCAGAAAAATTCATATCGACTCCAATGCTAAGACTTTTTCGTAACCCAATTTTTCAATGTCGCTCACCAGCTGATAGTCGCCTGATTTTTTAATCGTTCCATCATAAAACAAATGCACGTGATCCGATCGAACGTATTCCAACAATCGTTTGTAATGCGTAATCAACAACACTCCATTACCCTCGTGATGAAAATGATTAATTCCCGCCGCAACATCTTTTAACGCATCGACATCCAATCCCGAATCTGTTTCGTCTAAGATTGCTAATGTTGGATTAAAAATTAAAAGTTGTAAAATCTCATTGCGTTTTTTCTCTCCGCCCGAAAACCCTTCATTAACCGATCGATATAAAAATGATTCGTCCATCTTTAACATGTCCAATTTCTCTTTCACTAGCACTTTAAAATCTAACGCATCCAGCGCTTTCTGCCCTTGTTGTGTGCGCAATATATTCAATGCGGTTTTTAGAAAATAAATATTGCTCACGCCCGGAATTTCTATGGGATATTGAAACCCTAAAAATAACCCCTGTCGCGCACGTTCTTCCGGATTCAGCATTAATAAATCATGATGATTAAACAAAACCTGCCCCTGAGAAACAGTATATTTCGGAGCGCCCGCCAACACATGACCCAATGTTGTTTTTCCCGAACCGTTTGGCCCTATCAACACATGTATTTCACCGGGACGAATGGTTAAAGTGACCCCTTTTAAAATTGATTTTTCATGTACCGATGCATGTAAATTTTTTATTTCTAACATAGCGCCTCCACTGATCATTCCAAACACCCTTCTAAACTTAACTCTAAAAGTTTTTGTGCCTCCACGGCGAATTCCATCGGTAGCTTGCTCAATACCGTTTTGCAAAACCCATTCACCATCATTGAAATAGCATTCTCCCTATCAATCCCTCGTTGTTGAAAATAAAACATCTGCTCATCACTAATTTTTGATACCGAGGCCTCATGTTCAACTTTGGCACTCGAATTACGCACTTCAATATAAGGAAACGTATGCGCGCCACAATGATCACCTAATAACAAAGAATCGCATTGTGAATAATTACGCGCATGACTTGCCTGCGGCGCAATACGCACCAACCCACGATAACTATTCTGCGCAAAACCCGCAGAAATGCCTTTTGAAATAATAGTGCTTTTCGTATTTTTTCCGATATGAATCATTTTGGTTCCGGTATCTGCCTGTTGATAATGATTTGTCAACGCGACGGAATAAAACTCTCCCACAGAATTATCCCCTTTTAAAATAACGCTGGGATATTTCCAGGTAATAGCTGAGCCTGTTTCAATTTGTGTCCAAGAAATTTTTGAATTTTTACCGCGGCACATCCCGCGTTTTGTCACAAGGTTATAAACACCTCCCTCCCCTTTTTCATTGCCCGGATACCAATTCTGCACTGTCGCATATTTAATTTCCGCATCGTCCAACGCGATCAACTCAACCACCGCCGCATGTAACTGATGGTTGTCGCGCATCGGCGCACTGCACCCTTCCAAATAACTCACATAAGCACCCGGCTCCGCAATAATCAATGTGCGCTCAAATTGCCCGGTATTCGCCGCGTTAATACGAAAATAAGTGGATAATTCTATGGGGCAATGCACGCCCTTTGGAATATAAACAAACGAGCCATCACTAAAAACAGCTGAATTCAAGGCGGCAAAAAAATTATCCCGATACGGTACAACAGAGCCTAAATATTTTTTAATGAGATCAGGATATTTCAACACCGCTTCAGAAAAGGGACAAAAAATCACGCCCACTTCACTCAATATTTCTTTACACGTTGTGGCTACGGACACACTATCAAAAACTGCATCGACTGCAACACCCGATAAACGTTCTTGCTCAGCCAATGATATGCCTAATTTATTATAGGCACGCAAAATTTCAGGATCGATCTCGTTTAAATGTTTGGGAGATTTCGGTTGAGATTGCGGCGCAGAATAATAACTAATCGATTGATAATTAATAGGCTCTAAGTTCAAATGCGACCAAGTGGGCTGGCGCATCGTTTGCCAATGTCTATAAGCGTCCAATCGCCATGTCAGTAAAAATGACGGCTCATTTTTTTTATGCGAGATTAAACGAATAACCTCTTCGCTCAACCCAGGCTTGATGGTGTCCGTTGCCACTGTTGTCGTAAAACCAAACGGATAGGATTGTTGGGTTATTTCACTCAATAGTTCGTTGTTCACCTAAAGTCCACCTCGAACGCTGCATTGTATCCCAGAAAATTTCTGATATAATACCATATTAGTACTATTAAAAAAAGAAAAAATCAATGATTTCTTCAATGCCACAAGATATTTCAATCGTCATCCACGGCGCGGCGGGTCAAGGTCTTAACACTCTTGAATCTGTGTTAGCCGATATTGTGCAGCACGCAGGATTTTATGTCTTTTCTAGCTCTGAATATATGTCCAGAATTCGAGGGGGTGATAATTCAGTCGAAATACGCCTCACTACATTTCCGGTTTTGGCTTTTGTTAAACGCATCGATTTATTGATTTCCATGAGTCCATTAGGCGTTGAACATCTATCGCACCGCATTACAAAAAATACCATCATCATTGCAGATGATGCGATCATCGAAACAAAATATTCTAATTCAGGCAAAAAATTATTTGCGAACAGCATTGTCATGGGTTTTGTATTATCTCTTTTAAACATTTTTTCAACACTCTATCTCCCCGTAATAAAAAAATATTTTTCTAACGACACTCTTCGAGAAAATATTCAATCTATCGACTATGGCTATCAACTCGCCGATAAATTATGCGATCAAAAACAATTGACGAAATACTCCATCACTGCCACACCTCTCACTAATTTTAATATCACCACCGGCACCGAAGCGATTGCCGCTGGTGCGCTGGTTGTGGAAATTTTCAAATTTTACGCGCCATCAAGTTGGCGCTCGATGAGTTAAACATTACACCACAACAAGCGGTTGTCGTAAGCGGTATTGGACAAGCCGCTAAAACTCCTCAATATTTTAATGTGAATATGTTTAATGGTTTGCATGGCCGCGCGCTGCCGGTTGCCACCGGAATTAAACTGGCGAGCCCCAAACTCGTTGTCATTGCCGAAGGTGGCGACGGTGACATGTATGGCGAAGGAGGAAATCATTTTCTACATGCCATCCGCCGAAATCCTGATATCACAAACATCTGCACCATTGAATCCTATTGCCATCGCCATCGCGCAAAATGCATCATTTGTCGCGCGTGCTTTTTCTTTAAACATTAACGGATTAAAAGAATTATTAAAAGCAGCCATTCAACATGAAGGGTATGCATTAATTGATATTTTTCAGCCCTGCGTTGTGTTCAATCGTATCAATACCTACCAATGGTTTAAAACGCGAGTTCCGGATAAGCGTTTTGCTGCAAATGCGCCATTGTTTGGCCATATTTCGTTATTTATCGCCTGCGCGGGAAACCCGCGCGGACGGCGACTCAAGGGGAGCGAACGCCCGCTCCCCTTGAGAATCCCCAGGCGCAATGTCCCTCGCGGCAAGCCGCATGGGTTTATACATAAGTTTATCATGATTTCAATCCTGGAAGCACTT
>JBBTCW010000036.1:0-13119 GCA_038043025.1 Pseudomonadota bacterium | reverse complement strand
GATCAAGTGGCCGCTTAATATCCACACATACACAACATTTGACTATAGCTCAAAATAATGTGGAAGCGACCTATTTAATAATTTTTCTAAAAAATCAAAGGGCGTGGTGACACATTTTATAAAGCTTGATTTTAATGCCGCCAATGCCTTTTCGTCGTTCCCTTTAATCAGTAAACCAATGGCCGCTTTCAGCGAGATGGCCGACTCTAAAACCGAGCTAATCTCTGGATACTCTTGACCAGGATTCTTAACAGAATCTACGTTGGAATAGAATAATAATAACTTTACGGCCGCTGTATGACCTTCTCGCGCGGCAATAGCAAGAGGGGTGAAACCTTTTTTACTCGGTGAGTTTATATCAATGCCTTGTACTTTAAGTAAAAGCTCCAAACACTCACAATCTCCTTTCCAAGCAGCTAGAAAAACAGGGGTTTGACCCAGTTTGTTTGGTATCTTTGCATCTGCACCTTTGGCGAGTAATAAATCTACGGCCTTTGTATGACCTTCTAGTACGGCAATAGCAACAGGGGTGCAACCATGTTTAGTCGGCGTATTTTTATCAATGCCCTGTACTTTATTAAGTAAAAGCTCCAAACACTCATAACGTCCTTTCCAAGCAGCTAGAAAAACATGGGTTTGACCCCACTTATCTCCTTTATTTGCATCTGCACCTTTGGCGAGTAATAAATCTACGGCCTTTGTATGACCTTCTAGTACGGCAATAGCAAGAGGGGTGAAACCATTTTTATTCGGTGAGTTTATATCAATGCCCTGTACTTTAAGTAAAAGCTCCAAACACTCACAATCTCCTTTCCAAGCAGCTAGCAAAACAGGGGTTTGATCCCACTTATCTCCTTTATTTGCATCTGCATCTTTGGCGAGTAATAAATCTACGGCCTTTGTATGACCTTTTCGTACGGCAATAGCAACAGGGGTGCAACCATGTTTAGTCGGCGTATTTTTATCAATGCCCTGTACTTTAAGTAAAAGCTCCAAACACTCATCATGTCCTTTCAAAGCAGCTAGAAAAACAGGAGTGCAACCATGTTTATTCGGCGTATTTATATCAATGCCCGGTACGTCAAGTAAAAGCTTCAAACACTCATCATGTCCTTTCCAAGCAGCTAGAGCAACAGACGTCAAACCATCGCCGTTATAACACTGCAAATTAAAGTTTTTTTTGTCATAAACACCAAGCTTTATCGCGACTTGATCAGGCTGTTTCGCCATTTGATAGAGTCTCAATAACTCTAACAACTGCTCTACATTATTTGTTTCTATCGCAGAAAATATGTCTTGTTGAAATGGGTTAAGCATTATTATTATTCCTATCGCGTTCATAGGTTGGGCTGAATGAAACGTCGTCAAATGACATGCAAAAAAAAACAGTTGTCAAATGACAACGGCGAATTTAGATAAACATCCAACTCAACTGCAACCCAAACAAATTCGCATAGTTATTGTCATAATAACCGCTTAACGTTGTACTGTTCGGCTCGCTTTGATAGACATTGCCGTTTTTAATATAAATATATGAATAACCAACATCAACAGCCAGTTGTTTCATCGGCTTGTACTGCAACCCTAACGACCACCAAATGCGATCCGCATCCGGCAAACGCACGGTGCGCCAGTGATTATTTGTCGGTGAATTGTCATACGCAGTCCCCAATCGAAATAACCAACGATCATTCAATCGATAATTCGCGCCCAATGCATATCGTAACGTATTATGAAAATTTTCTTTGATCGTGACAGGCGGCGCATTCGAATGAAAACGCAATGTTAAATCTTGAAATCGACTCCAATGCGTATAACTCACCGAGCTCATCGTCGTCCACTCGCGATTAAAATCATGCACTAAACTCAACACCGCATAGGCGGGCATTGCCATGTTGGCATCGATGTCTGAATTTCGTAATCCTTTCGATTCTAAATTATCTTGATCGCCTGGACTGAGATTATAATACGTCACCTTGCTTTTACCTTCTAAATGGTAATGCACCGGCGAGCGAAATAAAAAACCCATGCGCGTCTCTTGTGTCATTTGATATAAAAGCCCCAAATGATAGCCCACGCCCCAATCATCCGCGGTATTTTTAATCGTGGCGTCCTGATCTCTATTTGTTGCATTGGGCTGAAGAATGCCAGCAGCATCCACCTGTTGATCTAAATCCGCTCTTAAATACTGCACATCAAAACCGGCGCCAATGGATAGCGGCTCGATGATTTTCCACGCCAAACTCGGCCCAATGTTTAATGTCATCAATTTAGATCGCGTCGCAAAATAACGTGCGGCATTATTTTTATCATAATTGCCCGATAACCCAAATGGCACCGTCACACCCAAACCAAAAAACACGCGATCGGTTAGCGGTGTCGCATAATGAAACGCCGGCAATGGATTAAGACCGAGTGGCTCATCTTTCTTGCTCGCCGCTGTATTTAAAATATTATTGCCCTGCGACGTTGCGCCCGTTGCGGTAAAATCTGAAGAGGCATCCACCAATACGGTTGATGCCGCCACTTCCGGATGTTTAATTCGTGTGAGTCCCGCTGGATTCGCAAATTCCGTGCTGGCATCATCAGCAATTGCCGCAATACCAGAATACGCGTCGCCCAAGTCAGATGCGTTTTGTTCAAACGACTGAAATGCCGATGCGAATGCCGCAGAAGAACTTAAGGTGAAACTTAAGATAACGGAGAGATGTAATATTTTTTTGTTGTTCATGGGAAATATCTCTATTATTACTGTCATGCCGCGGTTTAACCGCGGCATCCAGGAGAATTTCACTGGATCCCGCGGTCAAGCCGCGGGATGACATAATTAGCGCCGCGGGATAACAACTTTGTAAAATCTAAATTAATGTCACAATCAATAACGCAACGATATTCACAATTTTGATTAATGGATTAATCGCAGGACCCGCGGTGTCTTTGTACGGATCGCCAACGGTATCGCCTGTAATGGATGCCATGTGCGCATCAGAACCTTTCTTAAGATAATCGTCTTCAATCAGCTTCTTCGCATTATCCCATGCACCGCCACCGGTTGTCATTGAAATCGCAACAAATAAACCTGTCACAATCGTTCCAATTAACATGCCGCCCAAGGCTTTTGGCCCTAACAACCACCCGACCAACACTGGCGCTAAAATCGGCAACAGTGCAGGAATCACCATTTCTTTAATCGCAGAGCGTGTTAACAAATCAACGGTTCTGGAATAATCAGGCTTAGTGGTTCCTTCCATGATGCCTTTAATAGTTTTGAACTGATGACGCACTTCTTCAACCACGTCGGTTGCGGCGCGCCCCACCGCTTCAATCGCCATTGCGCCAAACAGATAAGGCAACAGCCCGCCGATAAACAATCCAATAATAACCATATAATCGGATAAATCAAATGCAACCGTTATTTGATGAAACACATCTAACGCATGCGTGTAATCTGCAAATAAGACTAACGATGCCAAGCCGGCGGATGCAATCGCATAACCTTTGGTAATCGCTTTGGTGGTATTACCCATCGCATCTAATGGATCCGTAATTTCACGCACTTCTTTAGGCATTTTCGCCATTTCAGCAATACCGCCCGCATTGTCCGTAATCGGACCGAACGCATCTAAGGCAACGACAATACCCGTCATGGATAACATCGCCGTCGCGGCAATCGCAATACCGTACAAACCCGCAAAATGAAACGCTAACAAAATACTGGCACACACCGCCAACACCGGCCATGCCGTTGATTTCATCGAAATCGCAAGTCCTGCAATGATATTGGTTGCGTGCCCCGAATGCGAAGCAGCAGCCACATGTTTAACCGGTTTATATTTTGTCGACGTATAGTATTCGGTAATCACGACCATCAAGGCGGTTAGCAACAACCCAACTAACGATGCAAAATAAAGATTCAGCACCGTAAATTGAGGATTCGACGCAACCACATCGGACATCATCCATTTGGTTAATGGATAAAAACAAATCGCCGCTAATATTTCGGCAATAACAAATCCACGATACAACGCACTCGCAATATGTTTTTTCGATTTAACATAAATAAAAAATGAACCCACAATCGAAGCCAAAATTGAAAAACCACCTAAAACCAAGGGATATAATACTGCATTAACTGTCTGCATGTTAAATGTTAATGCACCCAAAATCATCGTCGCCACAACGGTCACTGCATAAGTTTCGAATAAGTCCGCAGCCATACCCGCACAGTCGCCGACATTATCACCCACGTTATCAGCAATAACGGCTGGATTACGCGGATCATCTTCGGGAATACCCGCTTCGATTTTACCGACTAAATCTGCGCCAACATCGGCACCTTTAGTGAAAATACCACCGCCTAAACGAGCGAAAATTGAAATCAATGAACCACCAAAGGCTAAACCCACCAATGGATGTAACACATCTGTTAATGATTGCGCCGCATGAAAATGCATCAAGAAAGCGTAATATCCCGCCGTGCCTAACAACGCAAGACCCACCACTAAAAGACCGGTTACGGTACCACCGCGAAACGCGACTTTTAATGCCGCATCTATGTTCTTCGTGCCCGCTTGTGCGGTGCGGATGTTCGCACGCACTGAAACATTCATGCCAATGTAACCCGCCAAACCGGATAAAATAGCACCTACAGCAAACGCCCCGGCGGTATACCAACCTAAAGCGGGAATAAAACCTAAAATAAGAGATATTAGAATTCCCACCATCCCAATCGTCATATATTGACGGTTCAAGTATGCCGATGCACCCTGTTGAATGGCGCTTGCGATATCACGCATTTTGTCATTGCCAGTAGGTTGACGCAAAACCCATACAATTAATCCGATTCCCCAAATGATGGCGAGTAGCCCAGAAAGCAATGTAAAAATTAACCCAGCTGGCATGTGATTCTCCCAAATAGCAAGTAGATAGATAATTAACAGCTCGGGTATCCTAACTGATTTGGTGAGTTTTTTGAACTAAAAAATAAATCTCCTATATCATAAATAAAAATCTATTTATAAATAATAAGTTACCGTTGTTTCTTAAGATTGTTCGGAAGAAAAATTAGCCGTATATTTTGGGATTTCGATGACGAGATCGGTATTGCCCACGATAGTTTGGCAGGAAAGTCGTGAATCCATGTCGCTACCCCAGACGGCACCCAATGTATCATTTTCATGATCGGAAGGATCTTCTAAGCCTTGCGCACCTTCACGCACATACACATGGCAGTCGCCGCAGACACCTTGCATTTCACACGCGTGCGGCACATTAATTCCTTGTTGCAACAAACATGTAAGCAAATGCTCGCCAGGTTTAACGTCGAACTCTGCGCCGTTTTGGCAGTACGTGGGATGTGATAAAACGGTTATTTTTGGCATAGTAGTGCTTCATTTATCTCAGATTAAGAGGACTCGAAGCTTCGCTTCTTTGTCATGCCGCGGTTTAACCGCGGCATCCAGACTTTCGTCATAAATTTTTCTGGATCCCGCGGTCAAGCCGCGGGATGACACAGCCTGGATCCCGCGGTCAAGCCGCGGAATGACAAAGCCCTCAGCTCAGAGGACGCGAAACTTCGTTTCGCTTAACTCTGAGCTGAGTCTTTTTTATATTCATAATCCTCGATCGCTTTCAAAATCGCTTCTTCCGCTAACACAGAACAATGAATTTTCACCGCCGGTAATTCTAAATAATTTGCAATCTCGACATTCTTAATGGCTTTAGCTTCTCCCAATGTTTTTCCTTTCAGCCATTCCGTTGCAACCGAACTCGAGGCAACCGATGCACCACAACCATAGGTTTTAAACTTGGCATCTTCAATGACGCCATCTTTTACTTTAATTTGCAAACGCATCACGTCCCCACACGCAGGCGATCCCACCATGCCCGTACCGACAGATTTATCTGCTTCGTCCAACGTACCAATATTTTTTGGATTTTCATAATGTTCTAATAATTGTTTACTATAATCTAACATCACGCCTCTCCCCAATGAATAGAATCAATATCGACGCCCTTTTTGTACATCTCCCAAAGCGGTGACATCGCCCGTAATTTTTCAACCTTTTCAATGATCAACTTAACCGTATAATCAATCTCTTCTAGCGTCGTAAAACGACCTAACGAAAAACGAATCGAACTGTGTGCTAATTCATCGTTTAGACCCAACGCTTTTAGCACATACGAAGGCTCTAAGCTCGCCGACGTACAGGCAGAACCGGATGAGACGGCAATATCTTTGACCGCCAACATCAGCGATTCACCTTCAATATAATTAAAACTAACATTTAAAAAATTTGGAACGCTATGCTCTAAGTCCGTGTTCAATTCAACTGCTTCAATGTCTGCAATACCACGCCATAAACGATCACGCAGCGCACGAATACGCGACATGTCGCTTGACATTTCTTCTTTAGCTAAACGAAACGCTTCTCCCATACCAACGAGTTGATGTGTAGGCAATGTCCCAGAACGCAATCCACGCTCATGTCCACCACCATGCATTTGCGGTTCTAATCGTGCGCGCGGACGATGACGCACGAACAATGCCCCAACGCCTTTCGGTCCATAAATTTTATGCGCGCACAGTGACATCAAATCCACTTTTAATGTTTGCAAATCGATCGGTAATTTACCCGCCGCCTGCGCAGCATCCACATGAAAAATAATACCCTTCTCACGCAACATTTCACCCATCGCGGCAACGTCTTGAATCACACCAATTTCATTATTCACATAAATGATGGAAACTAAAATCGTTTCGGGACGAATCGCTGCACGCAACTTTGCCAGATCAATCACCCCATTGGATTCTGGTTTTAAATATGTCACCTCAAACCCTTGACGTTCTAATTCACGACAAGTATCTAACACCGCTTTATGCTCTATTTGCGAGGTAATAATATGATTACCTTTGCGACGATAAAAATTTGCTGCACCTTTTAAGGCTAAATTATCGGCTTCTGTTGCGCCGGATGTCCAAATGATTTCACGCGCATCCGCGTTGATTAGGTCTGCCACTTGTTTGC
This sequence comes from Pseudomonadota bacterium, assembly GCA_038043025.1. Lineage (GTDB taxonomy): Bacteria > Pseudomonadota > Gammaproteobacteria > UBA12402 > UBA12402 > O2-02-FULL-42-9. The sequence goes on along the minus strand of JBBTCW010000036.1, from coordinate 6,091 downwards.
GCGCAAGTTCAACCATTTCTCTCGCTTTCCATCCAAAACTATGCGTATGTGAGGCGGGGTTCCCAAAAACTCCGTCAAGCGTTAAGCATTGTGCCATTTTTTTGGCAACGCGAGGATCCACCGGCGTGGTCGCCGCATAATCTAAATAAATTGGTAACTGCATATTTATGGGTATTCTCGATGTTGCTCCATTAATTGTGCCAACGTGATTTTATTTAAAAATTGATGCATCACATCACTTAAATCACTCCATAGTCGTTGCGTTAAACAGCTTGTTTGTCCGGCACAATCGCAGGTAATCATTTTGCCTGTATTACAATCCATTGTCCCTTTGAGTAAAGATTTTTCATCAATCGCATCGATGATATGCGTTACCGCAATATCCTCGAGATCACCATTAATGACATAACCCCCTCCCGGTCCTCGCACACTTTTTACTAAGCGTCTTCGTCGCAATTTCGAAAAAAGTTGCTCTAAGTAAGATTGTGAAATTCCTTGACGTCGCGATATATCCGTTAAAGAAACAGGACCATTCTGTTGATGCATTGCAACATCCAACATAGCCGTCACTGCATATCTTCTTCTGGTCGTTAATCGCATAAATAATACCCCCTAAAAGAAAAAGCTACGATATATTATGCTTATTGTGAGAAGAGAAACTATCATACCCGATCAGAATGGTCAAGTATTATTCCATAAGATTTTGAATCGCGACCATCATCCCTCTGAGCAAATTCAAATCATCTTTGTCGACACGCGCACGAGAAAATAATCTGCGCAATCGCGCCATCATTGTGCGAGGGTTTTTTGGGTTCAAAAATTTTGCTGCAATCATGGTCGATTCAATATGCTGATACAACCCTTCCAATTCATCTATCGTCGCAAGATTTATTTTTTGTGTCGGCAACATCGGTTCATCCAATAAAGATAAAAACGCCATGCGAATTTCGTAACAAATTACCTGCACAGCAGCTGCTAAGTTTAATGAACTAAATCCTGTAACCGCTGGAATAAAAACATGAAAATGACATTTTTGCAATGTTGGATTATCCAACCCTGAATGCTCTGCTCCAAAAAGAATGGCAATCTCAACATCATCCGGCTCTGCCATAACTTTAGCCGCCATTTGACGCGGATCCAGCATTGGCTGTGGAAACACGCGTTGCCGCGCACTGGTGCCAATCACCAACCCGCAACCAACCAGCGCTTCATCAACCGTCTCGGTTACAATAGCACTATCCAAGATTTCATCCGCGCGCGAGCAACGATAGTACGCTTGCTTATGAGGAAAAAGCTCAGGTTTTACAAGATATAATTTTTCTAACCCCATGTTTTTTAATGCCCTTGCTGCGGCACCGATGTTTCCGGGATGAGAAGGCTCAACTAAAATGATACGAATTTTGTTTAACATCATTTCCAAGATCAACTATACTTTGTATGTAAATTATTTTAGGGAGAATATCATGTTGAAGTCATGGATAGCAATTGTTGTATTTATTTTAATCCCTCTTGTGAGTTTTTCAGAAATGATCAATTGCCCTCCATTCTCCAACACACCTCTCACCTCTCTGCAAGAAAAATATCACATGGGACCGATAGCTACGAGCTCGAACGTAGCTCTCCCTTTAGAGTCCGTGCAGTTCGTCAAAGCGACGACTAAATCGGCTGGACTATTTACCATGATATGCATCTATGGCACAAAACAATCTTCATCGTCTGCCGCGAGATACATATCTGTCAAATTGAACAAACAACCCTCAGGCTTCAATTGGAAATCTAACAACAATACACCCTGCCCCAACGCAAGCCCTGCAGGCTGCGGCATCGACGAAAGCAATATTTCGCCTGATCAACCATAGAAATTTGAAAAACTGTGGTATAATTGGAGCTGAGCAAAAGAAGGATTGTGTTTATGTTAAAAAAATCGTTATTCTTCCCCCTCTGTTTTAGTTTTATTTTACTCCCCACCGTGAGCGTAGCTAAAGTAATAATCGATCAATGCCCAAACTTAAGCAACTCGAAAAACACCGAAGACTGGACCGTTATCGGTCAAGTTACAGGACATGATGTATTTAATAAGGCGGTCATTGCGACGGATAATCTCGCCGGCTGTGTTTATGATACCAATCTCTTAGTTCTATCAAAAAACACCTATCCCAACACCATTCGCCCGGTCGACCCCTCCCTATGGTCTGGCGGCGGCAGCGGGATCTATTGCTCAGAATCCATTGAAGATTGCCAAATAACCTATTAATCCCCTGATCACCGCTCATTGCCCACAATCTTTCACCAGAATAATCTGATTATGCTTAGTTTGGCCTGCGCGGATATAGAGCTAGCAGCGACAAATGCCAATTTGTGTTTGGCGACTAAATTCATTGACTCCGTCTATAAAAGGCTCGTAGAATAACGGCTCATTCTATGAGGTCGTTTATGGCACTGCACCCTTTCGTCAACACCGCTGTCACGGCTGCTCGCAAGGCAGGCACCGTTATCATGCAAGCGCTGGATCGCCCAGATAAAATCAATATCTCCAAAAAAAGCGATAAAGACTTCGTCACCAATATCGATAACGCTGCCGAAAGAACCATTGTTGACATCTTACATACCGCTTATCCGACCCATGGTTTTTTGGGCGAAGAAAGCGGACAGGCGGGCGCGGGTCCCTATCAATGGATTATCGATCCCATCGATGGCACGACTAATTTTATTCATGGGTTACCGCATTTTTGTATTTCAATCGCACTAAAACACAATGATCAAATCGAACAAGCGGTTATTTACGATCCGCTTAAAGAAGATTTATTTACAGCGACGCGCGGACAAGGTGCATTAAAAAATAATCGCCGCATGCGCGTTGCAGAACGCCGACATTTAGATGAATCATTAATAGCAACCGGGTTTCCATTTCGACGAAAAACCTATTGCGACGCCTTTTACAAAACCTTACAAGACGTTGCGTTACATTGTGTGGATATTCGACGCGCGGGTTCTGCCGCACTCGATTTAGCCTATGTTGCGTCGGGACAACTCGATGGATTTTTTGAATTGGGATTATATGCATGGGACATCGCCGCCGGCATTTTATTAATTAAAGAAGCGGGCGGTTTAGTAACAGATATTGATGGCAGTGAAAATTATTTGAAATCCGGGAATATTGCGGCAGCAAATCCCAAAATCATGCGCGAATTATTACCGCTCTTAAAACCGCTTGCGAGCGCAATAAAATAGCAATTTTCGCCTCAAAATGCTTGCCGGAATTCATAAATTCGATTAGGATGAGCGCATCTATACAGGTTCAATAGGAGCAAAATAATGGATATTCAAGCCCTCACCGCTACCATTAAAGATATCGCCATCCCTGGCAAAGGCATTTTGGCCGCCGACGAAAGCAACAGCACCATTGCAAAACGTTTTGATACTATCCATGTCGAATCCACTGAAGAAAATCGTCGTGCCTATCGTGATTTGTTATTTTCCACCCCTCATTTAAACGATTACATTGCTGGTGTCATTTTATTCGAAGAAACACTCTATCAACATACCGTCAATGGCACGCCATTCCCTACGCTCTTATCACAAAATGGTATTGTACCCGGTATCAAAGTCGACAAGGGATTAATATCCTTAAAAGCTTCGCCTGATGAAAAAATCACACAAGGGTTAGATGACTTAGCCGCACGTTTAATGGAATACAAAAAAGCGGGAGCGCGTTTTGCAAAATGGCGTGCCGTATATCAAATTTCTGATACGTTGCCATCGCAAAGCGCGGTTGATGCAAATGCTGACATGTTAGCGCATTACGCTGCACTATGCCAAAAAACTGGCATTGTGCCTATCGTTGAACCAGAAGTATTAATGGATGGCAATCATTCTATCGATCGCTGTTTTGATGTGACCAAAAACGTTCAGATCGCTGTGTTTAAAGCGCTTGCAGAATATAATGTCAAGTTAGAACTCATGATTTTAAAACCCAATATGGTGATTTCAGGTAAAGAGGCAGAAAATCAAGCATCGATCGAAGAAGTCGCAAAAAAAACCATTGGATTATTTCGTGAAACCGTACCGGCAACCGTCCCGACGATTAATTTCTTATCCGGCGGACAAAGCGACGAACTCGCTACCGCACATTTAAATGCGATAAATAAAATTGGCAATTTACCCTGGAATTTAAGCTTTTCATACGGTCGTGCATTACAATCCCCTGCCTTAAAAGCATGGCAAGGTAAAATGGAAAATGTTAAACTTGCACAAGAAGCTTTATTAAAACGCGCCAAATTAAACGGTTTCGCTTCGGAAGGAAAATATAAAAATAACATGGAATAACCGCTCTAAATTACCGTCAATAAAATAATAATATGAAGTTTTGACGATAGGATGTCTAAACAAAAACAAGGAGATATATTATGCCAGGCTTAAAATATAGTGGATTTGTTTTCTTTGCACCTGATCCGGAAGCAGAAGAAGCCATTCAACAAGGCGGTCAATTATACGAGCGCTTAAACTCGCTCGTAACCGAAAGCGGAAAAACAGGCGAAGAAAGAAACAGGCTTATTTTAAGTATTTTACAGGAACTGGAAACCTATCAACGTCCGCATGACGGTTCGCTGATTTGCATAATTTGCAGCACTGCAGTATCAGCATTTGCCGAAGCAAATTTGGCCTTGTATAAGCAATATATACTCGCTGAAAGAAAACTCATGCCTACCCTCATAACAGCAGAATGCGCCATTCTCAACCCTGTATTGAGCGAATTAGGTTTAATTCAAACGCCTGAATTGACAGCAACAGCGCATCCTTGACAGAAAATTAACGCCGCCCTCCAGAACGCGCCGCCGGTCCCCCTCCACCTCGCCCGTCTGCTGTTCGATCATGGTGTGGTGATGGACGTTGTTCTTCAGGAGTCGATGGCGAAGGGATTCGCAATTGCAATATACGATTAAATCGCTCCGAAATATCGCGCGTATGCGGGTCTACCAGCAACGTAATAGGATCTTGCCCAAAACTCAAATGATAAAACTCTCTATCCAACTGGCCATAGCGATCTAGCACAATAAATGTTGTCGCCTTCTTTGCACTAATAGAAAAATCATTTTCGTCAACAGGGTAAAAATGCCCTGCAGCACCTCCTTCTGACTCAACATGAGCATATTGCCACCCATCAGTATTATGCTTATCGATAGACATATCAAAATTCACGATAAAAGTAGGCTTTCCGTGAAGCACAACATTATGATCATGTGCCCAATGCAAAAATTGTCGCATACTATTATCAATAATAATATGGAACCCCGCGAGATAAACAGAACGCAATGCTACCAAAGGATGAAAATGTGTTTTATCGGCACGCCCACCGACAGCCATATGCTGTTGCATATGGTCATCATTCATCTCGTCCGCTCTCAATATCTTGTTTCCATGACGATATAATAGAGCATGATTACCATAACTGAGTAAGCCGCGTAGTAATCGTTCTTTTCTCTGATCTCGCGTTTCACCCGCTCTTCCCTCTATTCTAGCGCGTTTTTCTGCCTCAAACTCTGCCATAAAACGATCAACATCGCCTTGTCGCAACGGATAAGCACTCAACGCATTCGGCGCATATTCAATTAATAAATCACGATATTTATGATCTAGCCACTCTTGAAACAATAGCCGACGCGCCGCTGGGTCAGCTTCATAGCGATATGATTCATCCCCCTTAAAATCTACACGAACGGATCTGTCATCGGATGCACGCTGTACTAAAAGATAAGATTCGACTTCATCAGTGTCGTATTCTAAAGTCCACTGTCCTAACCTCTGATCAGGCTGCACCGTGTAAGATACCCCTTTCACACGATCGTATAAATGATCATCTCGCACAACAGATAGACTCACACTCACCTCATCATCAACAGCTTGTTGCAATTGTCTAGCAACTCGCCGTACTGCCGCATCAAACTCAACTGGCCATCGAAGCGATTCTCCACCCTCCTTTTCAGCTGCGCCAGCAGCAACCTCGTCACCACGCCCCTTACCGCGTGCAGAACCACCAGGAGCTATAGTCAAATGTTGTGTATGTGTGGATATTAAGCGGCCACTTGATCAT
>JBBTCW010000035.1:0-8301 GCA_038043025.1 Pseudomonadota bacterium | reverse complement strand
AGTGGCAGAGGAACGGGCAGCAGTGGCAGAGGAGCGGGCCGCAGTGGCAGAGAAACGGGCAGCAGTGGCAGAGGAACGGGCCGCAGTGGCAGAGAAACGAGCCGCAGTGGCAGAGGAACGAGCCGCAGTGGCAGAGGAACGAGCCGCAGCGGCAGAGAAGGAACCGGCTCAGATGATGATGTTGGGAGGAGGAGGGTATAGGCCCTGAGGAGAAATTTCGTGAATCGAAGTGTAATTGATGAGATTTCTCACCCGCCTTCGGCGGGATTCGAAATGACATTCTCGCCGTTGTCATTTGAAATATTTTTTTATTTTTGACAACCGCGCATCATGCACAAAATGCATGATGTCTTCGTTCGATTTTTCTTTCATTTCATCTGGAATCGTGACATTGGCGCATTGTTTTTGCAGATTATCTATAAATTCAAGTTGCGGCTTTTTTACTGTTTCATAATTTGTGCGGCCGCGGGCATCGGCGTCGCAAGCAATCAAGAATTTTTTAAATCGCTCGGGTCGGCGGAATGCATCCAGGTTTTCCAATAATTTTAATAACGCTTTCGCACTAAATTCATTTAATTTTAAACATTGATGATGATATTTTGTCACGAGTACCGCAAATTCGGTGTAATCGCGCGGTGCGCGCAACCGCGCACACAATGATTTAACAGGTTGTACGCCAGCCTCAGCATGGCCATGATGTTTTGGCCAGAGTTCTTTGGGTGTTTTTGCTTTGCCTGCGTCGTGAACAAGTACGGCAAATCTAATCATTGGGTCATCGGTTAATTTTACGGCGGCTTTTAAAGCCATGATTGTGTGAAGGCCGGTGTCGATTTCGGGGTGCCATTTTTTAGGATTCGGTACGCCAAAGAGCGCATCGATTTCTGGCAAAATAATTTTTAATGCACCGCAGTCACGCAATACTTCTATAAATCGATGCGGATATTTTTCTTCTAATGCGCGATGCAATTCTTGCCAAACGCGTTCGGGCACAAGCGCATCGATTTCACCGGATGCGACCATCTCTTGCATGAGTTTATTGGTTTCAGGTGCGACTTTAAAATCACCCAGTTTTGCGGCGAAGCGTGCAACGCGCAAAACGCGCACAGGATCTTCGATAAAAGCATCGGAGACATGGCGCAATATTTTATCTTTTAAATCTTGCTGGCCGTCGAAGGGATCAATGAGCTGGCCATCATCGGTTTGTGCCATGGCATTGATCGTGAGATCGCGTCGCTTTAAATCTTCTTCGAGCGTGACATCCGGCGTCGCATAAACTTTAAAACCTTTGTAGCCTTTTGATATTTTACGTTCAGTTCGCGCCAGCGCATATTCTTCATGTGTTTTGGGATGCAAAAAAACTGGGAAATCTTTGCCAATGGGTTGATAACCTTGTGAGGCCAATTCTTCTGGCGTGGCGCCCACCACCACCCAATCGCGTTCTTTGTGCGGTTGACCTAAAAGTTGGTCTCTTACTGCGCCGCCGACCAGATAGACCTGTAAATGATTTGCTGTCATTTTTAAAGTATACATAAGCCTTGGAGAGAATTCGATCATTGGATTGTATAATCTTATGTTTAAGATAAGATATCGCCATGTTTGATAAATTTTACACCTTTCTACAGTCGTTATTACCTCAGCATACGCTATCTCGTTTGGCGGGGCTTGTGGGAAATTGTCGATGGTTCTGGTTGAAAAACAGCTTAATTTTTTTATTTATGCTGCGCTATCGCGTTGACTTAGCAATTGCTGAAAAGACTAAGATATCTGATTATGCCACGTTTAATGAATTTTTCGCTCGTCGCTTAAATGCATCCGCGCGACCAATTGCGTCAGATGAAAATATAATCATTTTTCCAGTAGATGGTGTGATAAGTCAAATCGGTGATATCACTGCGGGCAAGTTGCTTCAGGCCAAGGGAAAAAATTATTCTCTAATCGAATTATTAACGCGAGTTGATCTAGCGGCTTATTTTGAGCAAGGTCGATTCGCGACGATCTATATAAATCCCAGCGACTATCATCGCGTGCATATGCCATTTTCCGGGAAATTGCTCGAGATGATTTATGTGCCCGGCACACTGTTTTCGGTAAATTCTGCGGCGGTACAGTCAGTGCCATGGTTATTTGCACGCAATGAGCGAATTGTCAGTCTGTTTGAGACATCTTTTGGTTATATGGCCGTGATTATGGTTGGGGCTATGCTGGTGGGCGGCCTGCAGACCGTTTGGACGGGCAAAATTAGACCACATTCGCGAAAAACGATCCAGAAAATCCAATATTATAACCAGTCGTTTGAGCTGCCTCGTGGAGCCGAGATGGGTCATTTTGAGATGGGCTCGACGGTTATTCTTCTCTGCAGTTCTAGTCGAATGGTCTGGAATCAAGCTCTTCATGCTGATATGCGCGTTCAAATTGGCCAGGGGCTTGGCATTCAAGAGATATAAAAAAAAATAACGAAAAATGGTTTTTTTTGGTTCTCTTAAGTTTTCCTTAAGGTTGGTGGCGTAGACTCGAAATCATTTCTATACTTCAGGTTAAAGAGCAACAAGAAAATTAGTTGGTTGGATGATGAAAGAGTTAAATTATATGTTTGATGAAGAGCGGTATCATCGCGTCATGACCCCAGGGTTTAGTCGAGTCAGTTTTGGCGGGTTTGTGGGCTTTGTATTTGTGGTTTCATTAATTTATTTTCTCGTACTAGGTCCAGAGCACACATTTTTATCACTCAACGCTTTGCTGCACTGGATCGATAAGCTTTCATCTAAAGAACGTTTGGTAATGATTAGTTTTGTGCCGGTCTATTTATCTTTTATGATTTTTGGTGGCGGTGTTTTTGGAGGGTTGTTAGGCCACTATATTCAAAAATATATCTTTCGTCGACATCATAAGTCATAATCTATCGTAACTATTCAGCGCTATCTAAATTTAAGATTGAAGAGTTTCTATGTCAGAGCAGGCCGAGCCTCGAAAAACATTAAATTTTTTTCAACTCGCCATGATTAACATTATCGCGGTTGATAGTTTGCGTAGCCTGCCTATCAGTGCGGAATATGGCTTTGCGTTGGTTTTTTTCTATTTGGTTGCAGCAGTTGTCTTTTTCCTCCCGAGTATCTTAATTACCGCCGAATTGGCAACCGCGTATCCGACAACGGGTGGAATTTATATTTGGGTGCGCGAAGCGTTTGGTTCCAAGATGGGATTTTTAGTGATTTGGTTTCAGTGGATTTATAATGTTGTTTGGTACCCTACGGCAATGGTGTTTATTGCGGCGAGCATTGCATACCTGATTAATCCCGCATGGGCAGATGATAAATTATATTTGTTGGTGACAACGATTAGTTTATTTTGGTTGCTTACTATTTTAAATTGTTTTGGTATGCGTATTTCTAGTTTGTTTAGTACGCTTGGCGCTTTATGGGGAACATTAATTCCAATGGCGTTGATTATTATTCTAGGGATTGTTTGGTTGTGTTTAGGAAAACCGTTACAAACGGCATTAAGCTGGCACGCATTTTTTCCCCACATAGCGGAGTTAAAAAATTTAGCTTTTTTATCGGCTGTTATTTTCAGCTTGATTGGTATGGAAATGTCAGCAGTGCACGCGGGCGATGTTAAAAACCCGGAACGCGCTTATCCAAAAGCACTGTGGGTCTCGGGCGGAATTATTTTCTTTTCATTAGTGTTAGCATCGGTGGCTATTGCGATTGTTATACCTCAATCCAAATTAAATTTAGTAACAGGATTGTTGCAAGCGTTTACTGTTTTCTTTGGTGCATATCATTTAACATGGCTAACTCCCGTGGTTGTATTATTAATTGTCATTGGCAGTTTAAGCGGTGTTGCGGCTTGGATTATTGGCCCGAGCAAAGGGTTGGCGGTTGCTGCAGAGGACGGCGGATTGCCAAAATTATTTAAATTTAGAAATAAGCAAGGTACACCAATTCCCGTGTTAATTTTACAAGGCATTATTTTTACCGGATTATGCGCAGTGTTTTTATTAATTCCAACGATCAGCGGATCTTATTGGCTGTTATCGGCCATGACGGCACAACTTGGTTTGTTGGTGTATGTGATTTTATTTGCAACAGCGTTGAAATTGCATTACGGCAAGCCGCATGTAAAACGATCATTTAAAGTGCCAGGTGGTCGCACGGGCATGTTGTTGGTGACATCCATTGGAATAATTGGATGTTTATTGGCCATGATTGTTGGGTTTTTGCCACCATCGCAAATTCAAGTCGGTAACGTGTTTAAATATGAATCGATTTTGATTGGTAGCATTGTATTGTTTTCTATTTTGCCATTTCTTTTATATCATCGCGCAGCTTAATTTTACGAAAAATGATTTTAATTTTGTAAGCATTTTCTTAAAGATGCATAGGTACGCGCCGATTTTTGGTGTTTTATTTAGAGTCAATTCTCACGTATATTTTATAACATTATAATTTATATAAATATTTTAATAGAACTTAACAAACTGGTTCATGTTTTTGGACTAACTTTAAGAAAAACAGGCATTTGTTGTTTTCATAAAATTTTGCTACTTTTTAAACATGTGATTCATGGATGAGTCGCACAAAGCCGCAAGGAACGCAGCTTGACATGGATGTCGAACAGGGAAGTGACGATTAGAGCATGGATGCGTTAATAAAAGTGGGCGAGAGAGGGGTTGCATTGCAACCCCTTTCTTTTAAAGCTTATCCGGAACTCGCGTTTTTATCAGAATTTATGTCTTAATTGCGACAAGGCAAGCACCGAAAGGAAAATAAAAAGTAAGAACGTCCATTCGGTTAATGTAATACCGTACCCGCTCCATTGAGGTTGTGAACAGGCTATGGTTCCAGAATACGTGGACTGAATCCATTGTGAAATATAAGTAAATTTCGATGTGTAGTTTCCCGGATTTAGATTAAAAGATTGTGATTGTGGAAAATATTGTATCCATGCGTGTCGGAGTGCCGTTCCAACGCCGATGAGGCTGATCAATAAACTTGAAAGACTAAAGACGCGATTGCTGGCTGCAGTATGATGATATAAGCTTCCCGCTAAAAAGGCGAGTACCGTTACGAATAAAATAATTCTTTCGAGATAAACTAAATTGCACGTTGGCAATGTCAAATAAAATTGCAAATAGGCATCAAACAATAAAGCGGCAGAGGCCAGCAAAAAACCAAAGAAATATATTTTGTTTGTAGAGACTACGTGTTTCATAAACATGTTCCTTTTTTAGCGTACATGTTGTTGGGCTTCGCATGCGCTCAGCCCAACCTGCGTGCTCATTTACTGTGATCATACGATGTCTTAAAAAATTATCAAGTGCGCGATTGATTTAACCAGTTCTCAACAATGATAGTTGCCGCTGCTGCATCGATGGCCGATTTCAATAAACCTTTATATCCTTTTTCTTCAAAAAGTTTGTTGCGTGCCTCAATGGTGGTGAGTCGCTCATCAATTTCATGAACGGGAAGATTGAATCGTTGCTGCAATTCTTGTGCAAATTCTTTGGCCGATTGCGTAATCGGCTGAGTCGAACCATCCATATTGAGAGGAATGCCGACAACTAGAGCGTTTGGCTTCCAGTTTTGTATGAGGTTTTCAATTTTTGGCCAATTAGGAACGCCATTTTGTGATTTAAGTGCCGTCAGTGGTCGAGCGGTATGCGTGGTTGTTTGACCGATGGCAACACCGGTTGACTCAGTGCCGTAGTCAAAGCCAAGTACGATGAGAAATTTGTCGGAAGAGTTTGCCATCGATAGCGACCCTTATTCAATGCCTTGACTGCGCAGGTATTCTTCATAGGTGTCATGAAAATCACGAATGCCGGTATGAGAGAGCTCAATGATTCGTGTTGCCAGTGATGACACAAACTCACGGTCATGACTCACAAAAATAAGCGTGCCTGCATATTTTTCGAGAGCAGTATTAAGCGATTCAATCGATTCCATATCTAAATGGTTGGTGGGCTCATCCATGATTAACACATTCGGCTGTTGTAACATGAGTTTGCCAAAAATCATGCGACCCTGCTCTCCACCTGAAATAATATTGACAGGCTTTTTTGTTTCATCTTGTGAGAATAGTAATCGACCCAAAATACTTCGTATTTTTTGTTCGTCATCGGTGTTTTTTCGCCATTGTGTCATCCACTCAAACAGCGATAATTTGGAATCGAAATCTGTCGCATGATCTTGTGCATAATATCCAATGGTTGCGTTTTCTGCCCATTTCACCGTGCCGGCGTCTAATTTTAAATCGCCGATCAAACAGCGCAGTAATGTTGTTTTGCCAATGCCATTTGGCCCGATAATGGCGACGCGTTCACCGGCTGAGACTGTTAATGCAAGCTTTGAAAACAGTGGCTTTTCGTCATAGCCTTTTGTTAGATGCTCAGCTTCAAGCGCTAAACGATAGAGTTTTTTCTCTTGTTCAAATTGAATATAAGGATTTTTTCGACTGGAAGGCTTTACTTCTTCAAGTGTGATTTTTTCAATTTGTTTTGCGCGAGAGGTGGCTTGTCTGGCTTTCGATGCATTGGCAGAGAAGCGACTGACAAAAGATTGTAGTTCCACCATTTGCGCTTTCTTTTTTGCATTGTCGGTCAAAAGACGTTGGCGCGCTTGTGTGGCGGCCGTCATATATTCGTCATAATTTCCGGGGAAGAGTCGTAATTCGCCGTAATCTAAATCAGCCATGTGCGTGCAAACGCTGTTTAAAAAATGGCGATCATGCGAAATAATAATCGTTGTGCTTTTGCGATTATTGAGAATATTTTCGAGCCAGCGAATTGAATTAATATCCAAATTGTTTGTGGGTTCATCGAGCAATAAAATATCGGGATCTGCAAAGAGCGCTTGCGCTAACAAAACGCGAAGTTTCCAACCAGGCGCAACGGCACTCATTAATCCTGTGTGTTGTTCTAACGGGATATCCAGTCCGAGCAGTAATTCGCTTGCGCGTGATTCGGCGGTATAACCGTCGAGCTCGGCGAAAGCTGTTTCGAGCTCGGCCACTTGCATGCCTTCATCGGAACTCATTTCGGGAAGAGAATACAGTCGATCGCGTTCTTGTTTGATTTTCCATAACTCGGTGTGACCCATAATGACGGTATCTAAAACAGTATATTCTTCAAAGGCGAATTGATCTTGACGTAATTTTCCTATTCGGGCGTGACGATCAATTTCGACGGAGCCAGAGGTTGGCGGTAAATCACCGCCTAAGATTTTCATGAGAGTAGATTTACCGGAACCATTGGCGCCAATGAGACCGTAGCGGTTTCCGCCACCAAATTTGACGGAGACATTCTCAAAAAGTGGTTTTGATCCAAATTGAATAGTTAAGTTAGCTGTTGAAATCACTGGTTTATGCCTAATTCATGAAAAAAATAGAAGCATCAAGTCTAATGAATTAACGGCAACTGTCAAGGAATTGTACACCTTATTCGTGCTTTGTATCTTTTGAGGATGCCTATATAGTATAGCTTTCATCGTCGAATCAGGAGGATATTTATGGTGCGTATTGTCTTGGCAACAGGTAATTTAGGCAAAGTGGCAGAGTTTCAAGCGTTGTTTGCAAAGACACCGATAGATATCGTGGCGCAATCTGAGTTTCAGCTAGAGTCTGTCGAAGAGACGGGCACGACTTTTTTAGAAAATGCATTATTAAAGGCGCGTTATGTTCATCATCACACAAAATTACCCACGATTGCCGATGATTCGGGTTTGGAAGTGGATGCGCTGGACGGTGCGCCGGGAATTTATTCTGCGCGGTTTGCTGGATTAAATGCGACACCGGCGGAACATATTAATAAATTATTAAAGGAGTTGGGTAATTTGAAGTTTGCAAAGCGCACGGCGCGATTTCATTGCGTGTTGGTTTATTTACAAAATGATGCAGAGCCGATTATTTGCAAAGGTGTTTGGGAAGGTAAAATTTTATTTTCACCCAAAGGTGCCGGTGGTTTTGGTTATGATCCAATATTTTTTGTGCCGACCGATAATTGTTCTGCAGCAGAATTGTCATCCGAACGCAAAATACAATTAAGTCATCGCGGGCAGGCGATGCGTGAGTTGTTGAATCTCCGTTTCTATTGAAAAAAAACGAAGACTACAGGGTTTTCGTGACAATACCACGTGGAATTATCGTTGGTTTGTGGCAAAAATTATCTGCGTGTCATTCCAGATTCCTAAGATCGCCGCAATACCAAGCCAAACCGTTTGTCATGTTCTTGTTGAGCTTGTGGACTATCATGCCGGCGTTCACTGAGATACTCAGAAGATGTTTGAGGTGAGAAAAACCCGGCAG
>JBBTCW010000034.1:0-21866 GCA_038043025.1 Pseudomonadota bacterium | reverse complement strand
TCACAGAAATAATTAAAAACCAGTATCACAAAATGATCCGCGGTGAAATCGCCAGTTTTGACAAATCACTCACTTGGGTTAACTAAATGGGAGCACGATGATGAATGAAAGAATTTATATTTTTGACACCACATTAAGAGATGGTCAGCAATCTCCCGGAGCGGGCATGTCATTTGAAGATAATATTACTTATGCGCACTATGCAGATGAACTGGGAATAGATATTTTAGAAGCAGGTTTTCCCTCTGCAAGCCAATATGATTTTGATATTGTGCATACCATTTCCAAAGTCATGTCGGAAAAAAAATCATCAATGACTATCGCGGGACTTTGTCAGTTACGAAAAGAGCAAGTGATTCGCACCATGGAAGCACTAGCACCGAGCCTTTCTATTAGCAAAGCACGCTTGCATACTTATGTCCCTGTTGATCCTAATTTAATGAAAGCATCGCTCGGTCAGCTTGCTCAAAACCATGCTCAAATTATTGTGGATGTTTACGATTTGGTTCGCATGGCGGCTAATTCAGGATTTGAAGTAGAATTTAGCCCGGAAGGTTACTCTCGTTTGTGTGAGAATTTTGATTTTACAACCGATGTGATTCGTGCAGCAATCAGTGCTGGTGCGACCGTGATTAATTGTCCTGACACCATTGGCGGTGCTTCACGTTTTGAGGGAAAGATGTTTTTTGTCGAACATATCAAACAACATGCCGCAATGATGAAAAAAGAATTTCCAGAAAAAAAGATTATCTGGTCCGTACACTGTCATAATGATCTGGGTTTGGCGCTTGAAAACTCGATGACCGCTGTCTTTGATGGTCCTGTGCGACAAATAGAAGGTTGCATCAATGGTGTTGGAGAACGAGCCGGAAATGTTGCGCTAGAACAGTGTATTATGATGATTGAGCAATTTGGAAAAAAAGTTAATCCGAACACTCCTTTCGTCACTCACATTCAATTCAATCATTTAAAAAAAATCTCTAACTTTATTGATGAGCGCATGTTAACTCGCCAACCCCACTGGCCTATCACCGGCCAAAATGCTGCACGACATAGCTCAGGCGGACATACCAATGCCATCTTAAAAAATCCCATGGTTTATCAGCCTTTCAATCCTCAACAGGTCGGTCAAGAAATTAGTTTTGCTTTTGGGCCATTGAGCGGCAGCAACCATGCCTCGGAAATTCTTGAAAATCATGGATTTCACTGCCCGCGAAATGAAAAATCAACCGTCACGCAGTCGATTAAAGATCAATTCGCCAATCGACGTAAAGGAATTACTGATGAAGAAGTGATTGAAGGATTTAGAGAGCATTATTCGCCAATCAAAGTCACTCAAATTGATTATTCAAAAGATCAAGCGGGCAATAGCACGCTTCATCTTCAAGGAAAGTTTTTTTCTGAAAAAGAAATGAATTTGAAAACCTATGGCAAAAATTCAGCCTTGGCAGCGTTAGATCAAGCGGTTAAAAAATATTTTCCTGCTATTGAAATTATTGATTATCATTCAAATTCATGCGGTGAAAATAGTGTCAATGCATTGTGCCAAGCAACCATTACTGTCTGTGTCAAGCAGAGCGACCAGTACATTGGCAAAGCGATTGATGCTGATATCAATATCGCGGCAATTAAAGCTTATATTAATGCAATTAATCAAGCGTATGTCAACAGTTACTATAAAACAATAAAAAAGGAGGCTCACTGTGCCTAAGAATATTATTGAAAAAATTTGGCATCATCATGTTATTATGCAAAAAAAGAATCATCCGGCAGTTTTAGCGATTGATAAAATGCTTATTCATGAAGTCACTTCTGCGCAAGCGTTTGATGAACTGCGTCGACGTGCATTATCTGTGCGATATCCTACGAGAGTCATTGCAACGCTTGATCACAGCATTTCAACCACAAAAAATCGCACGGTGATGACTGACGAACAAGCAAAAATACAGATTGAGACATTGCGAAAAAATACACAGGCCTTTGGTATCAAGCTATACGACTTTGACAGCAAGCACCAAGGCATTGTCCATGTCATTGGGCCCGAGCTTGGTTTTACGCAACCCGGCGAAACCATTGTCTGTGGCGATTCTCATACGTCAACGCACGGCGCTTTTGGCGCGTTGGCTTTTGGAATTGGCACTTCAGAAATAGCCCATGTATTAGCCACGGGCGCTATTTTGCAATATGAACCCAAAACGATGAAGGTGATTTTCAAGGGAGCTCCTGCAAAAAACATCACTTCAAAAGATATCGTCATGAAATTAATTGCCACCATTGGCGTCGGCGGCGCTAAGGGTTATGCCATCGAATATACGGGTGACATTATTTCATCGATGTCAATGGAAGCAAGAATGACTATATGCAATATGTCGATTGAGTGCGGCGCACGAGCGGGATTAATTGCGCCTGACAATACCACATTCGATTATTTAAAAGAGCGTTTTTATGCGCCAAAAAATGCTGATTGGGAAAGGATGATACTTTCCTGGAAACAAATGATCAGTGATCCAGGATGTCATTATGACAAAACCGTAGAAATCGATATCAACAATCTTAAATCAATGGTCACTTGGGGAATTAATCCAGAACAAGCGATTAGCATCGACGAGTTAATTCCCGCGTTCGAAAATGCTAAAGAGGCATACAGTTATACCCGCTTAAATGCCGGACAACCCATCAGAAACATTCCAATTGATTGGGCTTTTATCGGCAGTTGTACCAATGGCCGCATCGAAGATTTGCGTTTAGCAGCAGCAATATTAAAAGGAAAAAAAATTGCATCCCATGTACAGATGTATGTTGTACCTGGCTCAGAACAAGTGATGTACCAAGCCATGCAAGAAGGATTAGATAAAGTGTTTGAATCTGCCGGGGCTGAATTTCGCATGCCAGGCTGTTCGATGTGTTTAGCGATGAATGATGATAAAGTACCGCCTGGCGCACGCTGCATCAGCACATCGAATCGTAATTTTATTGGCAGACAAGGTCCTGGCAGTATTACCCATCTTGCATCTCCCGCCACTGTCGCGGCCAGCGCCATTAAAGGAAAAATTTGTTCTGTGGAGGAAATCTAATGAAACCATTTCAACAATTAACAAGTCAAGCGATACCGCTCAACATGGATAATGTTGATACGGACATGATTATTCCAGCACAATTTTTGACGCAAGTCACTTGCGATGGTTATGGCCAGCATCTTTTTCAGCGATTGCGAGAACAACATACTGATTTTGTTTTTAACTCTCCTAAATATCAATTTTCTGCGATTCTCATCGCAAAAGAAAACTTTGGTTGTGGCTCTTCAAGAGAGCATGCTGTCTGGGCATTAACACAAGCTGGCATTAAGGCGATTATTGCGCAATCTTATTCTGACATTTTTTATAATAATGCCATAAAAAATGGTGTACTGTTAATTTCCTTAACGCCACCAATAATTGCTAAAATGATTAAAAATGCTATCGATCAAAATTTTATTTTGACCATTGATTTAGAAAAACAAACAGTGACAACATCAGAAGATGAATTGTTTACGTTTGATTTTGACCCGTTTAGGAAAACATGTTTCTTAAAAGGGCAAGATGATCTGGATTATTTATTAGAGGTGACCTCGTGAAAAAGAAGATTGCTATATTACCAGGAGATGGCATTGGGCCTGAAGTTATGCGCGAAACATTGCGTGTTTTGGATTGCATTGAAAAGGTGTTTAATCACTCTTTTGACTATCTTGAAAGTGAAGTTGGCGGACAAGCTTATGACCGTTATCAATCGCACTGCCCAGAAAAAACGCTAAAAATATGTGAAAACGCCGATGCTATTCTCTTTGGTTCTGTGGGAGGACCCGTTGCAGAACAGCAGCAAGCAAAATGGAAAAATTGTGAGATTAATAGCATTTTAAAAATACGGAAACATTTTAATTTCAGCACCAACATTCGTCCTGTCATTATTTATCCAGCCCTTGCTAACAGTTCGCCGATTAAAAACAGTCAATCAGTTGATTTTGTTGTTTTTCGCGAACTACTCGGCGGTATTTATTTTGGCCGTCATGAAAGAACAATGAAAGATAATCAAAAAATTGCCATTGACGAATCATACTACCATGAAAATCAAATTAAACAGATTGCTCATGCGGCATTTAACGCCGCACGTTCACGAAAAAAAAGAGTACATTTAATTGATAAAGCCAACGTATTAGCCACCTCAAAACTATGGCGAGAAATTGTTATGGAGATAGCACAAGATGATTCTGAAATTGAATTAATTCCCATGTTTGTTGATAACTGTGCTATGCAAATGGTGATAAACCCCGCTCAATTTGACATTATTCTGACGGAAAATATGTTTGGGGATATTCTTTCTGACCTGGGTGCTGCATTATCAGGATCTATCGGTATGATGCCTTCCGCCAGTTTAAACAGCGAAGGCTTTGGACTTTACGAACCCGCCGGTGGCTCTGCGCCCGATATTGCCAATCAAAATATTGCAAATCCTTGTGCGCAACTGCTCTCTGCAGCCATGATGTTACGCTATTCTTTTCATGCAGAGGAGGAAGCGCAAGCCATTGAAAAAGCGGTCAAAAAAACACTTTCAAGAGGAATAGCGACGCGCGATATTAAAAAAGAAAAACCTGCTAGCACCTCTATCTTCATTGATGCGATAATTGAAGCACTGAGTTAAAAACTTGACTCTTTCGACATGTGTTTGTGAAAATAGACGTATTTTTTAAAAAAATAGTATTTTATTTTAAATTATTTGAAATAATTGAATTATTATGCTATTTTGAAAGAAATGATTGGTATAGTCGGGAGGCCGTATGGATAAGATAGATCGTAAAATTATCACCTTGTTGCAGGCGGATGGGCAGCTCAGCAATCAAGATTTGGCTGAGAAAATCGCCTTGTCTCCATCGCCATGCTTGCGACGAGTTAAGCAGCTTGAAGAAGAGGGGATTATTCAAAAATATGTGGCATTGCTAGATCCTGAAAAATTGGGCTTACAGCTTGCCGTGTTTGTCACTGTGGGCTTAAATACCCATGAGCCTCAAATTATGGCAGGTTTTGAGAATGCAATAAAATCCTTTCCTGAAATTGTGCAGTGTGCGTTAATTGCAGGGCAGGAGCAAGATTATATATTAAAAATTGTGATACAAAATATGGAAGAATATCAGGCATTCTTATTACAAAAATTAACGCAAATAAAGGGAATAAAAAGCGTATGTTCTAGTTTTATTTTGCGTGATATTGTTAATACAACCGCCCTTCCTATTTTTGAAAAAGTTCATCGGCAGACTCGTATAAAATAGGGTATTGCCGCAGAGAGGTTAGAAGATCAATGAAGAGGAATCGACTATGACAGACGAATATAAACCGCCACAACGTGCAGTTGAGATAAACATCACTGACGATCATGTTAAACATGATTATGGTGAAAAAGGCCAACGTCGACCTGACAAAACGGATCAACAAGCGGGCGAATTATCGGAAAATAATGCCGCATCTGAACTGCTCGCACATCCAAAATTAATGGATCAAGAAGGGATGGCAGACATCAATGTGACCCCCGAAGCTTTACGCAATCAAGACACAAGCGACGCACTCCTAAGCAGAGTAGAACAATTGGATCCTGAGCTTGCTTATCAATTAAGACAAGCCTTACAACAAAAAAAGGCTGCTGAAGCCAAATTTATTCCGCCTTCTCCCTCCCCGTTGGGTTAATTGCTTACAAGAAAATAATCCACCCAGCTCTGAGCTGCGGAAACCCAGTCATAGCAAGTGTTTTACGATGTATAATTCTGGCAGCTCTGAGCTCGATGCGAGTTCGGGGCAAAGTTGACAACACATGCCCATTGCTGCTTTAATTTTAAATAGATATTTATCGATTTTTGGATGAAATATGTCACTTGCAAAAACTATCATTTACGGACAAGTTGCGGATGTCCGTGCAGCGGTTAATCCTGAGATGGAATTGGATGTGATTGATGAATATGGTTATACACCTCTGATTCAAACCGCCATCATGGATGATGTCGAAAAAGCTAAAATTATTGTGAATGCGGGTGCCGCGATCGATTTTCCTGATCTGACGGGCAGAACGGCATTGCATTGGGCAGCAGACAACAATAATTTAGCGTTTTGCCAATTGTTGTTGGATCACCAGGCTAACCCTAATGCGTACTCGCTTGCAGGGCAACCGATTTTGGTCATGCCATTTTTGCGACAACAAAAAACCGCGGAATTATTACAAAAGCGGGGGGCTGATGTAGCGTTTGCCCAGGATTTTATTCATGCAAAATTGTTGGGTCATCGTTATAAACTGACGGGACATGTTGATATTGTTGATAACACGAATACCTTTATTGAAATTGATTTTGAAGGTTTCTATATAGAATTTACGCTTGCCATGATCGATGGTTCCTTAAAACATTTTAAAAATCATTTTCGTGCGAGAGCGCTGCGTGGATATTTTGGCAAACTGAATAAAATCATAAAGCGATTTGATATAGCGAGACAATTGGTTTATTACCATCATCACAATATTGATTTCAAGAATTACGAAGCGACAATTAATAATTTGTTAAATGATGATTTTCTGATGATTCCCGTCGGCTATCAAGGACATGCGATTTCTTTTGTTAGATATCACAATTTATTTGCCTATTGTGACCGTGGCGCTTATGGAAAAGAGCATGGCCCACTCAATATTTATCGCATGACGCATTCACATCTATTGAATTCGAATCTGATAAAATATTTGCTTTATAAGCAAAAGCCACGTCGTTTTGTCGAAGAACAACTGCAAGAATTATTAGGCCTAGAACGCATTGCAACGTTGCCCATCTCACTTCAAATTTCGGGCAACTGTTCATGGGCCAACATCGAAGCGGCTGTTCATGCCATGCTATTTATGTTGTTTGTAGAGGAGAGTGGTGATTTTGAAGAATCTGAACAATTAGCCGCCCACTTTTTTAATGAATGGATTGAATGGGATAAAGATGTTGCATTAGATTATTATATTAATAGTTTTTATAGTGCCAATCCGGCTCGAAAGGCTTCAAAAGCAGCTGCCTTGGCGGCGATTTTATTTCAAAGTTGTGAATATCAAAGCGCGCAGGATATGGAACGCGTCCATAAAATCATGCCGATATTAACATTACCCGAATACGACTATATTTTAAAAAATTACAAAAAAGTGTTTAGCAAACAATCGCATACTCCAATCGGCAAGGATCTGCTAGCCATCTTGGACGATTTTGGTGTGGATGTATAATAGGTCATTGTATTTCATAATATTTGATTCTAATTTTACCTATGTTTCGGCGGAGTGTCGATAGGGTATAATTTCAGTTCAAAATCGCTTATTATATTCGTATGAAACTAACCAAAGCGATTAAAGCTCAAGCTCAAAAATTACGCGAAATGATTCATGCGCATAACCGTCATTATTATCTTGAGGATAGTCCGACGATTCCCGATAGTGAATATGATCGACTGTTTCGGCAATTGCAGCAGCTCGAAACCGACTATCCTGAACTTAAAACCGCTGACTCGCCTACACAGCGGGTCGGTGCAGCGCCACTGACAGTCTTTAGTGAAATTAAACATGTTATTCCGATGTTATCGCTTTCGAATGCGTTTTCTGAAGAAGAGCTGATTGCCTTTGATAAGCGGATTCATGATCGATTAGAAAACGATCAACCAATCGAATATGCTTGTGAGCCTAAGTTAGACGGGTTAGCGATTAGTTTGGTTTATGAAAATGGTCTGCTCGTGCGAGCAGCGACGCGTGGCGACGGGTTTACGGGGGAAAATGTTACACAAAATATAAAAACAATCAAAAAGATACCGCTTAAACTTAAAGAAAAAGATTATCCAGAAATTTTGGAAGTGCGCGGGGAAGTTTACATGCCAAAAAAGGGATTTGAAGAGCTCAATGTTCGCGCACGAAAAACAGGCGATAAAATTTTTGCCAATCCGCGCAATGCGGCGGCAGGTAGTTTGCGGCAGCTGGACTCTAATATAACAGCAACACGGCCGTTGGATTTTTATGCTTATGAAGTAGGCGATCGCATGCATTTAGCCGATTCGCACAGCGGGATTTTAGATCAATTAAAACAATGGGGATTGCCGGTCATCGAAAAAACCGCGCTCGTTAAAGGTGCCAAAGGGTGTTTAGATTATTATCACAACATCGGCAAACAGCGTGATCAATTGCCGTACGACATCGATGGGGTTGTCTATAAAGTCAATTCGAATGATTTACAAAAGCGACTGGGTTTTGTGTCGCGCGCACCACGCTGGGCGATTGCGCATAAGTTTCCTGCGCAAGAAGAAATGACACAGATTGAAGCCGTCGAATTTCAAGTGGGACGAACGGGCGCATTAACACCGGTGGCACGCTTAACGCCGGTGAATGTCGGCGGTGTCGTGGTCAGTAATGCGACATTGCACAACATGGATGAAATCAAACGCAAAGATATTCGAATAGGTGATACGGTTTTTGTGCGACGAGCAGGCGATGTTATTCCGGAAGTGGTGTCGGTGATTAAAGAGAAACGACCGCTCAAAACTCAAAAAATTACGTTACCAAAAACTTGTCCGATATGTGGTTCGCATGTGATTTTGCTCGAAGGAGAAGCGATTGCGCGCTGCACCGGCGGATTATATTGTTCGGCGCAACGCAAAGAAGCGATTAAACATTTTGCGTCGCGCAAAGCATTAGATATTGAAGGTTTGGGCGACAAATTAGTCGATCAACTCGTTGAATTAAAACTGATAGAAGATGTCGGTGATTTATATCATTTAAATCGGGAGGAATTAGCTGCGATTGATCGAATGGGAAAAAAGTCCGCCGAAAATTTATTAAGCGCGCTCGAAAAAAGTAAACAAACCACCTTCGCACGATTTTTATATGCATTGGGTATTCGCGAAGTAGGCGAAACAACGGCACATCTATTGGCGAATCATTTTAAGACATTGGATGCAATAAAAGCTGCGGATGCAGAAACGTTGTTAATGATTCATGATGTGGGTCCTGTCGCAGCCGAATATGTCGTGAATTTTTTTAAAGAATCGCATAATTTAAAAATTATCGATGAGTTATTAAAGGCCGGTGTTTCATGGCCTAACGTCGTTGCGGCGAAACAATCCACTGTGTTTGCAGGCAAAACGGTGGTATTGACGGGCACATTGCAGTCGATGTCGCGTGATGAAGCTAAAGATAAATTGCGCGCGTTGGGAGCTCGTGTTGCTGGGAGCGTTTCCAAAAATACTGATTGGGTGGTAGCCGGTGCAGATCCGGGATCTAAATTCGATAAAGCGCAGAAATTAGGGGTTAAAATCCTTGATGAAGCGGGTTTTAACTCTTTGATTTAAATTGAGAAATCTCCGTCGCTTGCGAATGTTTTTGAGTCATTTAGTGGCCGGTGACTGAGTTGAATTTTTACTTGCAAAACGTTAAGTGATGCGCTACACTTAACGAATGATAAAGAGCTGGAAGCATAAAGGATTGAAAAAGTTCTATGACACGGGGTCAACAGCGGGCATTAATGCTAAACATAAATTTAAGTTGCAAATTATATTGCAACGATTAGATGCCGCCGTTGAACCAAATGATATGAATTTGCCTGATATGCGTTTCCATTTATTAAAAGGA
This sequence comes from Pseudomonadota bacterium, assembly GCA_038043025.1. Classification (GTDB taxonomy): domain Bacteria; phylum Pseudomonadota; class Gammaproteobacteria; order UBA12402; family UBA12402; genus O2-02-FULL-42-9. Next base: position 12,218 of record JBBTCW010000034.1, on the reverse strand, counting down.
TCTTTTAAAGGCTATTATTCGGTAACCGTTAATAAAAATTGGCGGGTTATGTTTGCATTTGAAGGAAGCAATGCAGTATTAGTTGATTATTTAGACTACCATTGAGGTGATTTATGGTGATGCACAATCCGTTACATCCGGGGTTGAATGTAAAAGCGGCTTTAATTGATAGCACGGGGCTTTCTGTCACAGAGGCAGCAGAGCATCTGGGCGTGAGCCGTACGACATTATCGCGGTTGTTAAATGCACATACGAGCATTAGTCCAGAAATGGCGATGCGGTTATCAAAATTTTTCAATACGAGTGTTGAGCTTTGGGTCAATATGCAAGCACAGTATGATGTTTGGTTAATCAAACAGAAAACAAATAAAATTAAAGTGTTACCTTTTGTTGAAGCCGCATAATAATTAATAATAAAGCAGGGGTAGACTGACCTTGTAGATCAAAAATTGATCAATCTGATTTGAAATTTCTTTGTTTTATCATGAAAAATTGCTATCTTTTTTTATTAAATCAGATTATATAGCTGCTGTTAAATGATGTTTTTTGATCCTTACGTTTGATTGAGCATTATTTAATAGTGTTAATTTATTAATTAAAAAAGGGGAATATATGTATAAAATCTTATGCATAAATTTGGATGATGATGATGATGATTTTGAACCAGATTTCGATCCTGATGATTTTGATGACGAGTAAACAAAGCTCGTTAACCTTATCCCGATAGGGCAGATAATATCTGCTCTATCGCATTTTATGACTTCGTACCGTTGAGTAGCTCGCGCATTTTCGCTTTAATGACATCGATTGCGATGCGATTTTGACCGCCATGCAATACGCTTATGTCTGCATAACGTTTTGAGGGTTCAATAAATTTTAAATACATCGGGCGAACCGTCGTTTCATATTGTTCAAGCACGGATGTAACGCTACGTGCACGTTCCACAATGTCGCGGCGTAATCGTCGAATTAAACAAATATCAGACGCCGTATCCATAAAAATACGAATATCCATTCGATCGCGTAATGCTTCTTCTTCGAAAACCAAAATACCTTCTAAAACAATAATCGTATGTTGTCCAATGGTGCGCGTTTCAGGTTTGCGCGAATGTGTCGAATGATCATAGATTGGAATCTCAATGTTTTCTCCTAGGTGCAATTGATCGAGATGTTTTGATAACAGTGCATGATCAAAGGCATCCGGATGATCGAAGTTTACTTTACTGCGTTCTTCATGGGATTTGCCCGTTAGATCTTTGTAATAAGCGTCTTCTGAAACGATCGCAACCTTTTTCGAACCTAATTCATTGACAATGGTGTGAGCGAGGAGACTTTTGCCTGAGCCGGAGGCGCCAGCGATACCGATGATAATCGTTTTATGCTTGTTCATAGCTCTTATGTAATAGTGAGTTTGATCTATTCTACTGATTTATGGATAAAAAGCAATACGCGACTAGCGTTTTAATAGCACATAAATTGCACCAGCACCACCCTCTTGCGGCGTGGCCGAGCAAAACGCCAAAACAGAAGGGTATTGCCGTAGCCACTGGTTAACGGCATTTTTTAATTTGGGTTTATCAAGGGTGTGATGTGATTTTCCATGAATGATGTGAACGCACTGATACTGCCGTGTTTGAGCAGCGGTCAAAAACTTTATCATTGCATATTGAGCTTGTGCGATGGTCATGCCATGTAAATCGAGACTGTCGTCAATATAAAATTGTCCGCGTTTTAATTTGCGTAATGTGTTTTGTCGTACGCCGGAGGTGGTGTAACGTAGCTGTTCCGTTGCTAAAACAGAAGGTTCGCCCGGATTTTCTGTGAACGTGATATCAGGTTCGGTTGTTTGTTTATAGGTTACGGATTTGCGCGGCGATATGTTTTTTTCAACCGCGTTTATACGCCGAATATTTTTCACCGTATCCCGAAACAACTGTCGATCTTCATCGCTAATCTGTGGTTTCTTTTTCATTGTCAATCATAAATCGTGAGAGATAAATTGCTTGGATAATCGTGAAAACAAATGTCGCGCCCAATATGCCAAAAAGCTTAAAATCGACCCATGTATTTGTATTATAGTGGTAAGCGACGTAAAGATTTAAGATGCCCATGAGGGTAAAAAAGAATACCCAACTGATGTTAAGTTGTGGCCATAAGTTTTTAGATAATCGAATATTTTTGCCCATGACAGTTTGAATAAAGGGTTTTTTGTAAATCAGTTGACTGATTAAAAAGACCAAAGCGAAAATCCAATAAACGATGCTCGGTTTCCATTTGATATAAATCGGGTTGTGCAAAAGCAGTGTTGTCCCTCCAAAAAGGAAAATGATAATAAAGGTGATCAGCTGTAAGGGTTTGAATGTGCGGTATCGCACTAAATAGTATAACAATTGTAAGAGAGAGAAGATAATTGCCGCACCTGTAGCGGCATAAATGCCATAAAATTTATACACGGCAAAGAAGATAACAATGGGGAAAATGTCGAGAATGATGTTCATGGGGGCTCCAATATCTGAAAAAACAACGGCGAACGGCTGAGCACGGATAAAGTATTTACATTGCGCTATTTTTGAGTCAAGATAATATCATATATGGTGAGTAGGTGCAGCAAATGAGTGAATATTTTTCGATACATCCGGTCAATCCGCAAGAGCGCTTGATCAGTCAGGCGGCTGATATCATTCGTGCGGGTGGTGTCGTGGTGTATCCGACGGATTCGGCCTATGCTTTGGGCTGTCGCTTGGATGATAAAGAAGCGCTGATACGGATTCAGCGTATTCGACAGCTGGACAAGAAGCATCATATGACCTTACTGTGCCGTGATTTATCAGAGATTGCGACTTACGCTTGGGTGGATAATCCAGTCTATCGGTTGTTAAAATCGCATACGCCGGGGCCTTATACGTTTTTATTGCGTGCGACGCGGGAAGTCCCTCGTCGGTTACAGCATCCAAAGCGAAAAACGATCGGTATTCGAGTACCCGATTGCAAAATTGCCTTGGCCTTATTGGACGAATTAAATGAGCCTTTGATGACGACCAGCATGATTTTACCTCATCAAGAATATCCATTTTCAAATCCAGAAGACATACGTGAGGCAGTAGAAAATCAAGTGGATCTGATTATTGATGGTGGAATGGGTGGACTCGAGCCAACAACCATTATTGATTTATCTGGAGACAAGCCGGTTATTCGACGAATAGGGCAAGGTGCGGTTGCGGCATTTGAATAGTTTTGGTATGATTTGATTTCTATTTCCTTTTTATCTTTTCTTTATTTCAACTTATGCATCAAAAAATATAATACTGGATTGTATCGCTCTGCAACGGCAGAGCGATTCCGGAATGACGAAAGGAGTTTCTTATGCGTACCCGAGGTTTTTGTCTTATCGAGGCATTAATTGCGTTGATGTTAATTACAATGATGTTGCTTTTGTTTGGAAAATTGCAGCATCAAAATTTTCTAAACCTAGAGCAAGATATCCAATCTGATCAAACGTTAGAGCAATCGCTACTTTTGTCATATCTTGCTCAGCTGGAGGGCAAATGAAGGGATTTAGTTTGATCGAATTATTATGTGCATTGACCATTAGCATTATTGGTTTGACAGCATTGATGTCGGTGTTTGCAAAATATTCTCTCTTGCATGAGCGATATTTGGCGATGGCGGATGCTCGAAACAGCGAACGTTTTGCGACGTATGTATTACGTCAATCCATTCAGAAAGCCGGATTTATTGGGTGCGCAACATTAGATGATCATTTTAATCTTAAAAATGCAGGCGTTGATCAGGATCATCGATTATCGTTTGGTAGTAGTATTCAAGTCTATTCCACACATAATGTACGAGCAAAAGCGGGTACGGATATCATTGAAGTTCGCAACATGTCTTCTGATGTTTCCCCCTTGATGCGATCGATTAATAACAGCAATCAAATGACGCTATCAGAAACACCGATTTTCAAACCCGGTGATAATATCCTTGTGTCGGATTGTCAGCACGCGGTTATGGCGCATGTGCAAACGGTATCGCGATCCAGAAAATATCACACTCAACGACTCACATTGTCAGCCGTGATTCACACAAAGTTTGATACAGAAGCGAAAGTAGGGCTGCTGGAACGATTGATATTTTTTGTTAATACAAATGATGCGTTATATGAAATCAATGGCCGTGATCAAAAAATTGAACTTGTGCCGAATGTCGTCGACTTAAAAGCAATTGGTTATAATCAGCATGGGGATAAAAACATCGTGGATTGGCAAAAAGCAGTGATGTTGAGTATTGATTTAACATTATTAAATACGCATCGCATATTTTCTTTTGCCATTCCCTTGATAGAAAGGTGGCCGAGATGAAGCAACAGCGGGGATTTGTCTTATGGGTTGCACTGGTATTATTAAGCGTGCTGGCATTCATGATAATGTCAGAGATGGAAATTGCGGATATGCAACGACGCATCACACAGAATGCGATAGTGGATGCGCGAGCTACGAGTAATATTGATCAAACTGGTTTAGATCCGGAAAAATCACATCAACCTGCAAGCCTTTTCCATGTTCTGGTGTACCCAAATTGATGCTCGCGTGATGCAACGTTGCGATTTGCTGTGCAATGGCCAAGCCTAAGCCGCTACCCGATGTTTTAGTGCCTAAAATACGATAGAATCGTTCAAATACACGTGCCCTTAATTCAGGTGAAATCCCGGGACCATTATCGATGATTCGCAAAACCACTTTATGTTGGGATGGTTGTTCCATGACTTGAACCGTCACAAAACCACCTTCGGATGTATACCGGATGGCGTTATCGACAAGATTGCGAATTAAAATGCTCAAGGCCATTTCGTTACCAAAAATTTGGGTACGCGAATCTGGATCGAGCAATTCGATATCTACATGTTTAGCCAGGGCGATAGGAACCAATTCGGCTAATGTTTCTGTCGCAATTCGATTTAAACTTACTTTTTTTATGTCATTCAGTGTATCTTCTGAGCCTAAGCGACTTAACGTCAATAATTGTTGTACAATATGTGTAGCGCGATCAACGCTCGAGGTCAGTTGATTTAAGACGGCATTTCTTTCTTTGTCAGAGGTGGTAAGTGATGCTAATTGCGTTTGTGTTTTTAAAGCGGCTAATGGCGTGCGTAATTCATGTGCGGCATCCGAAGCAAAGCGTTTATTGCGTTCAAATGCTTGTTGCAATCGCAAAAAGAGGTTGTTTAATTCATTAATTAGCGCATGAATTTCAATCGGCAGATTTTTTAAGCTGAGTGAGCTGAAATCTGTTTCTTTACGGCGCGCCAATTTATGCGCGATCATATCCAAGTTTTTTAAGCCATAGCCGACGGTGAGCCAAATCAGTAGGCCGAGCAACGGATAGGTCCATATGATAATGAGTAAATTGTTCCACGTAATTCGCTGTTCGAGTTCTTGTCGAAAATTGTAAAGTTCTGCCACAGTGACACGCAAGCCCAGTGGTTTATTATACATGCTAAATACTCGCCAGGTATGATTATCTAATGTGGTATCAGCGAATCCATCTTGTTTTGCCAACATCTGCGTCGATGCGTGCAGCGAATGTAAAATAAGCTGGTTTTGATCATTCCAGATTTGAAATTGAAAGCGATCATTAATAGCGGTTTTTGATTTTTTTGTCGTGTTTTTTTTATAGAGATGCATCTGATTTTTATTCGTATTGATATTGTTTTGTAAGCGTTGTAGCTTCCACGTGGCATGATGGTCTTCCATTAAAATTGCATTAATAAATAAAGTGGTTTGTCTTAAATGCACATCTAAATGGTTTTGTATATCGGTATTATCAAGAAAATAATTGCCGACAGCCGTAATAGACGAAGTAATGGTGATGCTTAATAATAAATTAAATAGTAAAAAACGTCGAATGGATGGCATCATTCTGATTTATCAACCATGTAACCAATGCCGCGGATCGTGCGCACAAAATTTTGTCCGAATTTTTTTCTCAAGTTATGAATATGCACCTCGATCGCATTACTATCAATGCTGTCATCCCAGCCATACAGCGTTTGAGCGAGATATTCGCGCGATAATACGCGACCTTCATTTTCGAGTAATTTTTGTAAGAGCGAAAATTCGCGCCGCGGCATATTCACGATATCCCCTTTATAGGTCACAATATGTGATGCGGGATCAAGCGCTAAATCACCGTAATAGACCATCGGCGCTGCACGCGCACTCGAACGACGTTGCAATGCTCTTAAGCGAGCATCGAGTTCTTTCAAATCGAAGGGTTTTACAAGATAATCATCGGCGCCAAGATCAAGTCCTTTAACGCGATCTTCTAGCATATCTCGAGCCGTCAGAATTAAAACAGGCGTTGTGTTCCCTTCATTTCGCATACGGCTTAAAACTTGATAGCCGTTGACTTTAGGGAGGCCGATATCCAGGATAACGACATCAAAGGTCTCATTTTGAATGGCATTGGTGGCGTCTAATCCATTTTTGACCCAATCAATGATATTACCGTAATGCTTTAAAGCGCTTCTGATGCTATCGCCCAAGCCTTCATCATCTTCGACCAATAAGATTCTCATTGAACATCCCTCAAAAAAACCAGTCTTGTATAAATTATATACTAACGATGTTTTCCATAACTTGCAATGATATTATTAATTTAATTGCTCTCAAAGTCCACTTCGGCATATTGGAGTTCGGATTTTTTGCGCCATTTCCAGAAATACCAAACAAGCAGCAGTCCAAAACCTTTTGCGATCGTCATGAGAGTAAAGTCCAAAAAGGTTAGGGTGCCTACAAAATAACAGAATACGAAGCTATCGATCGGAGCGCTGACAGATGCTGAAATCAGAAGTCGCTTGGAGAGAGGTTTTTGGGTGAGAGTGAAAATTCCCCAATCGATCAGCTCAGCGGTACTAAAGGCTGCAAAACTAGCAAAAGCTATGGTGCTGTTGGCTAAAAAATAGCTCATTCCTGAGCCAATAAGCATGGCAATGATGACATAATGTTTGATTTCGCGTTGAGCAAAATCTCTGAAAATGTAGATGCTGCCAGCCGTGACATCAGCAGGTGTGACGGTGCTTCCCAGGACGGAAATGAATGGGATATATAAAAATAGGGTATTAATCAGCACCACACTGATAATATAAAGCAGCGTGGCTGGATATTTGCGAATTGCGAGTAATTTCATAGTACGGTACACTGTCTATTCTGAACGAAGTTGGAGGATACCATGGATAATGCAATTTTGGCAATTTTGGCCTGCCCAATTTGTAAAGGAAAATTGCTGTATGATCCTGGCAAAGCAGAGCTCATTTGCCGTTTCGATAAATTAGCCTATCCGATTCAAGATGATGTGCCTGTCATGTTGATCGATCAGGCGCGGAAATTAGCTTTTGAGGAACTTAAATGAAGACGTTTATTGTTATTCCCGCGCATTATGAATCCACTCGATTAGCGGGCAAAGTGTTGCTGGATATTGCCGGCAAGCCGATGGTACAACATGTTTACGAGCGTGCTAAAAAATCTCGCGCCGATCAAGTGATGATTGCAACGGATGATCAACGTGTTTTTGAGACGGCAAAAAATTTTGGTGCAGATATATATATGACCGCTGCCACACATCGCTCCGGCACCGAGCGCGCGAGCGAACTGGTTGACCGATTAAAAATGGCTGATGATGATATTGTTATAGTGCTGCAGGCCGACGAACCCTTAGTGCCGGTCGTGATTTTAGATCAATTGATCGATATATTGAAACAGAAACCCAATTTATCCGTCGCCACCTTATGCGATCCGATTGATAATATGAATGATGTGTTTGACCCAAATGTGACGCGAGTCGTGTTGGATAAGGATAATTTTGCGCTTTATTTTAGTCATGCGCCCATGCCTTGGTATCGCAATGGTTTTTCAAAAGAACAAAAAGAATTACCGAAAGATTTTAATTATTATCGGCATGTTGGTATTTATGGTTATCGCGCAGCGTTTGTGAGACGTTATATTAAAATGCCTGCTTCGAAAATCGAATTTGTTGAATGTTTAGAGCAACTCCGCATCTTATGGAATGGCGAAAAAATTTATGTTGCCATTGCCAAAGAAAAACCGGGGCCGGGCGTGGATACGCAAGAGGATTTGGAGAAGGTGAGGAAGTTAATATAATCGAGGTACAAGTCGGGCTCACCTGTACTAGCTCAGAGGACGCAAAACTTCGCTTCTTTGTCATCCCGCGGTTTAACCGCGGCATCCAGACTTTCGTCATACCGGCGAAAGCCGGTATCCAGTGATTATAATAACGGTACTCCGTTATCATAATCTTTAATATAAATTTCTGGATCCCGCGGTCAAGCCGCGGGATGACACAGCCCTCAGCTCAGAGGACGTAAAGCGTTCCTCTGATTCTAAACAATCTATTTTCTTCCTCATTCCTGCCATTCTAAGGATGAATTCCCACTTACCTCTGAGCTGAGGATTATTTTATGTCACCTTTCTTCGTTTCAATCATTTGATACTGCTCAGCATCACTTGTTTTAAGATTATCCGCAACAAAGGGAACTACTTTGGGTGGTTGTTTTTGTGGGGGTGTTTTAATGGGCTCAGGTTGCTTATGTTGCTTGGTTTCTGAATCGACAACTTGTTGCAATGTGGGACTATCAACGGGATTCTTGTCGCCGCTCATGGCGGCCAAGTGATGTTCACGTTGCGCTTGTTCAACAGAGGTTGATTGCGGTTTATCGGTATTATAGGGTCTTCTGTTGTCACGACGCGGTCGCTGAGAACGATGATTGCTTTTGCGATCACGATCATGATAGGAAGGACGTCTATTATTCCGCTCATGCGTCACATTGCTCGTGCTCACCGCGTTGCTGGGAGGAGGAACATGAGCCGCACCCTCATTGCTGTTGCGTCGGTAATTGCTATGACGAGAAGACGAACCTTGTCGGGGTTTTCTGTAGCCACTTCGCGAACGTTTATCGGGATATCGGCTACTACGCGAATTTCTTGAATGTCTCTCTGGAAGAGTCGTTTTTTCTTCTTTTTTAAACAAGCGTTTGAATAAGCGGCTGAAGAATCCGGTGTTTTTGCGACGGATAACGGGAGCGGCCGTGGGTGGTAAAACATTTTTAACAGCAGGTTCCATGAGACCGATATTATTTTCTTCATTTTCCGTTGGATTTTCATAACCTGTATTTTTTGATGAGGCAACTAATTCAAAGCTTGCGCGATGTGTTGAACGATGTCCCGATTTTTTGATGCAAGTAATATCATATTCGGGGGTTTGCATATGTGGGTTTGGCACGACAACAACCGTAATATTATGTGTTTTTTCAATTGCATTAATTGTTTGATGTTGTTCGTTCAGAATATAAGTTGCCACATCGACCGGCACTTGTAATTGAACTTGTACAGGTGCATCTTTCATAATGGCATCTTCGACTAAACGCATCAGGGTTATGGATTGAGCAGGAACGCTTCGAATGCTACCTTGCCCATGACAACGTGGACAAGTAATTTGGTCGGTTGATCCCAGTGATGAACGTAAACATTGGCGCGACATTTCTAACAAACCAAATCGCGAAATATGTTGTATTTGTGTACGCGCGCGATCATTGCTTAACGCATCCAGCAAACAATTTTCCACTTCATGACGATGGTGCTCAATGTCCATATCAATAAAATCAATGACAATCAGACCGCCAATGTCGCGCAACCGCAACTGTCGAGCAACCTCGAGAGCGGCTTCTATGTTGGTGTGTAATGCTGTTTCTTCAATATCCTCACCTTTCGTCGATTGCGCAGAATTGACATCGATGGCCGTCAGCGCTTCTGCGCGATCAATAACAATTTCGCCGCCGGAAGGAAGACGAACATTGCGCTGAAATCCTGCTTCAATTTGTTTTTCGATTTGAAAGCGACTAAAAAGAGGAGCAGAATCCTCATAATATTTAACGCGTGACACAAAATCAGGACGAACGCGCTCAATAAATGCGATAACTTTCTCAAACGTTTCTTTATCATCGATGAGGACTTCTTCAGTATCCGCTCTTAAATGATCACGCAAGGTGCGTGTAACCATATCATTGTCTTGGTGAATAAGGTAAGGTGCCCCGTGGTCTTTGCTGGCTTGCTTAATGGCTTCCCACAGATTTAATAAAACATTGAGATCCCATTGTAATTCTTCAAGAGCTTTGCCCATGCCTGCGGTGCGAATAATGGCGCCCGTTCCTTCGGGTACATTTAATTTGCTGAATATGTCTTTCAGCATATCTCTTTCACTGCCATCAATACGTCTTGAAATACCTCCCGCTTTAGGATTGTTTGGCATTAAAACAAGATAAGCACCGGCGAGGGTAATATAGGTAGAGAGCGCTGCACCCTTGCTGCCGCGTTCCTCTTTGTTGACTTGAACGAGTAATTTTTGTCCGGTGAAGAGTACATCTTTAATGCCCAATTTATGATCTCTAACGCCTTTTGGAAAAAATTCGGGAGCAATTTCTTTTAAAGGAAGAAAGCCATTTCGTCCGACGCCAAAATTGATAAATGCAGCTTCAAGACTGGGTTGAATGCTAACCACTTCGCCATTGAAAATTTTATCAACATTTTGTTGTTTGTTGGGGGTTTCTATTTCGAGATCTTCTAAAGTTTGGCCAGAAACTCGTGCGATTCGGAGGGCATTCATGCCTCCTTTGCCCTTATTTATTAGAATACGTTTCGTATTGTCTTTGCTCATAATTGTCCACCTATATAGTCAAATAGGCGCTTAACTAGATGCTGAGAGTGCAACAGAGCGTGTCTAATGAAGTTAAGGACATTAGATGATAGAAAGGAGCGCAAATCAGCGGTCTGCCGCTGATAATGCTGATATTCATTTTAACCATCATAAAAAACCGTATTTTCAAAAAACATTAAAAATCAAACACATAACATATTCAATTTTTAGTAACTTCAATAATCTGTATGCTGTAAATCCCCTGCTTAATCTAATGTAAGCGCAAAATTATAAAAATCTTTGTGATTTTCATGAAAAATCATTAAAAATCAAAAACTTAAACTGTTCTTTTCAAAACGAGGTTATATAAAATCAAGTCTTTCATTGATTATTCATTAATATTTCATCTCGCTTCTACAAACTCCAATATAGCAATATTTTGTGAACTCATCAATATATAAAAACAGGGCGTCCAGTGTAACGTATTCTCCAGACCCCAATGTGTTTTTGGCGCCGGAGGTGTTCAAAAATAGCGCAACATCTTCTGCGAGCGAACCTTGATTTCCTTTAAACGCGAATTCCGGATAAGCTTTGTCAGAGCTGAAATGTTTAATACAATGCCTAAGTTTCGGGCGAAAATGCGCCAGATTTGGCCAGATGAGGCATTTATCGCAAAATAAGCGAAGATGTAGTCATTCTACATTGAGCTTATTTTGCGATGAATAACGAAATATGGCCAAAAAATGGCGCATTTGCAGCCAAACGCTTATCCGGAATTCGCGTTTTAAGTGAGGAAGAGAAAATGCAGATCATTTTTCAATTTTGATTCTCCTTTTGGCACTTTTATTAAAAATTGTCTATAATAATAAAGCAGAAATATCGATAAGGAGATTAATCTAATGTTATATCAATTGAGAAAAATACTATTCATGAGCATAGCGCTGCTTTTTGTTATCTTATTTTCTTTCACCGCTTTTGCTACATATCGTGTGCAGTATAATAATCATGTCACAGTGACCAATGGATGTAGCAAAGCTTATGATGTTAGGGTCACTTGTCTGCCATCCTTTTTTGCAGCGTGCCATAGTAACGATCCGCTATCTGTGAAGCAGAATATTGCGGTTGGTCAATCGTATCAATTCCATGTTGCTGCCTGCGACATTACTATTTCAGGTAAGGGAAAAGATTTAGGGGAATGTTCTTATGAGGTCGGAGTGCTTAAAGGAGACCCTGGTGGTTCGAATTCTGATTCTGCAGTGAAGAGAAACACTAGCGTGATCATGCAAACAGGCAAGCCTGGGGCTTGTTTTGTCGAAAGCAATGCGTAGCTATTTCATGTCAATAGAAAAGGGCACTTTTGCTCTTTTTTATCGAAAATTTCTGAGTTTTAATGCGCCACGGCGATGGCGATATTTAGAATTTCATTAGGTTGCCCTGTATATAAAAATCCTCGCGGCAAGCTGCATGGGTTTATACATAAGTAGGCTTAAAAATTAATCAATTTTTGTGTAGAC
>JBBTCW010000033.1:0-14830 GCA_038043025.1 Pseudomonadota bacterium | reverse complement strand
CCTGCTATGTGCGTTTTTTTTCTCAATCAGAACGTCCAAATCTGCCTATCATCTGGGCGCTAACTGTACCACTTATTCTGTGACAGACCCTTAAAAGGCAAAAGATAGCATCCCTCCGGGAAATAAGCAATAATGCCCCCGTGAACCTCAAATTCATTGGCGGCATACTATTAATTTTAGGCACCTGCATCGGAGCGGGACTCCTAGCACTGCCGATTGCCTGCGCACAGCAAGGATTTATTGTGTCGGTCATCTCCTTGATCGGCATTTGGCTGGCGATGACAATATCCGCTTTTCTATTGCTTGAGGTCAATCTCTGGTTGCCCGAAAACAGCAACCTTATTTCGATGGCGCGATTTACCCTGGGCAAAACGGGCGCTGCAGTCATGTGGATCGCTTATTTGGCTTTATTGTATGCCCTACTCTCCGCTTATATTTCCAGCAGCAGCGATGTAGCTTATGGCTTTTTTAAAATGACTGGCTTTAAAATTTCACCCACTCATGGGACGCTGCTTGTTACCCTTGTGTTAGGCAGCATTGTCTATCGCGGCATTGCATCCGTGGATTTGTTCAATCGCGCATTGATGTCTGCTAAATTAATTATTTATGTATTAATTATTGCCGCTATCGCACCATTCGTAAAAACCACGCAACTTTTTGCCGGTCAACCGAAACTTTTGATTTCAACGTTGATGATTATTTCAACATCATTTGGCTTTAATATTATTATCCCAAGCTTGCGCAGCTATTTTAACAGTGATGCGAAAAAACTACGATTAGCAATCTTAATCGGCAGCATTATTCCTCTTGTTTTTTATATTTTATGGATTGCCGTCGTACAAGGTGCATTACCAACGCATGGGCCAGATAGTTTAATGCAAATGGCAACTTCCAGACATGTCACCAGTGATTTGTCGCATTCCTTGAGTCACTATTTACAAAACACCTGGATCACCACACTTGCACATGCATTTACATCGATTTGTTCTATCACATCTTTTTTAGGCGTATCGCTCGCGTTAACCGATTTTTTATCCGATGGATTAAGATGGCCAAAATATGGCAACCACTCGTTGTGGCTTTATGCATTCGCTTTCTTGCCACCTTTGACGATTGTTTTAATTGCCCCCGGTGTTTTTATTGAGACATTGAGTTATGCTGGCATCTTTTGTGTCACAATATCAATGTTGATGCCTGCGTTAATGGTATGGCGCGGCCGTTATCATAAAAAGAAGATCAGCGAAACGCATCGAGTTTGGGGTGGAAAAATTACGCTATTGCTCATTATTATCTTGGCCGTTGTATTAATGGGCGGACAGATCTCGTCATATATTTTTTGATTAATGAGAAAAAAGAGGTCGCAATCAAGGGAAAGACGCCTATTGCAGCCAGAGTTAGAAAAAAGTTTTTATTTCTAAACTGGCCGCAATATATTCAAACAAAAAGTTGATCAGGCTTTTTACTTTTGCTTTACAAAATTGATCAGGTTCTCTAAAGGCGTTTCACGATAATCATTTAGAAATGATTTAGTGATCCAAATTTTTGGACTCTAACCAGCTCATCACGTTTACCGATGTTCGACATTGTAACTTCAAAAAAACAAAATACAATTCATTTTTCATCTGTTTTTTTATTATTTTGTATAAGTTTTTTCTTACAAAGAAATACGACAAAGGATTACTTTTTCAGCTGCTCTTCTAAACGTTTGACTCGATTTCTTAATTTAATCGCTTCTTCAAATTCTAAATTTTGCGCATGCAGATACATTTGTTTTTCTAGTCGCTCAATATCTTTCATGGTGTCAATAACGCGTAGGTTGCTACGAATTGGGCGAAGCAAATCCCCAAATATGTCCATCTAAATCTTTAAGTTTACACACGCGGTCGCCCCAAAATTTATTTTCAGGCGCATAAAGACTAACAGCTCCATATTGAATAGCGCGTTGATATAATTGATCGACATCATCGCAATAAACATATATACCGACGGGGGAATTTATATTGCCTGTATTTGGCGCTTGATCTACTGCGCCTAATTTGCCTTCTGCCCCCACCATAATGCAGCTATTTTTATAGGACAATTTGCAGAAAATAGGCTTTTTGGTTTTTTCATCATAATACTGATCAGTTGGATTCGTAAATCTAAATGCCTGACAATAAAAATCTACTGATTTTTGCACATCAACCACAACCAAATAGGGCGTTATCCAATTCATATTTTTTTGTTTCATTTTAATGATCTCTTTTAATCAACTCGCAGGTTGGGCTGAGCGCATGTGCTCAGCACCAACCTACATTTCGTTTAGCCCAGCCTACCGCCGTAAAGTGTTTTTTCAATAATGGTCGGAAAATGCATCAAACCATATAAAGCGGTATTCGTTAGTATCACGACCGATAATTCTCTTTCTGGATCGACATACATTTTTGCTCCGTAAACACCACCCCACTCATAGGTGCCTCGACTTTTTGCAGTATTTGCCATCTCAGAATCGCGAACCACTGCAAATCCCATACCAAAACCAAAACCTGGCCCAGCGGCCGGCACCTCAAAATCAGGCACCAAATCTTCTGTCATCAACGAAACCGATTTCTTTTTTAAAATAGCCACTCCACCCTGTCTAATAGTCTCTAAAAATTTCAGATAATCTCGCGCCGTTCCTGCCATACCCGCACCACCTGATGGATAAGCCCTGGGATTCATGATTCGACCAGGCGCATAATGAATTGGACCACAACCATCCAACAAAACCCGATCCTCCGCCTCCATACGACGAGGAGCCTCATCATCTGCACTTTTGTCAGCGTACGCGACCGCCAATCGATCAACATCCTTAACCAAAAAAGTGGTATCGCTCATTTTAAGTGGACCTGTCACATGTTCTTCAACAATTTCAGACAACGGTTTTTGACAGGCTTTTTCCATAACGGCACCCAACACATCCGTGGATAGCGAATAACACCATGAGGTTCCCGGCTTAAAAAGTAATGGCACACTTGCCAACCGCCTTAAATTTTCCTCCAAAGATAACCCACTGTCATCTAAACCATCTGAAACACCTGCTGATTTATAAGGTTCATTATCTGCAGAAAGAAAACCATAACCTAAACCCGACGTATGATTTAGCAAATGTCTTAACTGTATCGGCGTCACCGTTCCATCAGGATTTTTCGGTACAAAATAAGATAACCACTTTGTTACTTGATCATCCAACTTAATGATCCCCGATTCTAATAGCGCCATCGCTGCTGCAGTTACAAGCGGTTTGGTTAAACTGGCTAAACGAATAATTGTCTCTGGCGTCATCTGTTTTTGTTGCTCACGATCAGCAAATCCGAACGAGTTCTCGTAGATAACCCTGCCCCCTTGCGCAACAATAATATTGGCTCCAACAAGATTTCCAATCGTAATCTCTTCACCAACAACTTTATCTAAAATTTCATCTAAGATCCCCATAACATATCCTAATTTTTAATGTGCACTCAAACCACAACTGGTTTCTTATTCTTTATAACCAGGTTGTTAATACATCATCGAGCTGGCGTTTCGATAAAACGATAAGCCAGCTCGTAGGTTGGCTGAGCGCACATTTCATTCAGCTCAACCTTGCTATAAAAATTATTGATAGATCTCTTTCCGGTGACCAATATTAATAACCAACACAGTTACTTCTTTGTCGTTAATTTCACAGATAAGTCGATAATCTCCAACTCGATAGCGCCATAAGCCGGTTAATTTCCCCATCAATGGTTTGCCGAAATCTCTAGGCGTTTTAGCAGTCAATAAACGATCACTTAAAAAATCGACAATTCTCTTCTGAACGGTACGATCTAGTTTTTTAAGTTGCTTTACAGCATGTTGATCTAACTTAATTTTCCAACCCAAGATCTTTGATCACCTTTTCTAACGGGACAGATGGATTCTTTTTTTCTAACACTGAAATTGCTAATAAATAGTCTTCTTTATCTTCTAAAAATGCTTCTAATGCTTTTTTAACGTAATATGACTTCGTTCGACCGGTCTTTTCTGACAGTCGATTTAAACGGTTTTCCAAATGTTCAGGCAATCTCATTGCAAACATTCTATGAGCCCTCTTTGATATACATGTATATCAAGTATAACATATCATTTAAGATTATCAATACAAATAAGCAGAAAAACTATAACTCATTGATTTTTTCAACAACTCCGCCGCAAGCGGCGGAGATTTCTCACTTTAAAAGGTAGATGCCAAAGGATTACTTTTTCAGCTGCTCTTCTAAACGTTTGACTCGATTTCTTAATTTAATCGCTTCTTCAAATTCTAAATTTTGCGCATGCAGATACATTTGTTTTTCTAATCGCTCAATGTCTTTCATGATGTCAATGGGATCTTTAATGATGTCATAATCCGACAAGGATTCTTGTAACTGATGTTTAGATTTTTTATCATCATACGCCCCTTCCATCACATCTTTAACCGCCGTTGAAATTTGTGTCGGGGTGATCCCTTGTTTTTTATTATACGCGTGCTGTTTTTCGCGACGATGAGCTCGTAGGTTGGGCTGAGCGCAAGTCCAGAGGGGAGCAATGCAATGCTCCCCGAGAGGAGCCGTCCGCGCGGGAATCCCCTTGCAAGCGAAATCAATTAAGGAAACAATCTCGGCCGCTTGCGGCCGAGTTGTTGAACGCAGAGATTTACCAAAAGAAAAAGCTCAAATAAACTTTTTCATTTAGACGCAACGTGATGTTTTAAGAACATCTTCCAACTCATTCAACAAGTTCAATATTTCGTCGAACGACATCGGTTCTTCAGAAAACATACCAAAATTCTTCATACTCTCATAATCGCGTTCTAAGCTTTTTTTATCCGCATCATCAGGGATTAAACGAAATTTATTATTAAGACAATCATCATAATTTGCATAAGAAGCGTTAAAAAAAGCCTTTTTATGCTTCACAACATCTTCTAAAATTTTCCATTGAGATAAAGCCTCTTTATCTATACCTGCTTTCTTAAGCATCGCCAAATCATACCAGTGTCTTGAAAGACGATCGGGATTATTTCTTAAGCGTTTTCGATGGCACTCAACATGAATTAACGTTGTTTTTTCCCAAAAAGTTCTGATGATCGACAAAACATCAACCTCAGTTTTTGAGAAATTCAGCGGCTTTTCGAAAGTAATCTGTGACAATAGCGGTGTAATGATATGCTTTTCGTTTGGTTCAATATTATTTCGAGCGCCAAATTCAATGAGTATATGATCACGCAAATAAGAATTTTCATTTTCAAACAAAAGAAAATCGCCATCTGAAGTAAGAAAATGGTGGCTCAACACACTAGGATAATAAAACCTCAGACTCTCTTCCTCATCCCAGTCAATAGAAAATTTCTCTTGATTGGGGAATCGCAAAATGCACTTCCTTAAATGCGGTAAAATTGTTTTTTGTATGCAGTTTTCTAATGTAGTCTGTAACTCTTCGCTAATTTTTTTTAGGCTAGAGCGGGTGGCTTTTTCAAGATCGACTGTAAACTGGAAGCTATGGGGATCGAGAGTAATATCAACATCTTCAGAAAAACGATTAATGAGATTGTACGCTTTAGACAAAGAAGTGCCGCCCTTCAACACCATACTTAACGGCAAATCAAAAAGCTGCTGTAGAATCCAGCAAATCCAAAGATCTTTTTCAATAGCAACATCAGAGATATTAAGCTGGTCAGCGGCTTTATCTATTAATGCCTTTTGAATATCAGATGATAAATCAAAGTATTCTTTACTCATATCTGTTTTCTCATTTTCTTTGTTGATACAGATAAAACTGTTTTGCCATCCAAGCTGGCATTTGCGACATCTCTTGCACTACATCATTAAACTCTTCCTCGCTTAATTGTTTTTTAATCGCGTGAATTGTTTTTTGAGCAACATGCGCTTGACCCAAATACCAAAGTGCTGAAATCACATTACCCTTAACCGTGCCAGGAGCAAACAACTTTCTTGGACTCACATGCTGCATCTTCACCTTTTGATTACCAATATGAATTGTTCTTGAATTGCCCGAGGTATAGAAAACTAACTGCAATGGAACTTGCGTTGTTAAATGCAACTGCCTTGCTGCCTCAGCTCCATGAATCGATAGCGTTTCCCCAGTGTTCTTTGCAATAGACTTAACAACCTCATAAGGCGATGGTAAAACCTCCCCAACATATGCTAGCTTTTTAGGTTTAACAAAAATACCACGAGCAACACGCTTAATCTCACCAACGCGCACTAAACGACTGAGTATTTTACGAACATTCTCGGAAGTCGCTAAATGCTGAAATTCCGTCGCAGCAAAAGGCCTGCCCGCCGGTATTGCTTCAATATACTGTTTAATCTGATTGATTGCTTTCATTGATTTTTTCTACTTTTCCACCATTTGTCACAAATTATAGCAATAATTGTGATAAATGCAAGAAGATGACTTGTTATGGCTGGTAAAAAATCAAGGAGTTAGAAAAAAACACTTGGCGGATTAGATTGTATTCTTATTTTAAATTGAGAAATCTCCACCGCTTGCGGCGGAGTCAAGGCGCTCAGCACCAACCTACATTTTGTTTAGCTAAACAAAAGTATTACTTTTTCAGCTGCTCTTCTAAACGTTTGACTCGATTTCTTAATTTAATCGCTTCTTCAAATTCTAAATTTTGCGCATGCAGATACATTTGTTTTTCTAATCGCTCAATATCTTTCATGATATCAATGGGATCTTTAATGAATTCATAATCCGACACGGATTCTTGTAACTGATGTTTTGATTTTTTATCCTCATACGCCCCTTCCATCACATCTTTAATCGCCGTTGAAATTTGTGTCGGGGTGATCCCTTGTTTTTTATTATGCGCTTGCTGTTTTTCGCGACGATGAGTGGTCACATCAATCGCCCCTTGCATAGAGCGCGTCACCTGATCAGCATACATGATCGCTCGGCCATTAATATGTCTTGCCGCGCGCCCCATGGTTTGAATTAATGCACGCTCAGAGCGCAAGAACCCTTCTTTATCTGCATCTAAAATAGCAACTAAAGCAACTTCGGGAATATCCAATCCTTCGCGCAATAAATTAATTCCTACCAATGCATCAAATTTTCCTAACCGCAAATCACGAATAATTTCAACGCGCTCAACCGTTCCAATATCAGAATGTAAATAACGAACGCGCACGCCATGCTCATCCAAATATTCTGCTAAATCTTCTGCCATACGCTTTGTCAATGTTGTCACGAGCACGCGTTCATGTTGCGCAGCACAGAGATTAATTTCAGATAACAAATCATCTACCTGCGTAGCAACCGGTCGTATTTCAATCTTCGGATCCAACAAACCCGTCGGTCGGACGACTTGTTCAACTAATTGATCTGTATGCTCCGCTTCATAAGACCCCGGGGTTGCTGATACAAATATGCGTTGGGGCGAACGCGCTTCAAATTCATCAAATCGTAAGGGTCGATTATCCAACGCCGAGGGCAAACGAAATCCATATTCAACCAATGTCGTTTTACGCGAACGATCACCTTTATACATACCAGATATCTGTGGCAACGTCGTATGCGATTCATCCACAATTAAAAGCGCATCATCGGGCAAGTAATCAAATAACGTCGGCGGAGGTTCTCCGGCGTTGCGCGTCGATAAATAACGTGAATAATTTTCAATACCGGAGCAATAACCCAGCTCAATCATCATTTCGATATCAAAAAGTGTGCGTTGTTCTAATCGTTGCGCTTCAACCAACTTATTGAGATCGCGCAATACAGTCAATCGATCTTTGAGCTCTGCTTTAATCTGATCGATCATATCTAAAATCGTTTGGCGTGGCGTGACAAAATGTGATTTTGGAAAAATCGTTGCGCGCGGCACGTCGCGTAACACATGCCCCGTTAAGGGATCAAAATAACTCATCCGTTCAATTTCATCATCGAATAATTCAATACGCAGTGCATCTTGTGAAGATTCTGCCGGGTGAACATCAATGACATCACCGTGCACACGAAACGTTGCGCGTTTTAATTCAACATCATTTCGCGTATATTGTAACTCTGCCAAGCGACGCAAAATGGTGCGTTGATCCATGCGTTCTCCTCGATTCAAATGCAACACCAAACTTAAATACGCTTTAGGATCGCCCAAACCATAAATCGCTGAAACGGTTGACACAATAATAACATCCCGTCGTTCCAATAATGATTTAGTTGCCGACAAACGCATTTGTTCAATATGTTCGTTAACCGAAGAATCTTTTGCGATATAGGTATCGCTCACCGGCATATACGCTTCCGGCTGATAATAATCATAATACGATACAAAATATTCAACGGCGTTTTTGGGAAAAAACCCTTTCATTTCACCATATAATTGCGCCGCTAATGTTTTATTATGCGCCATAATCAAGGTCGGCCGCTGAACAGCTTCAATCGTATGCGCCATCGTAAAGGTTTTGCCAGATCCCGTAACACCTAACAACGTCTGAGAAAACAACCCCTGTCGAAGGCCGTCTGTCAGCGCACTAATTGCCTGCGGCTGATCGCCGGCAGGCGTAAATGAAGATTGTAACTTAAAGCGCGTATCCATAGAGGCATTATATCGTCGACATGGCTGGACGCCAGCCTTTTTCCTGCTAGAATAATGTTTTTTGTTCCTAAGGAAACCCCATGGCCATCAAACTCGCTGAACGCATCAATCAAGTACAATCTTCTGCAACACTGGCGTTGAATTCAAAAGCAACGGCGCTAAAACTTGCTGGCACAGAGATTTTTAACTTAAGCGTTGGCGAACTCGATTTTGATATGCCCGAATATGTCAAACAAGCCGGCATTCGCGCTATTCAAAATAACCTTAATAAATATACGCCGGTGGATGGCACCACTGATTTAAAAAAAGCGATTCAACAAAAGTTTTTACGCGAAAATAATTTAAACTATGATTTGCCGCAAATTATTGTATCAACAGGCGCCAAACAATCTTTATTCAATCTTTGCCAAGTACTATTAAATCCCGGTGATGAAGCAATCATCCCGGCGCCCTGTTGGGTCAGTTATCCTGAGATGGTTAAAAACACGCAGGCACACCCTGTTTTTATTTATACGACTATCGAACACCGTTATAAAACAACCGCTAAACAATTACAAAACAGTATCACCGACAAAACGCGATTGATTTTCTTAAACACGCCGAGCAATCCCTCCGGCGTTTTATATTCCGCAGATGAATTAAGCGAACTGGCGGAAGTATTAATGGAACACCCGAAAATATTTATCATCTCTGACGATATCTATGAACATATCTTATGGAACGGCATTTTTAACAATATTTTAAATGTTTGCCCGAAACTGTATGATCGAACGATCGTCGTCAACGGCGTATCCAAATCTCATGCCATGACCGGTTGGCGCATTGGTTATGCCGCCGGCCCTGTCGAAATCATTGCCGCCACAAAAAAACTACAATCACACAGCACATCGGGGCCTTGTTCTATCGCACAAGCCGCTGCAACCGCCGCATTAAATGGCGATCAAGAATTTTTGAAAACATTTAATGATACGCTAAAAAAACGACATGATTTTATTTTCAATGCTTTTCGCCAAATGCCTTATATAAAATGCATTCCCGCCGATGGCGCATTTTATAGTTTTATCAACGTTCAGGAATTCTTAGATCGTCACGACACCCTAAAAACCGATATGGCGCTGGCTGAATATCTTTTGAATAATGCACATGTCGCGCTCACGCCGGGCACCGCATTCTATGCGCCCGGACATTTACGGTTATCGTTTGCGGCATCGATGGAAACGCTAGAAAAAGCGGTGGAGAAAATTAAACGCGTTATGCTATAACGCTTATCACGCCCGCCATTAAAACAAAACTCAGCAAAAATGCACCTTGATTAATCCAATATAATTTAATCGGTTGTTTTGCCCACAACACGCTGGAAAAATGTGTCGTTGCAACAAAACCCAACCAAACGAGAAAACCCAATATCGCGCCATCAAAAAATGTAACCAACTGCAAATGCAAAACAAAAAATAACAAAACGCATGACACAATGAACGCGTTAATAATCGCACCCATCATACTACCTGCCATATTCTTTGGCTGACCGTAATGCTTGAACCACTCTTTTCCAAATAAAGATTTTGAAAACCAAACGCCACCCACAGTCATATAGATCACAATTGCCGCCAAAATTGCATAAAAATAAGTCATACGAATCGCTCCTTGAGATAACAAATTCATAGGATAGGTAATTGGGGAAGGATTTGCAAGAAAAGCTAATAAATGACAAATTATTATGCATTCATAAGCATAAGTCATGCCGCGACTTGATCGCGGCATCCATGAGAATTACGTTTTTTCCCTGGTTCCCGCGGTCAAGCCGCGGGATGACCACACAAATGGAAGCTTGATAAAAAACCCACCTTTTCACTATTGACCGAATAGAATAAGGTGATTATTATACAACCTGTTCCCCGATAGCTCAGCAGGTAGAGCAAGTGGCTGTAATCAGAATATGAATATCATATTAAAAATGCAGCTTCCATCAGAAACGGTGGTTGAAACAGTGGGTGAATTCAGGAAAGACTAAACCAGAAATTGGTATGTTAATCCTGAGCCAAGCTAGATGAAGTCTATTAAAGTAATCTAGAAGGTGCAGAGACTATGGGATGAGGAAGACGACCAATAAGCCCAAAATAGCGCCCGCTACCTAAATTTGAAATGCAAGTTTCAAATATGGTAATGAGATAGTCCAGGCCAAAATGAAAATTTTGGGTAACTGTAACCACTGGGTCGCTGGTTCGAGTCCGGCTCGGGGAGCCATATTAAAAAAGCCAGCTAAAAAGCTGGCTTTCAGCACAACCACAAAAACTTTCACCCATATTCTCTGGCTGTACCGCACTTCATTCGATATTATACAGCCAGCGAACATCGGCTATGCAGGAACGTTATACGAGATGCTCATTCGGGAAATCTTTATTTATAAATTATGCCAAAAGTTCAATTAGATTGGGAAACAGAGGGGGTGCAATTTGCACTCAAAAACAATGACATCATAGTAATTGTTGATACCCTTCGTTATAGCTCAACTGCAATTACTGCGATAGCAAATGGTTTTGTCATATATCCAAGTTCAGACATGGAGCAGGGCAAGATATTTGCCGCTTCAATTGGTGCTGAAATGTCGGGCAAAACTGGCGAAGCAAAATTCTCACTTTCGCCGATAAGTTTTGTGGAAGCTCGTGATAATGAAATTAAAAAAGTTGTCTTATATTCTCCAAATGGCGCAGCATGTTCAGAGTTGGTAAAAAATGCTGATTACGCTTTTCTCGGCGCGCTTTTGAACGCAAAGGTGGTTGGAGAAAAAATTACTGAATTAGCTCTAAAAACAGGTCACAACATCACGCTTGTTGCAGCAGGAGAACAGCGCGCCGTCGAAAGCGGCGAAAGGATAGAATATGTAAAAGAGGCCTCTCGCAGGGTTTTTGCTGTTGAGGATTATTTAGGATGCGGCGCCATAATTTCATATACCTCGCTTCCAAAAAACTCTGAAGCGTTAGTTTGTGAAGAGGCTTTCAAGTCCTGCAAAGGTAAAATCAAAGAAATTTTGCACGAAAGTTTCAGCGGCAAATATCTTGTCCAGAAGAATTTGCCTCAAGATACTGAATACTGTGCGCAATTAAATTACTATGATGTCATATCTGTATTTAAAAACGGACAAATTAAACTTTTTGAATAATTTATTCCAACTTCTATGATGATTAACAAAATTTCTGATATTGTCGAAACTGCCTGCAAACAAGAAACCAATTATTTTGGCTATAGCGCATGGACACACCATATTTTGCCCGTTGTAAAATACGCTAAGCTAATGGCTGAAAAAATTGAAGCGGATGAAGAAATTGTTGAAATTGCGGCCTTGCTTCATGATTATGCCAGCATCATAGATTATAAATTGTACGAAGACCACCACATACATGGTGCTAAGTTAGCTGAGCAGGTTCTGAAAGAGTTTAATTATCCGCAAAACAAAATCGAACAGGTAAAAAATTGTATTTTGTGCCACAGAGGAAGCAAGGTCGCTCAAAAGCTAACCAAAGAAGCTTTGTGTGTTGCCGACGCTGATTCAATGGCGCACTATGATTCAATTTCTTCTTTATTCTATCTGGCTTTTTTCAGCCACAAAATGAATATCGACGAAGCCAATAATTGGTTAATGCAGAAGTTGAAACGAAGTTGGAACAAATTAAGTCCACAAGCTAAAGATATTATCAGAGATAAATATGAAGCCAGTAAAATAATGTTGGGCAGTCAAAATTAACATCGCCTAACACGGCGTTTGATTATTTGCAGAGAGATTTTTAAAAATAAGAATGAAAATTTAATTTTTTTCTTTATAATTAATGAGGGGGATAAGGATATTTTTTACTCCGTTCCCCCGTAAAAAATGGATATATTTATAAACTTTAATTTTTAACAATATTATTATGGAGACAACAATGAAAAAACTAAATCCAAATTTAATGGTAAAAGACGTAAAAGAAACCGTTGAGTTTTATCAAAATAATCTTGGTTTTCAGTTGATCATGGCAGTCCCTGAAACTCAAGACGGAATTTTAAACGAAATACCGGAAGACAAAAAAGTTGTTTATGCACTTGTCAAAAACGGCGATGTGGAAATTATGTTTCAAGCCGAGAAATCGTTTAAAGAAGATGTGCCTGTTTTAAAGGATTCACAAATTGGAGCTTCTTGCACTTTTTACATTGAACTTGAAAATGTAGAAAATTTTTACAACAGCATAAAAGACAAGGTTGATGTTGTGAAAGAATTATTTACAACATGGTATGGAATGAAGGAAGTCTATATTCGCGATAACAATGGATATATTTTAACTATTGCGGAAGCTAAAAAATAAATATGAAAAAGTCAAAAGATGAAAAAGTGCAAAAATTTCTTGAAGAAATTATAATGCTCGGGGGCATAGGGAGTGGTAATATGATATTTTCTTTCGTTATGCTTTAAAAAATAATTAATTTATAAACTTTAATTTTTAAGAAGATTATTATGGAAACGAAAATAGAACAATTTAAAATTATTGGAATTTCGATTCGGACGACTAATGAAAATAATAAAGCCATAGGAGATATTGCTAATCTATGGAATAGATTTTTATCTGAAAAAATAATAGAAAAGATTCCAAATGAAGTTAGCTCTGAAATCTATGCTGTTTACACCGATTATGAAGGAGACTATACAAAACCTTATACCACAATACTTGGCTGTAAGGTTGAAAATTTATATCAAATTCCTAAAGGAATGGTTGGGAAAGAATTTGCGGGCGGAAAATATCATCAATTAATTGCCAAAGGAAATATAACCAAAGGCACTGTTATCCAAGAATGGATAAAAATTTGGAATTCTGACTTAGATAGAGCCTATACTACCGATTTTGAAGTTTATGGAGAAAAAGCTCATAATCCCGAAAATGCTGAAGTTGAAATATTCGTTGCGATTCAATAATGGAATTTTGGCAAATATCGGATATACTGAAACGCTATGTGCCATTCCCAATTTTTTTTGGTAACCCAAAAATGAAACAAGATATTATCCACATTGCTTTAGTTGTCAAAGACTATGATGAAGCAATTGAATTTTATACAAAGAAACTGCATTTTATTTTAGTCGAGGATATATATCAACCAGAACAAGACAAGCGTTGGGTTGTGATTTCACCTCCTGGATCAAGAGGTACAACGATTTTACTTGCAAGAGCTTCAAAACCGGAACAAGTAGATTTTATTGGCTCGCAATCCGGTGGAAGAATTTTTTTGTTCCTTAATACTGATGACTTTTGGAGAGATTATAATGACATGGTCTCCAAGGGAATAGAATTTGTTAGACCACCCAAATCAGCCGTTTACGGAACAGTTGCAGTATTTAAAGACTTATATGGGAATCTCTGGGATTTGGTCGAATTAAACAAAGAGCATCATATCAGTAAAAGATTTCATTGAAGGATCAAAAAATTGGGAACAGCACATAACAATGATTGTACTAATCTGGTCGGAAGTGCAATAATAACGGCGAAAAACATCAGATATTCATGAACGTTAGGCAAAATTTTTAAAGTCATTTAATCTCAATAATACTATGGCAACATTTGAAGATTTCCAAAAGTTAGACATCCGTGTCGGAAAAATTGTCGAGGTGGAAAATTTTCCTGAAGCGAGAAAACCATCTTACAAACTCAAAATAGACTTGGGCTCAGAGATCGGTATAAAAAAATCTTGTGCCCAATTAACACAAAATTACAAAGCCGATGAATTAAAAGGTAAGCTGGTTTTGTGTGTTGTGAATTTTCCACCTCGCCAAATCGGTCCTGCTGTTTCAGAAGTATTAACTTTAGGCATACCTGATGATAAGAACGAATGCGTTTTAATTACTCCCGACACGGATGTTCCGATGGGTGGGCGTTTGTACTAAAAATTTTTGCAAACTCAAGGAGACGCTTTGCTACAGCAACCCTCGCCTAACAAGGTAATATCAAAAACATGAGTTACTACATAATCATTCGAGGCCCTCTAGGAAGTGGAAAATCTACACTATCCGCGAAACTCGCTCATAAATTGGACGCAAAGCACGTTCATATGGACGAGGTGCTCGAAAAACACGGTCTCGACAAAATGCCGCCTGACGCTCCTTGTATTCCGGCGGAAAACTTCATTAAAGCAAACGAAATCGTGTTACCAGAGGTTAAAAAGTCTTTAGACGGAGCTATGATCCAAAGTTGTGTATGACTGGTTTTTGACCAGAGGAAATTAAGC
>JBBTCW010000032.1:0-6672 GCA_038043025.1 Pseudomonadota bacterium | reverse complement strand
GTGGCATGTCGCAGTCGCGCGAACGACTGGCCATGGATGGCCAGGCTGGACAATCCCAGGGATGGAGAGGATGAACGTTTTGCGTCCTCTGAGCTGAGACCGACTTGTTCGCATGAGTTTGGAGAAGCGTCGCGTCTTCTGAGGTGAGTGTTTTGTCATCCCGCGGCTTGACCGCGGGATCCAGGAAAATTTATATTAAAGTCTGGATGCCGCGGTTAAACCGCGGCATGACAAAG
This sequence comes from Pseudomonadota bacterium, assembly GCA_038043025.1. Classification (GTDB taxonomy): domain Bacteria; phylum Pseudomonadota; class Gammaproteobacteria; order UBA12402; family UBA12402; genus O2-02-FULL-42-9. Next base: position 6,436 of record JBBTCW010000032.1, on the reverse strand, counting down.
AAGCGAAGCCTCGCGTCCTCTCCGCTTTGACCGACTTATACCTCTGAACTGAGACATAAAATGCTGTGATGAGATAAAGCTGCGATAGTTGGCTTATGGATCATTATGTGTATAATATAAGGCCTATCAATGGAAAGGGTAACTGATTATATGCACGAATTTATGTTTTTTTTAGCACAGCATTGGATATTGGCAGGATCCTTTGTACTGGTCTTTTTTGCCTTAATTATGGCGGAATCTTATACGAAATCGGTAGGCGGGAAGAATATTTCTCCGGAGATGCTGGTACAGCGTATGAATCATGAAAAAGCCGTGGTTGTGGATCTACGCGATGCAGAGCAGTTTAAGCAAAGTCATATTATTAATGCCATTAATATTCCTTCGGGTGAATTTGATCAAAAGATTATGCGCTTGAATTCATTTAAGCAACAACCGTTGGTGCTTGTATGTGGCTCACAAGCGATGCCGAGTGATTTATTGAAAAAATTATTTTGTGCGGGTTTTGCGGATGTGCGGTTTTTAGAAGGTGGCATCAAAGGTTGGCAAAGCGCCGGGTTACCATTAGAAAAAACTTAGAACGACGCTGGACATTCAGATAATTTATTGGAAACATAAAAGGAGATTAGAGCGTGGCAGAAAAAACAGAAACGACCCGGCAACAAGAGTTGCAAATACAACGTATTTATACAAAAGATATTTCATTTGAAGTACCCGGGTCACCCGAGGTGTTCCGTCAAAATTGGCAGCCAGAAGTGTCGATCGATTTATCAGTCAATAATACGAAGTTAGATGAGCAATTATATGAATGTGTCTTAGCGTTGACTGTGTCTGCAAAAATGAAGGAAAAAACAATATTTTTGGCAGAAGTAGAACAGGCGGGACTTTTCCTTTTAGATGGATTTGACAAGGAACAACTGGAACATATTTTGGGCGCATTTTGTCCGAATATTTTGTTTCCCTATGTGCGCGAAGTAGTATCGGATCTCGTGATACGAGGTAGCTTTCCGCAGCTTAATTTGGCACCCGTGAATTTTGAAGCGCTTTATATGCAACAAAAACAGGGTGCAAAAACGTCGGATACAAAATCAGGGGCGGATACGAAACACTAATTATGTCAGCGACGGCCATATCAACACCGATTGCAGTTTTGGGTGCGGGCTCATGGGGTACCGCACTGGCTGCGCATTTGGTGCGTCATGAACAACCGGTATATCTGTGGGAGTATGACAAAGATCAAGTGTTGGCGATGCAGCGTGATCGCTGCAATGAACAATATGCGCCAGGGTTCGCTTTTCCTGAATCGATGCGGGTGACGAACTCATTAAAAGATGTGGTTGCGGACGTGCAAGATATTTTAATTGTTGTGCCGAGTTTTGCGTTTCGCCAAACATTGCAATCACTAAAGCCGCTGATCAATCAGTCGCATCGTATCGTGTGGGCGACAAAAGGCATCGATGGAAAAACTGGCCAGTTGTTTCATGAGGTGGTATCAGAGGTGTTGGGTCGACGCGCCATGGCTGTTTTATCAGGACCTTCTTTTGCAAAAGAAATTATTCAAAAATTGCCAGCGGCCGTCTCATTGGCAAGTAAAGATAAGTGTTTTTTAGATGATTTAGTGAATCGCTTTAATCGCGGCGCTTTGCGCGTTTATACGTCTAACGATATTGTCGGTGTTCAATTAGGTGGCGCAGGCAAAAATGTTATTGCGATTGCCGCCGGGATTAGTGATGGATTATCATTGGGCGCTAACGCAAGAAGCGCGTTAATTACACGTGGACTTGCTGAAATAGTGCGTTTGGGTTTGGCCATGGGCGCGTCGAGAGAAACGTTTATGGGTTTGTCGGGCATTGGTGATTTGATTTTAACATGCTTGGATGATCAATCGCGTAATCGTCGATGTGGTTTGGCATTGGCGCACGGTGAAACGTTGGAACAGGTTAAAAAACAACTGGGTCAAGTGATTGAGGGCGCTCATGTGGCCGAACAGCTTTTATTGCTTGCGAAAAAACATCATGTGGACATGCCAATCTGCGAATTAGTTTTGCGTGTATTGCGTCAAGAAGTAACGCCCGGCGCAGCACTTGCCGAATTATTATCGCGTCAGCCGAAAGAAGAAAACTGATTTTGCCGCCAAGCCTCGTAAGTGATGAGCGCGACGGCATTCGATAAGTTAATACTGCGAATATTGGGTTTCATCGGTATCTTCAATATATTTTCTTTGGGTAATCTTGCTAATAACCATGGCGGTAATCCTTTTGTTTCTTGTCCAAAAATAAAGGTATCACCGGGAATGAAATTGACCTCATCATAATTTTTTATGCCGCATGTTTCGATGGCAAATAAACGTTTTGGGCGTATGTTTTTAATAAAATCATCAAAACTTTGATGTTCGTGTAGTACTGCTTTTTCATGATAATCTAAACCGGCGCGTTTCATGGTTGTATCGTTTAATTTAAATCCTAATGGATGAATTAAGTGTAATGCGCAGCCAGTGTTTGCGCATAAACGAATAATGTTTCCGGTATTGGGTGGGATTTCGGGTTGGAAGAGTACGATATTAAACATGGCTATTCATTGAGATAATAGACATCATTAGATTCAGCATTTTTGACATTTTTGGCGATGGTGGGGGAATCCATTTCTGTTGTTCGATTGATCAAATAATCGCGTCGCTGCAAGTAAGCGTTACGCATAAATACATATGGCTCGATGGAGACTTGACTATAGACCTCTTGCATTTTCAGCAGCTGTGCGCGGGTGTTGACGAGGCTGAGCCCATACAGACTGTTGCTTGCGCGCATGCTGTTAATATAGGGATAGATGCTCATGTAATTGTCGGGCATAATAGCGACGGTGTCACGAAGGGTACGCGGTCCATAGATGGGCAAAAAGAGATAAGTGGAATTTTTCCAACCCCATTTTGCAAGCGTTAATCCAAAGTCTTGTGGATTGTTGGATAAGCCGAGCGAGGTTGCTGGGTCAAAAAAGCCGCCGAGACCCGCAGTAGAGTTAATGGCGAGGCGCCAGCTATCAGATGTTGCCTGATAAAAATTAAATTGTAGGATATCGTTTGCAACAGCGTTTATGTTTCCCATGTTGAGATAAAAGTAATTGATGGACGAGTACAAGGGAGCAGGCATGGCGTTATTATAAAATCGTGTTAATGGTTTAAAGAAATATTCATCAAATGTATCGTGAACATGAAACATCAATCGGTTAAAACCTTCGAGCGGATCCGTTTTGTTTGCGGTTGGGCGGTTGGCCAGATAATCCGCGTTTTGATTTTCGGTTGGTTGTGCGGGGGGTGTTGCAAGGGCAGATGAGCACAGCAACAGTGCGCTGATAAAGAAAATGGATAAAGTTTTTTTCATACGCCTGCAATTCCTGATTTCATTTGTAGTGTAGCATGCTTGATTTGATTTGCCGAGCTGTTGGAAAGTTGGAGCGGGTGATGGGAATCGAACCCACGCTACCAGCTTGGGAAGCTGGAGTTCTGCCATTGAACTACACCCGCTCAGAGCCAATGGATGTTGACCAGAGGCTAGTGGTTAATTTTGCATTTGTCAAATGTATAATAGCTCTGAGCTGCTGAAATCCAGCCGCAGCATGGATTAGAGCAGCTCAGAGCTGTTCCACTTTATGACCGGGCAAAAAAAATAGGCTGGAAAATGTGATTTGATAAAAATATTATGTTTTTTTTATTCCTTCTTAATACTTCCTTAAGATTTATTCGCTATGATTGAGATAGGAGATAGAAAAAATGATGGACAAAAAATTACCGAAAGATATTTTTACTGTACTTTACGAGGTCAATGGACAACGATATGTGATTGGCGTGACCAATGATGACTTGCCTCATATTGCCGCGATGGGGGTGAATACGCCGAGACCGTTGCCACAAAATATTCGTACAGTGTTGGTTGATGTCATCAAGGAATTGAAAGAGCTGAAAGATCAAAAACCACACGTGATTGATTATAATGCGCCGTCCAGTCATTTTTCGCCGGCCATGTTAAATAATTGGTCTATCATGCCAAAAATTGATGAAACATATCCCGCGCGTTCCGTGCCAGAAGCTGTCGCGGTTTTAAAAGCAAAAATGCGTTGTGGCCCGGGAGCGAATTAATCATGAGTAAAAAACCACTCGACACAACTGGTACGACATCAACATCCCACATGTTGAAAAGCGGTGATGGCGTTGATGTAAAGATCGGTGATCATGAGGCAGAGCAGCGTTTCGGGAAAAAAATACAAGATCTCAGTGATGAGGAATTGAAGCTGTTAATTGCGAGCAATCCTCGGTTGGCTGAATTTGTGCAAAAACCGAATTATGAAAAAAGTATGGATGCGGCCGAGGAGAAAAAGAAAAGTCAGCCCAGAGATTTCGACCCGAACAAGGATAAGGGTTATCAGCTCGATCATGCTAATGTTTTTCGACCTAAAAGACCGAGTTGAGATCCAGTGATATTTTTTGTTTTTCCATAATTTCTTTTATGCCGTTTTGTGCAAGGGTTATCATCGATTGATATTCATCTGCGCTAAAGGCATTTGTTTCTGCGGTGCCTTGAATTTCAATAAATTTATTTTCGTCGGTCATGACAACATTCATGTCGGTGTTTGCGGTGGAATCTTCCGCATAATCTAAATCTAATACCGGCTCACCATTGACAATGCCAACAGAAACGGATGCGACTAAATGTTGTAAGACGTGATCAGCAAACAGACCCTGCTCATAGCCGTATCGAATAGCATCGGCGAGTGCAATACATCCGCCGGTAATTGACGCCGTGCGTGTGCCGCCGTCGGCTTGAAGGACGTCGCAATCGATATGAATGGTATTTTCGCCCAATTTTTTTAAATTCACCGCAGCACGCAGTGATCGACCGATCAGTCGTTGTATTTCGAGTGTACGGCCTGATTGTTTGCCGTGAGTGGCTTCGCGATTCATGCGCTCATTTGTTGAGCGGGGTAACATACCGTATTCAGCCGTCAGCCAACCTTGTTTTTTGTCGCGTAAAAACCGGGGCACGCCGATGACGATGCTGGCGGTGCAAATGACTTTTGTATCGCCGTATTCAATGAGTACCGAACCTTCTGCATATTTGGTATAGTGTCGCGTTATTTTAATATCACGTAATTGATTATTGTTGCGTTGATTGAATCGCATGATATGAACCTCCGAAAGCAATGAATAAGGGGAGCTATTCTTGTACAAAACGATGCATTAATCAATATTTTTTTGCACGCAGCTCTGAGCTGCTATAAGACAGGCTGTGAGTGGGTTATACCAGCTCAGAGCTATGAAACATAAAGAGGTGAAGTGATGGTGAGGAGTATGACAGGGTTTGCAAGGATGCAAAATGAAGGTGAATGGGGTACGGTCGTTTGGGAAATCAAAGCGGTCAATGGTCGTTACCTGGATATGTGTTTTCGCTTGCCGGAGGTTTTTCACGAATTGGAGCCGGTGTTGCGTGAAAAAATCAAACAACAAATATCGCGTGGCCGTGTGGAATGTTCAGCCTGTTATCAGGCACCCATCGCAGGCAATGCGGCGATGCAGGTAAATATAAATGTGATGAATGAGTTATTAGTGATGACACAATCGATTCAAAAGGTTTTTGTGCAGGCGAAGCAGCCGACTGTGTCGGATATTTTGCGTTGGCCGGGGGTTGTGGAAGCGTTGGAAGTGGATAAAAAGAAATTACATGAATATGCGATTCAATTGTTTGAACAAGTGCTTGAGCAGTTCAATTCCACGAGAGCCCGAGAGGGTGTGGGGCTAAAAGAATATATTGAGAATCGATTGGCGTTGGTTTCACAGCACGTGGCGCAAGTCGAACAAGAAATGCCAGCGATTATCAAAAAACATGGCGACATGATTTTAGGTCGTTTTGAAGAAATGAAAGTGAGCGTCGATCCAGCGCGTTTGGAACAGGAAATGGTGATGTTAGCGCAGCGTTTGGATGTCGCCGAAGAAATTAATCGTATTCAGACGCATGTAGCAGAAGTAGCGCGCGTATTATCTAACGATGAAATTATGGGTCGCCGGTTGGATTTTTTGATGCAAGAGTTAAATCGTGAAGTGAATACACTGGGTTCCAAATCCTGTCATGAACTGACCTCGCGGGCGGCAGTCGAATTAAAAGTGTTAATCGAGCAGATGCGGGAGCAAGTGCAAAATATAGAATAACTCAGCTCTTACAATCCTCAGCTCAGAGGGTGAGCGCGAACCGACATGCCAGTGGCATGTCGCAGTCGCGCGAACGACTGGCCATGGATGGCCATATCTTGCAATTCTCAGCTCAGAGGTAAGCTGGTATTCATTGTTAGAATGGCATTTACCAGAAGTAATGATGAATTATTTAGAATCAGATGAACGCTTTGCGTCCTCTGAGCTGAGACCAGCTTGTTCGCATGAGTCATAACAGTGAAGCGT
>JBBTCW010000031.1:1176-21101 GCA_038043025.1 Pseudomonadota bacterium | reverse complement strand
TGAACTTTTAGCCTTAGTGGCTCATAGTGCCTAATTTTGGCGGGAATTTAGGGGATTACACCCGGAATATCGTCCGCTAAAATTCTATGCATTGGATAATTTTAATCGTAAATTGCTCAGCACTCTGCGTGAGATGATAACCGTCGGCTTACCCATAACATTACAAATCAGCAGCGAACTCATCATCTGGCAAGTCCTCAATACATTTGCTGCATGGCTGGGGACAAATGCCCTATCTGCGCAAGCCTTTACCTCGCAATTGCAATTTTTTGCTATTATTCCCAGCTTTGCATTTGGTCAAAGTATTAGTCAAGAAGTCGGTCGCGCCGTCGGTGCAGAGGATTTTACGTATGCCAGTCGAGTCGCTCGCTATGGGTTAATCACCAGTGCGTCTCTCGTTGCTATTCCAACCATCCTGTTAGCCTGTCATCCCGAATGGTTAGGTGCGATTCTGACGCCGGAAGATGTGCATCCCGCCATCTTGGCGACCGCAAGACAAATCCTGCCGTTAGCCGCCGGCACTATTATTGCTGATGTATTTCGTTATGGTCAAATACAAGTACTACGGGTTTCAAACCAAAATATTACCCCCACTCTATTATCCATATTGTCTTTAGGCAGCGGTCTGGCGTTAAGTTATCTCCTCGCTTTTACAGAAGATTTAAACATTGTCGGTGTCATTATGGGCACCACCATTAGCATGACATTAGCCGCGCTCTCTGTTTTTCCGATGTGGCGTAAATATACGACACCAGAAGCATATCAAGAGGTAAAAGAAACCGTTCAACCAACAAGAAATACTGGATCCTGGTGGCAAAGTTGCCGTTCATTTTTCACGAAACAGCAACGAGATCCTGAGATCAACCCTCTAAACATAGCAGAGATCCAAGATCTACAAGAAATCCAAATGAACCCAGAAAGGCCAATGCAGCCCTGAACTCGCGTTATTCGCATTATTTAAGTCTAATCGTCAACACATCACAATTTGCATTGTGAACCACGGCGTTGGCGGTCGAGCCTAATAAGTTTGACAACCCATGTCGGCCATGACTACCCACAATAATTAAATCGACTCCAATTTCTTCGGCGACGCGCGTAATCTCTATTTTCGTTGGACCGATTTCAACATATTGATCGCCTTCTTTGACATTTAATTGCTTGCCTAGTTTTGCTAACTGGCGTTTTGCTTCTTCGACCAACTGCAATTCGATTTCGGCTGAACCCACAAACGCATAACCATAACCCGGTAACGGCTCAACAACATGTAATAAACTTAAATGCGAACCCATCTGTTTCGCTAACTCTTCTGCTTTTTTTATGACAATATCTGAACCATCGGTCAAATCGGAAGCAACTAGAACATGTTGGTACTTGATCATTTCTGTCTCCTCATATTATTTCTTGGAAAATTTTAAACCATTCTTCCCGTGTGTGACATTAATCACATCACCTGAACCGAAGTTTACCCCTAAAATCTCATTCGCTAAAGGGTTTTCTAAGCGTTGCTGAATAATTCGTTTGAGCGGTCTCGCGCCATACACGGGATCAAACCCCACTTCGGCTAAATATTCAAGCACTTTTTCATCCCACTTTAATTGTATCTCTTTGGCCGCTAATCGCTGTTTCAACAATTCAATTTGGATCAACGCAATTTTTTGAATTTGTGCCTGCGTTAAACTATGAAACACAACAATTTCATCGATGCGATTGATAAATTCCGGTTTTAATTCTTTTTCAACAAGATCCATCACCGCCGACTTCATTTTGTCATAGCCTTGTTCGCTCATTTCTTGAATCAACTGCGAACCCAAATTCGATGTCATCACAATAACGGTATTACGAAAATCCACGGTACGCCCTTGTCCGTCTGTCAAACGACCATCATCTAACACTTGTAATAATATATTAAACACATCCGGATGCGCTTTTTCAATTTCATCTAACAAAATCAATGAATACGGCCGACGACGAACAGCCTCCGTTAAATAACCGCCCTCTTCGTAACCCACATAGCCCGGCGGCGCGCCAATCAGTCGCGCGACTGAATGTTTTTCCATAAATTCCGACATATCAATGCGCACCATCGCCTCATCCGTATCAAATAAAAACCCCGTCAACGCTTTACATAACTCGGTTTTACCCACGCCCGTTGGTCCTAAAAATAAAAACGATCCAATCGGACGCCCGGCATCACTTAACCCCGCACGCGAACGGCGAACCGCATTCGAAACAACGGCCACTGCTTCATTCTGTCCAATCACGCGTTGATGTAAAAAATCCTCCATAGTTAGCAGCTTTTCTTTTTCACCTTCCAACATTTTCGACACCGGAATATGCGTCCAACGCGATACGACCTCAGCAATTTCTTCTTCGGTTACGCGATTACGTAACAAGGTCGTTTCTTTCTGTTTGGTCTTTTCTGCTGCGGCTAACTGTTTTTCTAATTCGGGAATACGGCCATATTGCAGTTCGGACATGCGCCCTAAATCACCGGCGCGATGCGCAGTTTCTAATTCGACGCGCGCACGATCGAGTTTTTCTTTGATATATTGCGAACCTTGTAACGCTGCTTTTTCGCCTTTCCAAATTTCTTCCATATCACTGAATTTTTTTTCGGTCTCTTTGATGTCCGCGTCTAATTCTTTTAAGCGTTTTTTCGATGCTTCATCTTTTTCTTTTTTTAATGCCTCGCGCTCAATCTTAAATTGAATCAACCGTCGTTCAAGTCGATCCATGCTTTCAGGTTTTGAATCAATTTCCATGCGAATACGACTACCCGCCTCATCAATTAAATCAATCGCTTTATCGGGAAGATTACGATCCGTAATATAACGCTGCGACAACATCGCTGCCGCCACAATCGCTGGGTCCGTAATTTCCACACCATGATGCAATTCATAACGCTCTTTTAATCCGCGCAAAATGGCAATGGTATCTTCAATAGTTGGTTCATCGACTAACACTTTTTGAAAACGTCGCTCAAGTGCTGCATCTTTTTCTAAATATTGCCGATACTCATTTAAGGTCGTGGCGCCCACACAATGCAATTCGCCACGTGCCAACGCAGGCTTTAACATATTGCCTGCATCCATTGACCCTTCCGCTTTACCCGCTCCCACCATCATATGAATTTCATCAATAAATAAAATGATTTGTCCTTCTTGCTGCCCTAATTCTTTTAATACCGCCTTTAAGCGTTCTTCAAATTCACCACGAAATTTTGTCCCTGCAATTAATGATCCCATATCCAAGGCTAATACGCGCTTATTTTTTAATCCTTCAGGCACTTCGCCATTGACAATACGCTGGGCTAATCCTTCCACGATTGCAGTTTTACCCACGCCAGGCTCACCAATCAACACCGGATTATTCTTAGTGCGACGTGACAACACCTGGATCACACGACGAATAATATCATCACGCCCAATCACTGGATCTAACTTGCCTTGCTCTGCGCGTGCCGTCAAATCGATGGTATATTTCTCTAATGCCTGCCGATGTTCTTCTGCATTCTGATCATCCACTTTTTGGCCACCGCGCATATTTTTAATGGCTGCTTCAACCGCCGATTGTGTTGCGCCTGCCGCTTTTAACAATCGCGCTAATTCTGTCCCATCTTCCAACACGGCCAACACAAATAATTCACTGGAAATATATTGATCGCCGCGTTTTTGTGCGAACTTATCCATGAGGTTGAGCAATTGATTCAATTCCGGCGACACATGAATATCACCTCCCAACCCTTGCGCAATGGGCAAACGATCGAGCGCATCATCGAGCTTGCTACGCAATTGTGGAATATTGACATTCGCTTGCGTTAACAACGGTCGAACCGTCCCACCCTCTTGATCGATCAATGTCTTCATCAGATGAATCGATTCAATCGTAGGATTATCGCGCCCCAACGCTAATGACTGCGCCTCGGCAAGCGCCATTTGGAATTTACTGGTTAATTTTTCAAAGTTCATCGTTCACCTCTGGATACTATGGACGTTCCTTGATTGTGCTGAATAGTTACAGCTTTTTAAGATAATCTTCATAGGAAACGACTTTATCAGGGTAGACATCATATTTGCTCTGGCCATCGATAACGGCGTAATAATAATCATTAAACTTACCCGCCAATTTTTTAGCGGGAAACAGGTAATCTTTCCATTTATCCACTGAAACACCCACTTCATCTTCTTTTGTAAATAAAAATAATAATTTTTCGCGTTGTTTTAAGGAGGTGACAACGGGCCGTGAAGCATCATTACCTTCGGCAATTTCAGCAAACTCTTTCATATCTGCCTCGGCCTTCACAATTAACCAGCGCATCTTATGCTTTTCATCTAACATTAAAAAACAACCCGATTCTTTAACCAAGTAATATTCAATGATGTGATTATCTGTTTTGAATTTATCAAAAAAATCTAAGAAAATAGGGTCGCTTAAACAACTGCGCGGATTGGCTTCTAAGTCTTTAATAATAACCTCTGAAAGATCGCTAAAATAATCACGTTGCAAATTATGAATGGCTTCACGCAACGTTTTTAAAAATCCATACTCCCCTTTCATAATGAAACGATCAATCAATTTTTCGTTAAATGCTCGAACAGCCGTTGAATGACCGGCTTGCCCCGTCAATATAATTTTCTTCATGGGCAAATCGGACGTCGCCGCACAAAATTCCAACCCGTTCATGGCAGGCATTGCATAATCGATGACAGCGACTGAAATTTCGGCAAACCGATCGGGAATATACATCATCTTATGAATCGAAAAGACATCGATATCGACAAAACTATGCGTAAACTCATCTTTTTCTAAATCACCCAAATCCCCTCGACTTTTTAAATCAGATAACCATTGCCGAGGATTGACATAAGGATGATAATTATCTTTTAAGAAACGCAGTGCTTTATAGGGCTCATAAAAAAGACGATACGCCAAAGTTTCATCTAGCTGTAATGACAAATCCTTCAAAAAGTTAACGCCGTCATCCAAAAACAACGTCGTTGTCGGAAAATAACATGCCGCTATTCTATTCTTTGCCATACTTCGTCCCTATGCTAACCGACTTTCCATGTCATCAAATTATAGCATAGCATTGGAAAATTATTTTTGAAACACTCAAATATAAAGAAAATTGAACAAACTTGATGGTTAAAAAATAATCATTTCGAGTATGAGGAAAAATTGTAGTCAACTTGTGCTATTGCACATTTTGTATATAATATCCTTTTAAAGCGTTGATTAAGAGGCTTTGTATGTTGAAAAAAATCACTCTTGTAGGCACAGCAGGATTTATCGCATTTTTGATGAGTGGCATAATATTTGCTGATATGTCTCAATCTTCAGGAGCTTATGGCGAAGGCAATATCGGTTGGGGGCGCGTTGCAGAAGAACCCGCAGGTTCAACCAAAACCGAAAATACTGGTTTAGGATTGAATATGAGCATCGGTTATAAATTTAACCCCACCATTGCTGTCGAAGCGGGTATTTATCGCTATCCGACAGAAGATTTTGGTAATGCAGAAGGCTCCAGCAACTATGCTGGCGTCGCCGCAATTAAAGGTGCAATCCCCTTTGATAATGGTTTTGAAGCATTTGCTAAAGTCGGTGGCGCCATCGTATCGCATAATTTAAAAGGTAAAAATGGTGGCAACCCAGCGGGTGCTGGTAATTACACAGGCGGTGCGATATTGCTGGGGGCTGGACTGGGTTATGCGTTTACACCCAATTGGGAAGGAACCGTTCAAGGGAATGTGCTAGCAAGTGCTGATGACAATATCCCAACCATGCAGATGCTAACGATCGGGTTGACATACTTCTTTTGAATTGGATGCTGAGAATATGATTAAATTACCCGTTGGTTATGACAATTTCCGCAAGATTTTAGACAACAAACTGGATTTTGTTGATAAGAGTTTGTTTGTCAAAGATGTGATGGATGATCATACGACAGAAATCGCATTAATCACCCGCCCTCGTCGTTTTGGCAAAACGTTAAATTTATCGATGTTACAACATTTTTTAGCAGCCGAAGTTCATGGGCAAAAAACCACGGAATTGTTTAATCATTTAAAAATTGGCCAGATTAATGATGGCGGCTATTTAAAATACCAGGGAAAATATCCGGTTATTTTTATTAGTTTCAAAGATATTAAAGACACTGATTTTGTAACAGCTTATAACAAAATGAGAGAATTGATTATAAGCATTTATGATGAACACAATTATTTAGCGTTGAGTGATAGATTATCCAATAATCAACGGCAGTTATATCAACTGATTATGACGAGACAAGCAGATAGATCTCAACTGCAAAATTCATTACAGATTCTTTGTACCTGTCTCTATCAACACTATAATGTTAAACCGTGGTTATTAATTGACGAATATGACACTCCCATTCAAAGTAGTTATTTGCATGGTTATTATGACGAGATGATCAATTTCATGCGCGGTATGTTTGGCGCCGCGCTCAAAACCAATCCTTACCTTGAAAAAGCGGTGATTACCGGTATCTTGCGCATTGCCAAAGAGAGTTTGTTTTCGGGATTAAATAACCTTAAAGTTTATTCGGTTTTAGACGAACGTTATGGCCAATATTTTGGTTTTACCGAAGACGAAATGAGTGCACTGTTAGTGCAAGCAGATTTGATGTCGCACGCCGATGAAATCAAAAAATGGTATAACGGATATTTGTTCGGTCAAACAATTGTTTATAATCCGTGGTCGGTGGTCAATTGTTTAAACGATGGTGGCAAACTTAAACCCTATTGGCTCAACACCAGTGACAACGCATTGATTAAAAGTTTGTTGGCGCAGGCAGATACTGATACAAAATTCAAACTCGAATCACTGGTGAGGGGTCAGTCCATCGAAACCATTGTTGACGAATACGTTGCTTTTACCCATTTTGCTGAAAATCCCGGTGCGCTTTGGAGTTTGTTATTGTCGAGTGGTTATCTGAAAGCGCTTTTCTGTGAACCGAGCGGCTCTAACTTAAAATGTTCATTGTTGCCGCCGAATTATGAAGTGGGCATGATTTATAGTGAGTTGGTCAAAGAGTGGATCAGTGGACGCATTGGTTACGATCAATACGATTATTTCATCGGCACCTTACTCAAAGGCAATATGGAAGATTTCGCTGAGATGTTAAAAAAATACTTAGTTGAAACGATCAGTGTTTTTGATGTGTCGGGCAAAAACCCGGAGAAATTTTATCATGGTTTGGTGTTGGGAATCATATCGAGCACGATGAAAACACATACGATCAAATCCAATCGCGAGAGTGGCTATGGCCGATATGATGTGATGATTATTCCGAAAGATTTAACGAACGCTCAAGCCGTCAGTTTAATTTTAGAATTCAAAGTGGCAAAAGAAGGCGAAGAATTAAAAGCCTCTGCCCACGAAGCGTTGCAACAAATTGAAAAACGCCACTACGAAGCCGAATTAAAACAAGCCGGCATCACAAAAATCATTAAAGCAGGTTTAGCGTTTTCGGGTAAAAAAGTGGTGGTTGAGTGGATGAGCTAAATCATCACGCTGGAATTAATCGGTACTGGCCGTCGAATTGCTTATCATATCGGTGAATGCTATCGATCTGATAATGCCCATGCTCATCTCGCTTCATAAAAACAATAATATCGATCGCTTCTCGAATCAATCGTTTAGGAACAACACTGACCGCTTCTTGTACAAGATCTTCGAGACGTGACAACGTTGATTCTGCATCGTTCGCATGAATGGTACAAACGCCGCCGGGATGACCGGTATTCCACGCTTTTAATAATTCTAATGCCGCCCCGTCACGCACTTCGCCGATGATGATGCGATCTGGTCGCATACGTAAAATGCCTTTCACCAAATCACGCATCGATTTTGTTGACGTCGTACGCAACTTCACATGATCTTCGACCTGAATCTGCAATTCCGGCAAATCTTCCAACACGATCACGCGCTCTGTGCTATCTTTGAGTTCATGCAACAACGCATTCGCAAAAGTCGTTTTACCCGACGCCGTACCACCCGCAATCATAATGTTTTTACGCAGATGCACGGCTTGCTTTAATAATTCTGCTTGGGCAAGAGAGATACTGCCCGCATCAATGTAATCTTCTAACGTAAATATACGAATTGCCCTTTTACGAATCGTAAAAGTTGGCGCGTCAACAACGGGAGGCAACCATCCCTGAAAACGCGCACCATTTTTGGGTAATTCGCAAGACACTTCAGGATGATCATAATCCGCAACCATTTGCTGTGATGCGGCAACGAGTTTGATCACATTAGCGGTTTGTGCGGCAGGTAAAATAATATGGGTAAAATATTTCCCCTTTGTTAAAGTTTCTGTCCATAGTTTACCATCGGCATTTACAATAATTTCAATCACGTCAGGATCTTCCAGCAAACCCATAATCTGCTCGCCAAATGCCGTCATCAACATATCGAAATGACGATTTTCTGTTTTTATTCTGCTGTTCATATGAGTAATTTAGCCTTCCCCTTAATATCACCCTTCTTCACCGGGCCAAAATAACGCCCATCAAACGAACGAGCAATATCCGTGCTCATTAATAAATATTCATCCGCTCCCAATTTTTCACAAAATGATAAACTGGGTAATCGTTTTCCTAATTTATAAAATCGATACACCTGGGCAAACCGTTTTTCATTAATCCAAATCGCCCCTTTCGATTTACAAACCATATCACCCGGCACCGCTTCCACATGCTTCATCATTGAAGCACCTTCGGGTAACCAATGTCGTTTCCACAAAAATTTCGCCGTCGCTTCTGGCGGATTAAACACCACAATATCGCCCTTATTGAGTTGCCCTATGGGCGACACCCAATAAAATCCTTTCGCCATGCTCGCCGATCCTTGATATACAATCGAATAGCCTAATTCTTTTAAAATTAAAGCAGTGACAGCAATTACTGCAAGCAAAATCAATATTATCCATAATATCTTGTACCGCATGTTTTCCTCGCTATAAACACGTTGTCAACCCTTTTTATCTAACACCCTAATCAACGTCTTCTCCAATTTCTTCATCGTCTGATCACTAATACTTTTATATAATTCGCTAGCTTGTGACAATTTTAAGTCACCCGATCCACCACTTCGCATCGAGCCAGATCCAACAGAAACAGTCATCGGTGTTGCCGAAGCTAAATGGGTCGCCATTCCAGAAGCCATCATGCCGCTGCTCATCGCAAATCCAGGATTGCCGCCATTAATCGTTGTAGCCGCTTGCATTTCACCCAACGGCGCGGATGCAGCACTCTGCACTGCACTCGCTCCTGCTGGATAAACAACTGTTTGAGTGGACATATGACCTTCGGTCAACCGCATGCTAATAGATCCAACGCTTTCTGCCGCCATTTTAGGTAAGCGAATCGCCAAATATAAAAATAATAATCCCGTAAAAAATAAACCCAATGGCTGATTGATATTAAAGGGTGTCGGTAAATGATCCGGCGCAATACTCGTTAAACCAAAACTGTTCCAAACGGTTACCGCCACGCCGATCACCACAATAATCACCATCACACGCACCGCCGCTTTTAATACGGATTGCACGGATTGATTGAACATGCCTTGCGCTGGCATAAAGGTTCCAAAAGGAATAAACAGCAACGACGTCATCGCCACCAAATAAAAACCAGACAGCTGCAACACCACCTGAATCCCCAATAAACCAAATACCATCAAAATACCTGTGCCCAACATAATATATAATAGCGGCAATCCTATATTGCTGCCCGTTGCCGATAATTTTAATAGCATCACGCCTTCGTTATAGCCATATTGCCACAGTTTTGCGGGATTAAAGATAAAGGATTCCAATTCTTTAGTGTGCGCGACGGCGCCGCCCACTTGCACCAAACTTCGCACAATCACATCAGCAAGATAACTATAATTTTGAATAATAAAAAAGATCAATCCGATTTTTAAAACTTTGAAAAAGAATCGTTCCCAGCCTGACTGACCAAAAGCCCATAATAACCCAAAAATAACAATTTCTATCGCGGCAAAAATATATAACAGATTCAACGCATAACCCGATACCACGCCCAACACCGACGTGATATTATCTAAAAACATCGTCTGGGCAAATGTAATGGCTCCTGGGTCAATCATAAAAATTATTTGCTCGGGATTGTAAATAATATCTCATGATCATAAGATTCAAAATCTTTATAACTTGCATGATCAAAAAAATCCTTAACTTGTTTTAACGTATCTGGACTGGTTTGCAATGTCTCATCCGGCGCAACTTGCATATAGGAGCTTCCTCGCGGATTGGTCGGTGGCTGAGAATGTGAAAAAAATGAAAATGCCCATGCCGATGGCTCACATAAAAAACCGACTACCATCAATCTCGCACTCCAGAGAAATACTTGGAGCACAAACGCATCAAAAAAACGATGGTGATATTTTTTCATAACATATTTTCCTGCTGATACGGTGCCAATATAATATCTTTATTGACAATCACATTGAATTCATAACCGGCTGGAATCGTAATGGTCGGCTGAATATTCATCGCATTATTCGTCAAATCTTCTCCCGTTTGCGAAATACTATCCGCCGCACCTAAAGCTGCTTTTTGTGCCGTATTCGGATAGAGTGAATTCTGATTCGCTACATTATCAGCTGCAACTCCGGTTCCCATACTTAAAATCGTTGACAAGGTCGCTGCCCCAATCACGCGCATCCAATGATTATTGACATCGCCTTCAATGCCCGATTGCCCCATCATATCAGCGCCCGATAATTTGTTCAGCAATATGGATGAACCATCGGGACGAATAATGCGTGTAAACGCTAACAAGGTTCGTTCTTGTCCATAAGAGACTTGCGAATCATATTGACCCAACAGCTTAGATCCTTTTGGGATTAACAAAAAACGCCCGGTCACCGAATCATAAATATTCTCTTTAATTTGAGCAACCACATCGCCCGGCAATGATGTATTGACACCCGTAATCAATTCGGCGGGCAATAATGTTCCCGCTTGTACTTCATAAGGTGATGCTGGTTTTTGCAAACTATGCGGATCATAAATGCTGCTATCTTTTTCATCGGCTTTCAAAAAATCGATTTTTTGTGATTGCATATTTTGTTGACTATAGGGTGTATTATGAAAACCGGAATCGGTTTTATCCGTATTATTATTTTTATCGGTCGACGCATTGTTCGACGAATCCGGCGTATAATGATATTCCGGTGTCGGCGGCGCACTCCCCGGAAAAAATAATCCACTATTTTTCGCTTGCTGCATTTTTTCATCGTCCTGAGCAGAACTGGGCGAGCGCGCACTCAGCTCGGCAAGACGTTGTTCTAATGCCTGTTGCTGTTGGTGCAATATAGCCATTTCTTGTTGCACTTCGGGCGAAATTTTTGCCGTCTTATCGTTGGGCTGATATTGTTTTATTTTATCAACGTCCTGATAATTTTGTGGCAACGCCGTCACCACTTCGCTGACGGCCGTCGTTAAATTCTGCGTCGTGGGGCGCGTGTTTGTCGTCTTCTGTGGCGAACGACTCAACGCACTGACAATGGCAACAGCAACCAGTAACACCGCCACCGCAACAATCACTGAAACTAGCACCCTATTAATATGCGTCGTCTGAGGTATCGTTGTTTTTAATATCGACTCTTGTTTTTTATCTTGCATTCGAGTTATCACCATAACTGATTTGAATAGTTGTTGAGTTCGTTTGACCGGATCGCAATTGCGCATAATAAATGACACGATCAACGATATAATAATTACCCACAATACGATAATTCACCACCTGTTCGCCGCCGGTCGCATCGCTACCGACAAATAATGTTGGTGAATCTTGCACATTGTCCGGCAATTGAATATAAGTTTTATGACCATCATTAAATATCATCGTGGGCACCCAATCCGGCCGTGAACCTTCTAGGATATCCGCGCGATAGTTAAAATCCATTTGGCTCACATTCACTCCGCCGGCACCCATGACATTATTTGATGCCACATCGCCCTCCTCACCAAAATTCTGCGCCAAATCGGTTTCACCCGGATAACGCCACCGAACCGTTGCCATATAAACACTGTTCGTCGAGTACATCATTAAATGATAGGCATGTTGACTCGTGGTCACCACAACACTATCTTGTATGTTACTGTCTGTCGGCTTTACCATTAAATGCTCGCGACGCGCTTCGCCACTGCCACTATAGGTTTTTGATACTTGCCAACGCAATGTATCGCCCGCCGCAACCGACACGAGTGTTTCGCCGGGTTGTAACTGGATATCCGTTACATTTAACGGCGCACAATAAATTTTATATAACGCACCTGGCACAAAATCATAAGTCATAATGCCATTTTGATACGCATTGGAATCCGGCTGTTTGAGTGCTTTTTTGTTTGCCGCTTCAACCGCCGCTATGCCGGTTAACGTCTTTTGAGCTTTAAAATCAGATGTTTTTTGCTGCGCTAAAAATGCCGCCGGCGATGTCACCAGCGACTCTGACGAAACATTTGTTTGCGAAGCACCTGACTGCGGCGTCGTTTGCACTGCCGGCGTATAAGACTTCGGCGCCGCAATATCCGATGATGAATGGGTTGCGCAACCGTAGAGTCCCGTTGTTGATATTATTAAAATCGCTATTAATTTTTTCATGCTAGTTCCCGTATTGAAATATGAAAATTAGTAATATAAATCCCCAATGGATTGACTAAAATTGTTTTTTGAGACGTGGGCTGCTGCACCACCAAAGAAAATGTGCCACTAAAGTTTGCTGGCGCTCCCGCTTTTCCTTCCGAATCGACCGATGTTTCTGTCCAATCCACTTGATAGGTCTCGGCGCTAATGGGATTGATATCGGTGATTTCAACGCTGATCGTTTGTTTCCCTAATGAATCAACGGGATTATTTTTCTGAAAATAGTCGTTCAATTGTTTAGAGGAACGTTCCGTTAAAAAGTTGTATGCGTCCATCCAGTTTTTCTTGGCCACCACAGGATCCATCGGTATTTCACGAACAAGCTTCACAAATTGTGTCACAAAGTATTCTTCTTGTGCTTCGGTGGGCTGATACGGCACCTGCAAGGGTGACACATTCACCACCCGCCCCGCTGTCGTTACTTGCGCAACATACACGACATTTTGATTCATCGACAAACTCACGGCCAACATGACCAATGACAGCAATGCGACAACAATGGATAACAATGCGATAAAACGCCAATTTTTTGCTTGCACACGGGCAACACCCATACGATTATCCCATTCATCTTTGGCGCGTTGATACGGCGTTTCTGGCGTTTGATTATCGCCATAATAACGATTTTCTTTTTTAAACCACTTTTTCATATTTAACACCATTTTTTGCTTTCAAAATAAAATCCCATGCCCATTGTAACTGATTGACGGCAAAATACTGTTTTAAAAATCCATCTTTACCGTAGGTTTCAAATAAATTTTTAACCAGCGCTTGATCCTCCGGTCGACTGGCCGCGCAGAATGCTAATTCAATCGGACCCAGTTCCACGTCAAACAATCGATTACCTAAACGCGATTGATAATAATATTGTCGTTTTGGCACAGCCGTTGCCAAAATCTGCAATTGTTTTTCGTTCAAACCTAATTTTTCATACGACTCACGAATGCGAGGTTCTAAGACACGATCATTGGGCAATAAAATACGTGATGCGCAAGACTCTAATAATACAGGAGCAATGGAGGATGATAATGCATCTTCAACCGATTGTGTCGCAAAAATAACACTGACATTGCGTTTTCGTAAACTCTTCAACCAATCCCGAATGCGTGATGAAAATAACGGATTGTCTAAAAATAACCAAGCCTCATCAAGCACTAATAGTGTTGCAACCCCCGTAAAATGTTGTTCTAATCGATGAAACAAATATGTCAAAATAGACGCGACGATACTCGGCATGTTCATCAGCTCTTCCATCTCGTAACATTGCCAATGTTCATCGCAAACGCGTTCATGATCAGCATCCAACAAATGTCCAAATGGCCCCGCTAATGTATAAGTCGATAATGCCTGACGAATTTCATTATGTTGAATAAGCGCTAACAAGCCCGTCAATGTGCGTTGATTTTTTGGCGCACGTGATAATGCCATTAATCCTTCCCACACCGCTTGTTTAATCGCGGGCGTCACCGGTACATTTTCATTGATCAATAGACCTTGAACCCACTCGGCTGCCCAAATGCACTCCGCTTCGTTATCAATTTTTGCTAATGGCTGAAAGGTTAACCCATTTTTTTCCTTCCCCAATTCATAATAACCACCGCCCACCCCGCGTGTCGCGGCTAAAAAACTTCCGCCCTTATCAAAGATAAATATCTGCGCATCTTTATAACGACGAAACTGTAACGCCATCAATGTCATCAATACCGACTTACCCGCGCCGGTTGGTCCGACGATCATTTGATGCCCGACATCGCCAATATGATTCACCAAACGAAATGGCGTACGACCTTGCGTATGCACATACATGAGTGGCGCTGCATCTAAATGCGCATCACGCGGCAACCCCGGCCACACCGCTGAAAACGGAATTAAATGCGCCAAATTTAAAGTATGCAATAAAGGCGTGCGTACATTAGCATAGGCTTGTCCGGGCAACGACGATAACCACGCTTCAACCGCATTAAACGTTTCAGCAATGGTCGTAAAGCCCAAACCGTTAATCACGCGCTCAACTTCGCGCAACATTTCAGTGGCTCGCTCTTCGCTTGCATCCATCACGGTCACCGTTGCCGTGTAATAACCATACGCCACATAATCTTCCGAGAGTTCACGCAATGCCACATCGGCGTCTTGTGCTTTTTCCATTGACGCGGTATCCAGCAATTGGCTTTCAGATTTCGTAAAAATTTCCTGAACCAAATTAAAAATACCTTTGCGTTTTGCAAACCAACGACGCTTATATTTTTTTAATTGCGCCTCGCCATCCACCTTATCCAGTGGAATAAATCGCGTCATCCATCGATAACAAATCGGCAATTGATTAAGCTGATCCAAAAGCGCCGGCGTCGTAGATGCAGGAAACCCTAAAATCGAAACAGTTTTAATATATTGATGACCTAATTTAGGTGCAATGCCACCCACGAGCGGCGTGTCTGCTAAAAACGCATCTAAATACATGGGGATTTCGGGCGATTTAACCACATGATGTTTTATCGAAATCGTATCATGCAAATAGGTTAATGTATCACTATCATTTAAAAATTCTGATTCGAACATAAAGTCTTTTAAAATATCGCGTAATCGATCAGTATTCGCTACAAAAAATTCTAAGCTCTTTTGCGAATCTTCTTTGGAATCATTTGCAGCAGATATTAAAAAGCTTGACCAGCGTGATTTGGATTCAGCCGGCGACATATATTGAAATGTTAAATAATATTGGCTTTCGAAATTACCATTATCACTTGCAAACTGCTCTCGACGTTCCGCATCGATCAACAAACTCACGGGATCCGGAAAATGCGATTCTTCAGGATAAGATAAATAGGGTTTACGACTCGCTTCAACATACATTGCCCAACCCGAACCCAATCGTTTTAATGCATTATTTAAGCGCGCCATCGCCGAGACCAATTGTGATTCAGTTGCCGACTCTAAATCCGGTCCACGAAATTGCAACGTTCGCTGAAACGAACCATCTTTGTTTAAAACAATACCCGATTCAATCAATGCCGCCCAAGGCAACAGATCCGCCAAACGATCAGGCGATTTACGATACTCTGCAAGATTGAACATATGTATTATTCTTTAAACGTTATAATATTTTTTTTGATGAAAATGTCGTAACAGCACGTCGAAAAAAAACGGGTCTTTCTTTGCCATAAAAACAGCAACCAGATGAAACACAATAAAAAACGGTAATGTATAAAACGCTTGCAGGCCCAAAACAAAGGCCGCGCATAACGTCCCATTGACAATCGCAAACGTGCGCGGTGCACCTGCCAATAAAATCGGCGTAACTAATGCGCTATGTAATCGAATTCTAAAACCGGGGGTTGCCATTAAAATGCGACGCCTCCCGAAAATCCAAATAAACTCACTACCAAACTCGATGCCGTAAAGGCGATCGATAAACCTAATATCACTTGAAAGATGCGGCGCATACCACTGCCTGATTCACCAAAAGCAATACCAAAGCCGGCGATCACAATCGCGATCACCCCCAAAATTTTGGCCACGGGACCGGTCAATGAATCCAATATCTTTTGCAATGGGGTTTCCCAAGGAAGACCCGTTGTCGTTGCATAAGCGGCCGGTATGATCACGCACCCGATAAAGACCGCCACAGTGGCTTGTTGCAACTTATTGAAAAAATTCTGTAAATTTGATTTCACGCAGTATCTCCTTCTCACAATTTGTTTTGCGGTGAACAGTTATGAAGTCGCAGTATAGCACTTTGTCCCACCACCTCCAAGCAATTTTTGATAAATTTTTGAACAAAATGACCCTATACCATAAAGCTAACCGTTCACTTTACAACAGCAATGCAAACAAAACATCCGTATAAAATACTGGTCTATATGAGTTTTCGACTTCGCGATCGCTAACCAAAAAATTGACTGAATTGATGATAGATTATATGATGCAGTAAGTTTCTGATAATCATACCACTTTATAAATGAGGGAAATAAAAATGCCGCGCTTTGGAGAACTGCCCCAACCACAACATTCAATGCCAGTCGAAGCCGCAGGGAGAGCGGCTGTGTGGAGAATGAGAGTAGCAAGCGCAGGAGCAGTAACAGAAGTACGGACCCCAGAGGAAATTGGTGAGTGGAGAAAAGCAGAAGCAGAAGAAAAAAAGAGACGTGCGGAAAAAAAAAGAGCTGTTGCAGCATCACGCCCACCTGCCGACGCAAGACAAGAGATACTTGAACTCATGTTTGGTGCTGGCTCTCCTTTCATGGCACTTCCTCCTGACCAAAGCGCTAGGAATCCTGCTCCTCCTCCGGCGACTCCCTCAAAAAAACCATCTGCTCCACAAGCAGCGCAACCAGCACAAGCAGCCGAAGCCGCCGGTGAGGTTGTTACCTGTCACATGCAATAAACAATGGCAAGTACAATGGTTTCTGCTATACTGTTCTCATCTTGTTGCTCTCCGGTCTGCACTCGATAGTAAAAAATTATAATTCATTTGCCTGGACCGGCTCTTTAAATTAGGGCTAGGCAGATCCAGGAGAAATCTATGTCATTTGATACGTTAGGCCTATCGGCCGAGCTCGTTCGTGCAGTGTACGAACGCGGTTATACAAAAGCCACCCCCATCCAACGCCAAGCAATTCCTATTATTTTGGAAGGCCGCGATATCATGGCCGGCGCCCAAACCGGTACTGGCAAAACCGCTGCCTTTACGTTGCCACTCTTACAACATTTAAGTAAACAATCATCAAATAAAAACAAACCCGTCGTTCGTGCCCTGATTATAACGCCGACGCGCGAATTAGCTGCGCAGATTCAAGAAAGCGTACGCGATTACGGCAAACATCTTCATTTAAAATCTACAACCATTTTTGGTGGAGTTAACATTGTTAACCAAATACAAAAATTACATCGCGGCGTTGATATTTTGGTTGCAACACCGGGGCGCCTTTTGGATCACGTGAGACGTAAAACCGTCGACTTATCCCACATAGAAATTTTAGTACTCGACGAAGCCGATCGCATATTAGATATGGGCTTTATTCATGATCTTCGCGCCATTATTTCATTTTTACCCAAACAACGACAAAACTTATTATTCTTTGCAACATTTTCAGAAGACATTAAAAAGCTCGCAAATAGTTTATTAAAATCACCCGCTCTGATCGAGGTCGCGACTCGAAACACCGCCGCTGAAAGCGTCGCACAGGTTATTCATCCCGTCGATCGTACACGCAAACGCGAATTGCTATCATTTTTAATTGGATCAAACAACTGGAAACAAGTATTAGTGTTTACACGCACCAAACATAGCGCCGGTCGTCTTGCCGAACAATTAAAAACAGATGGTTTAACAGCCACTGCAATACATGGTGACAAAAGTCAAGGCGCACGCACACGCGCGTTAGAACATTTCAAAAATGGAACCGTACGCGTCTTAGTGGCAACCGATGTTGCATCACGCGGTTTGAACATCGATAATTTACCGCATGTCATCAATTTTGAATTGCCTCGCGCAGCTGAAGATTATATTCACCGCATTGGACGAACCGGCCGTGCCGGCAAAGAAGGCGAAGCCATTTCGTTAGTCTGCGCCGATGAGCGTGCATTGATTAAAAAAATCGAGCAATTACTCAAAATAACTATTCCACGCAAAATCATTCCCGGTTACGAACCCGATCCTTCTGTTAAACCCGAGCCAGTAAGTCAAGGCAGACGCTCCTCCCCACACAGCCAAAAAAAATTCGGCTCAAAACCAAAGCATAAATTCCACGAAAAACGTTCAGAATCAAGAGGATCCCATTGGAAAAAATCAGACTCAAGCGAATGGGGATCAGGATCACGAGGATCCCGGACATCGGATGCAAGAGGATCAGAGTCTAAAAAACACGAGGGTCGTCATCATAAAGCAAAACGCCCCGGGAAATATGCACGGAAACAACGCGAGAGATAACCTGACATCCTCAATGTTTATCCCCGAAGGCAATGCGATTAATGTTTTGTCATGCCGTGGCTTGACCACGGCATCCAGCAAGCGTAGCCTGTATCTCGCTGAGCTCCATACAGGAATATTAATTCCCCGGATTGCATGTGCTTCGCACATTTCATCCGGGCTACATTTGCTGTTGTTTTACTATTGCAGCAATGGCTTTGTTTCATTCGCAGATAATTGTCGAACCCCCGTCAGCGCATCATCCGCCTTGCTGATACAAGTGAAGAATGAACAATAACGAGGCTCAGCTAACCTTTGAGCAAGAGAAATCCCGCCAACACGACAGTAATCAAGCATCGTTTCCTCATTTATATTTTCGCGCAAATGTGTCCGCAAATGTGTCTCTAAGCGATCCAACGCAGACTCAATATTTACTATTTTTTGATGTGCGCCGATACTCATACAGTCTTGCGACAATGCTCTCAATCTTGTAAATTCTACTTGAATTTTTTTACATAATGTATCGTAAGCTGCTTGATTCACTCCGAACGTTTCGCGAGGCGTTGAAGGAACTGCGCTCCCTCTCTTTGATGGCACCACTGATGGCAACATTGCCTCTATCTGCCTCAACATCTCATCATAATCTTGTCGTCGAGAATATTTTTTTTGTTTTTCGAGAACGGTTGCTTTTAATTCCTCTAATTTCTCACGAGTACATAGTTGAAGTAAATATCGGTGCTCTCGTGCCCTAAACCTTTCATAACCGCTATTGACAATCATCATTAAGGTGACCATCGGATCTTCACTTTGTTCTTGTTGTTGTGCAAACATCTATTTTATCCTCCAAAAAATTATTTTAGCCATGAGGAGTTATAGCACGCAAATATTAAGGTTTTATTAAGAGAGGTGATAAAAATCAAATAGTTTGTGTCTGTCACGCCCTACATACGTTTAGGAGCCATCCTTCTTTCTTGTCTTTGCTCATGTAGATCTTTTCCTCGTTCAAACTCTTCTTTCAATGGAGGAGTTGGTATTGTATAACCCATTGTATTCAATTTTTCAGCTAACCTTGCAAAATCTTCGTATGTCGGAACTGCTCTGGCTCCGGAATCCGCAGATAACCAAACCACCAACTCTTGGCTGTGCGTTTCGCTGCCGTCATGAGTATAATTTTTCATCCAATAATCAAACTTCTCAGCACATGCATCTAAATCAAAAACAATTTTTTCTTCACCATGTCTTTCTAACTTTTCTTCACCACTACGTCTTTGCTCATGTAGATCTTTTCCTCGTTCAAACTCTTCTTTCAATGGAGGAGT
>JBBTCW010000031.1:0-1076 GCA_038043025.1 Pseudomonadota bacterium | reverse complement strand
TCAGCACATGCATCTAAATCAAAAACAATTTTTTCTTCACCATGTCTTTCTAACTCTTCTTCACCAGCACTATCTCGTTCTCGCACGGACATTTTCCGAGCCGGAATAGAATCACCCAGAGAGAGCAATCTTAAAATACTTGTAATATCTAAACCCGTTTCTACTCTTGGAGACGGTATTACGAGACCATCTTTTTCACAGGATGCGCACATGGCTTCAAAATGTGCCATAGTTCCATGTATTCCTCCATATAACTCGATGTGCACTTCTCTGCCATCTATGTTTAATCGTAATATACGTGATGTTTCGTTTTTTTGTTCAATAGTAGTATCTTTGCAAGTATCAAGCATAGTTAAATGCGCAATGCCTATAAGACCGTATACATGTGTAATTTCCGGATGTATCCTAAGGTAAGACAACAAGTGATCTTCAGACATTTCATCAGAAATACGACCCATAGTTTTATGTAGTTCTTTCAAAAAGCCTTTCCAGTCAACCTGAGATCCTTTAAAATGTAATTTAATTTGTTCTGATATAAATTGCCCCACAGTAAGTGAAGTTAATGATGTTAGCCATTCTGGTAATGTCGTTAATTCTCCTCGTCTAATCATTTCATCAAATACTGGCTTAATCAAAGTAGAAACTATGCAATCTATTGATGTTTCGCCAGCAAAATCAACAAGATATGCCATAGCTAGCAACGACCACTTTTCTTTTGGTAAAGTTGATAAAATTCTTATGTCATATGGAATAGATGCCCGTGATACCACGCTATCAAATACCTGAGCAGAATTAGCTTCTGCTAATTTAACGGCGGCTTTTATTTCTGTAAAGCTTCCACCGCCGGATTTAGACCCCTCAATACAAAATGCAGCAATCATCATTTATTACCTCTTTTTATTACCATTTCAATCAACCATTTCAATCAACTTAACAAAATCACAAAATTAGATTGGAAATTTATCTATCACTTTATTGTACTCCTTTTGGGCATCTCCAGACAAGATATATTGACAATCCCCCAGGGCTCCCGCATTAAAATTTGAACAAAAACCCCAATAATTTATCAAAATAGC
>JBBTCW010000030.1:0-25155 GCA_038043025.1 Pseudomonadota bacterium | reverse complement strand
GCGACATGCCACTGGCATGTCGGTTCGCGCTCACCCTCTGAGCTGAGGATAATATGCTATTGCCAAATCTGGCGCTGTCCAAAAATTGAACAATTAAAAATTTTAGTATTAACGCGAGTTCCGGATAAGCTTTGCCAGGACTGGAATGTTTAATATAATGCTTAGGTTTCGGGCGAAAATGCGCCAGATTTGGCCAGATGAGGCATTTATCGCAAAATAAGTGAAGATGTAGTCATTCTACATTGAGCTTATTTTGCGATAAATAACGAAATATGGCCGAAAAATGGCGCATTTGCAGCAAAACGCTTATCCGGAACTCGCGTTATTAAGTTTATCCAAAACTCGCGTTTTAAGGATAGATTCTGGTAATATGTTCCATTGTTTTTGACCAAAGATTGTTCATTATGCGGGAGATGTCAATAGTCACATGAAACAGATATTACAGAGTTTAAAAACAGGCGAAACAGAGGTTGCTGATATTCCTTGTCCGCAATGTAAACCGGGGCATGTGTTGATTGAAACACAGCGTTCGTTGATTTCAGCGGGAACCGAAAGAATGTTGGTGTCGTTTGGAAAATCCAATTGGCTGTCAAAAGCAAAACAACAGCCCGATAAAGTCAAACAAGTATTAGCAAAATTAAAAACAGATGGCATTTTGCCAACATTAGAGGCAGTGAATAGCAAGTTATCTCAATCTATTCCCATGGGTTATAGCAATGTGGGACGCGTGATTGCCGTGGGTTCGGACGTACATGACTTTAATAGGGGTGATCGTGTTTTGTCGAACGGCGCACATGCGGAAATTGTTTGCGTGCCGCGAAATCTTTGTGCGCATATTCCTGCGACGGTTTCTGATGATGAGGCCGTGTTTGGTGTGGTTGGTGCGATTGCTTTACAGGGGGTTCGTTTAGCGCAGCCTGAGATGGGGGAAACGATCGCTGTTTTTGGTTTGGGTTTGTTGGGGCTATTGGTCGTTCAGTTGTTGCGTGCGAATGGGTGTCGTGTCGTCGGCATTGATTTTGATAAATCTAAATTGGCTTTAGCAAAACAATTTGGCGCGGAGACGATTGATTTAACCCTGTACCCCGACCCTGTTAAATTAGCCTTAGAATTTTCGCACGGCCGAGGGATCGACGCGGTGTTAGTGACGGCATCGAGCAAAAGTAATGATTTAATGCATCAAGCGGCTCAAATGTCTCGTCAGCGTGGGCGAATTATTTTGGTCGGTGTCGTGGGTTTAGAGTTATCTCGCGATGATTTTTATAAAAAGGAATTAACCTTTCAAGTATCTTGTTCGTATGGTCCTGGTCGTTATGATAAGGCGTATGAAGAAGGTGGCGCCGATTATCCCATTGGTTTTGTGCGTTGGACGGCACAACGAAATTTTGAGGCGGTGTTGGCTTTGATGGCGGATAAACGGCTGAATGTTGTGCCGTTGATTTCAGCGCATTTTTCGATTAATGCAGCGGTTTCCGCTTATGAATGCTTGACAGATTCTAGTAGCACTCCTTTAGGTCTTGTGATTGATTATCCGCAAGATGCGAAATCAAACAAACAGTCTTTTGTGGTGCGATCGGACGATTCGCCGATTGTTTATTCGAGTGAGCAACAAGTCGTTGTCGGCTTTATTGGGGCGGGTAATTATGCAAGCCGCACATTGATTCCTGCCTT
Organism: Pseudomonadota bacterium; assembly: GCA_038043025.1. Lineage (GTDB taxonomy): Bacteria > Pseudomonadota > Gammaproteobacteria > UBA12402 > UBA12402 > O2-02-FULL-42-9. The sequence continues at coordinate 23,484 of JBBTCW010000030.1, read as the reverse complement.
CAAAAAAGCGGGAGCTATATTGCATAGTGTTGTCTCGAGTGGCGGCGTGAGTGCGCGACAAGTGGCAAAACAATTTAATATTAAAAACAGTGCAACGAATGTTAATGCGGTCATGGAAGATGAAGCCATTAATACAATTGTGATTGCCACGCAACATGATTCGCATGCGGAGTTGATTTGCCAAGCATTAAATCATGGCAAGCGCGTGTATGTTGAAAAACCGTTAGCGATTGCCTCTGGCGAGCTTGAACGGATTAAAAACACGTATAATAATTTGCTGCAGCAAGGAAAAACGCCTTTTTTAATGATCGGGTTTAATCGTCGTTTTTCGCCACTGGTTGAAAAAATGCATGCGGTATTATCTGCTACGCCAGAATCTAAAGTGTTATTGATGACGGTGAATGCGGGCGCGATTCCCGCAGATCACTGGACGCAAAATTTAACAGTGGGCGGCGGTCGCATTATCGGTGAAGTTTGTCACATGATTGATATGTTGCGTTTTTTGGTGGGCAGTTCCATTGTTGATATCAAAGTGAGCGCCGTTGGGCAAGTCAGCGGCAAGTCGGTCCAGCATGATCAAGTGGTTATTGTCTTGCATTTTGAAGAGGGTTCGTTAGGGGTTCTTCATTATCTTTCCAATGGTCATCGTGCGGTGCCGAAAGAGCGATTAGAAGTTTATTGTGGCGGCCGTGTTTTTAATTTAGATAATTTTAAAACATTGCGGACATATGGCGTTGCAAATTGTAAAAACATGAAATTATTTCGCCAAAACAAAGGGCAATATGCCTGTGTGCAAAAAACCGTGGATGCGATATTATCAGGATCAGCTTCTCCTATTTCTTTTGACGACATGGTTGAAGTCACGCAAACAACGTTTGATATAATGAATGTAATTTCCTCATGACGACGCTTGGATTGTATTTTAATACATTGCGTTATTTAAAGTGGTCGCAGATTTATTGGCGATTGCGCTACCGATTGCATCAACCGAAAATTGCCCATCAACCGCCGCCCTTTTTAAGAAAAACGATTAATGCACCACGATCGTTTATTCAAAAATCATCCGTAAAAATCTCAACCACGCAATATCGATTTTTAAATAAAATGGAAGATATTAGCAATGCTTCGATTTGGAATGATAAGCGTCTCGATAAATTATGGTTGTATAATCTGCATTATTTTGATGAGTATGATCAGGATTTAATGTTGCGTTGGGTGGATGAAAATCCGCTCGGGGAGGGAATCGGTTGGGAACCCTATCCGCTGTCATTACGCATGGTTAATTGGATTAAATATCATTTAGAAGGTGAATTATTATCCTCACGCATGCTAGAAAGTTTGGCCATGCAAGCGCGATATTTAATGTCTCGTCTTGAATATCATTTACTGGGTAATCATCTGTTCTCCAATGCAAAAGCGTTGATTTTTGCCGGGTTATTTTTTCAAGGTCAGGAAGCGGATCAATGGTTAAGACAAGGGAGAAAAATTTTAAATCGTGAACTACAGCGCCAAATTTTATCGGAAGGCGGTCATTTTGAGTTATCGCCGATGTATCATGCATTGATATTGCAAGATATATTAGATCTTATTAATGTTTATTATGTTTATGATCAAGAGATCCCTGCGAAATGGTTAATGCTTGTTCCTCAGATGTTATCATGGCTGGCAACGTTGACCTACCCCAATGGTCGCCTGGCTTTTTTTAATGATAGTGCGATGGCGATTGCGCCCGATATTGATGCGTTATGTCAGTACGCGAAAAATTTGTCGATCAGTGGTAAGTTAAATATATTGAGACAAGCGGATGGTTATTGGCGATTGCAAAAAGCTGATTTATTATTGCTTGCAGATGCGGCGCCAATCGGTGCGAATTATTTGCCGGGGCACGCGCATGCGGATTCGCTCAGCTTTGAGTTATTATTTAACAGTCAATTGATTTTTATTAATTCAGGGATTAGTACTTATGCAAACAATGCGCAACGTATTGCAGAGCGCGGGACGGCTGCGCATAACGCATTGACAATTGATGATCAAAATTCTTCAGAAGTTTGGGCGAGTTTTCGAGTGGCACGACGCGCACGAATTTTTAACGTGCAATTTTATGAAGATTGCGATAATTTAGTGCTGCGCGCGAGCCACGATGGGTATAAGCGTTTGCGAGGCCACCCTTTGTACACGCGCGAATGGCGGTTGGCGGATAGTCGCTTGGTGATTAAGGATCATGTATCGGGCAAGGGCGCTCACCGTATTGATTTGTTTTATCATTTGGCGCCGGGTATATTGGCAAGGCAAACCGCAGAGAAACAGTGGAGCTTATATCGCGATCCAGTTGAATTTGCTAGAATCGTTTTTCAATTTGATGGGCATGTCAGTGTTCGACAGACAGGGTATCATGCGGAGTTTGGACGGTCGGATGTCAATCAAACGATAGTGGTGAGTTATATCGGAAAAATTCCGACTGAAGTTTTAACAGAAATAATTTTTATTTGATATGCATATTTTATTTTTGACTGACAATTTTTATCCTGAAGGAAATGCCACGGCATCGCGCGTATATGAGCGCGCGTGTTATTGGGTGAAGTGGGGGCATCAGGTTACGGTTATCACGAGCGTGCCAAATTTTCCAGTCGGCAAAGTTTTTGAGGGATATAAAAACAAATGGTATCAGTCTGAAATAATAGATGGGATACGGGTTGTACGCGTGAAAACGTTTATTCATCCGAATAAGGGGAAAGTTTTACGTATTCTGGATTTTTTATCCTATGTGGTGCCGGCTTTTTTTGCGGGCTTGTTTGTTCAGAAGCCTGATGTGGTCGTAGTCACCACGCCGCAGTTTTTTGTCACGTTACCGGGATATTTATTATCGATGATGAAGCGGTGTCCTTATGTCTTAGAGGTGGGCGATTTATGGCCGGCATTTATTTCTGCGGTGGGCATTACGATAAAATCGCCTGTTTTATGGTGTTTAGAAAAATTTGAATTATTTATGTATCACCGCGCATCATCCATTGTCGTGTTGACTAATGCATTTAAGCAAAATTTAGTGTCGCGTCATATTGAGGCTAAAAAAATACATGTTGTAATCAATGGCGTTGAGCTTAATAAATATCAACCGCAAACGAAGGATTCGTCGTTGATGGCTCAGTACGATTTATCGGATCGTTTTATTGTGGGTTATGTGGGCAACCATGGGATGGCGCAAGATTTGCAGAATGTGTTACAGGCGGCCGCATTGTTGCAAAAAGATTACCCTAACATTTGTTTTATGTTTGTGGGTGATGGGGCAGAGCGTTCGGATTTGATGAAATTCACAGAGCGAGCGCATTTAAGCAATGTTCGGTTTGTACCGATGCAGCCAAAAAATAAGATAGCCGCTTTTTGGGCGTTAAGTCATATCGCGTTAGTGCATTTAAAAGATGATCCGTTATTTGGAACGGTTATTCCCTCTAAAATTTTTGAAGCGATGGCGATGCAGTTGCCTATTTTATTAGTTGCGCCAAAAGGAGAGGCGAGTGCCGTTATTGAAGAAAATCAAAATGGCATTCATGTCGAAGCCGGGCAGCCACCCTTATTGGCTGATGCCGTGGTGAAATTGTATGATGATTCGAATTTATTGCAACAATGTGCTAACAATAGTGCGCACAATATATCGAAATATTCTCGAGAAGCACAGGCTCGAAAATTTTTAGAGATATTGAGTGCACAGGTTAGGGAAATAATATGAAACACTTAATTTTTGCATGTTTTATAACATATTTTTCGACGATCTTTGCAATTTTTCTTATTCGACCGCTGGCTATCCGCACGGGATTGGTCGATACCCCGACAGAGCGTAAAATTCATTCGGGCGCTATTCCTTTGATAGGGGGCATGGCTATCTTATTCGGCTTGGTGATTGGCTTGCTCACATTAGATATTTCCTTGCTGCATTATCGCGCGCTTTTGGCGTCTGCGCTCATTATGGTGTTTGTGGGCGTGTTGGATGATTTTCATGAATTAACGCCACATGCACGTATTTACGCGCAAATATTCGTATCATTTTTGATTACGGTGATCGGTGGCGTGGTGATCTACGATTTGGGCAACTTGTTTTTTCTAGGATCCATTTCATTAGGGGTTGTTGGCATTCCCTTTAGCATCATTGCTATTATTGCAGTGATCAATGCGGTGAATATGATGGATGGGCTGGATGGATTGGCGGGCAGTATTGTATTGATTGAATCTATTTTTTTAAGCGCATTAGCTTTTCGTGCGGATCGTTATAATGATTTTGCGTTTTTGTTATTAATAGTGGTGAGTATCTTCGCGTTTTTAATGTTTAATTTACCCGTCGTGCAGTGTCGTTTGAAAATATTTCTGGGAGATGCGGGGAGTATGTTGTTGGGCGTTCTGTTGGTTTGGTTTTTGATGGATTTATCACAAGCACCCCGTCAAGCGGCACAGCCCGTGGCTTTTTTATGGATCATGGGCGTGCCGTTTTTTGATATGACGAATGTTGTGTTGCGTCGTTTGCGCAAAGGCGTATCGTGGATGTCGGCAGATCGAGAACATATCCATTATGTTTTAAAGCAACGAGGGTTAACGGATGGAAGGGTGTTATTGATCTTGAGTATTTGTTCGATTGTATTTGGTCTCGTTGGGCTTTGGATGACAATATTTCATTGGCCAGAAGCGATGATGTTTGTTTTGTGGGTCATATTTTTTCTGGTGTATTTTTTGGGTTGTAATTTTTTCTATCCTGTGAAGGGGAAATCCAAATGAATCATGTTATTAGAAAGGCTGTTTTTCCGGTGGCTGGGTTTGGCACACGTTTTTTGCCGGTGACAAAATCCATTCCGAAAGAAATGCTGCCGATTGTGGATAAACCCATGATTCAATATGCGGTAGAAGAGGCGGTGGCAGCAGGCATTCGCGAATTAATTTTTGTGACCAGCGCGAATAAAAATTCGATTGGAGATTATTTTGATTCTAATGTTGAATTAGAGTATCTCTTAAAACGACAACAAAAATATGACTTATTAAAAATGGTACAGAATATTTTGCCCGAAAATGTAAGCTGTGTTTTTGTGCGTCAACAGACGATGTTGGGATTGGGACATGCTATTTTATGTGCACGTGATGTGGTGGGCGATGAGCCATTTGCTATTTTGCTCGTGGATGATGTGATTGATAATGATAAAAACCCCTGTCTGAAACAATTAGTCGATGTCTATGAAAAAGAGCAGAGCAGCGTCGTGGCTGTGCAGCATTTAGCAGAGGAAGAGCTGAGTAAGTATGGCGTTGTTGATTTGGAGGGAGTCTTGGATCATTATGCCCAGATGGTTGGTGTGGTGGAAAAACCAAAAATAGGCCATGCGCCTTCTCATTTTGGCGTGGTTGGGCGTTATGTGCTGACACCAAAAATATTTGAATTATTAGCAGGCATGCGTCCGGGTGCGGGCGGTGAAATTCAATTGACGGATGCGATTGCACAATTATTGAAGGATGAGGCAGTCTTTGCATTGGAATTTGAGGGGAAGCGTTATGATTGTGGGAGTAAGTTGGGATATTTAGAGGCGACGATACAATATGGGTTGAAACATCCAGAGATTGCTAAAGATTTTTTGAAGATGCTAAAGGCGTTAAAATTTTAAATAAAGTTTTGGAGGTATGATTTGCAGAATAAAATTGTAAATTACAGTATTGTTGCGGCGATCAGCGTAATTTTAACGGCAATAACGATTTATCATTATCCTCTTTTCAATCCGGATGGCATGCTGTATTTAGAGTTAGCTAAGCGGTACCCGTACGCCGGGTTTATGTCGATCTTTCACGTTTATCACTGGCCGTTTTATTCTATGATGTTGTCGTGGGGGAGCCGCTTATTTCATTTATCTTTATTGCACACCGTATATTTGTCGAATGTTGTATTTTCAACGCTAACGGTTTTTATATTTATTTTTATTATTAAGGAACTGGAGGGCTCTGATCGTTTTTTTTGGCTGGCAGCGTTAGTGATTTTAATTTTTCATACGTTTAATAGTTATCGTGGAGATATTTTGCGTGAGCATGGCTATTGGCTCTTCTATTTGGTTTCCGTATGGTTTTTATTGCGATTTATTCAGCAATTGAGATGGCGTTATGCGATGGGATGGTCGTTGTCGATGATGATGGCGGCCTTGTTTCGAGTGGAAGGATTGATTTTTCTTTTAGCCGCCCCATTTTTTTGTATTTTTTTGTCGATGTTTTCCGTTAAATCACGCATCCTGGCTATTTTAAAGTTAAATCTATTAACCATAACAGGAGGGGTGGGTTTTGGGATGTTGCTTTTTTCGTTGCATAAAAGCTTTCCGGATATCGAAAACATTCCAAATATATCGAGTTTGTTGGATTATAGTGTCCACTTATCACAGGTTGTTGCGGCGCGCGTTTCGGCGATGCAACAATATGTCTTGCCCAGTCTGGGTGAAAAAAATGCCCTTGAGATTTTTTTATTTGGTTGGATGGCGAGTTATTGCGTGCATGTGATAAATGCCTTGTCGCTCGGTTATACGATTTGTGTCTTTTATGCGATGAAATACATGCGAACCATTAGGCTCTCTTTTTCCAAGCAGTTAGTATTGTTTTGGTATCTCTTGATTAATGTCATGATGACGTTGCTGTATTATTGGAAATTTGTTTATTTGTCCGGTCGGTATATGGTGGCATTAGCGTTAATTTTATTGTGTTATGTGCCATTTGGCTTATATGTACTTTACCAACGCTGGCGAGCCACAGAGCGTAAATTTTCATGGGCAAAACTATTTTTTGTGCTGACCGTTTTCCTAATGTTCAATATGGCTGTTGCAACGGTTTATCGATTCGGTCCCTCAAAACGATATATTTATAATGCGGGCGTATGGTTACATGACAATACGACGCCATCGACCAGGATATATACCAATGAAGGGCGATTGGCGTTTTTTGCGGAACGTGAGTCGGGCGGCTGGGATAGTGAAAAAAAGGGTTCTCTCAATATGGATTATCTTGCAGAGGCGCCGTGGAAAGGCTATGACTATGCGGCTTTGGTGCTGTCTTATATGCCACCTGGCGGGCAAGAACAGCTGGAAAAAGTGCTTGGAAAACCGATAAAAACGTTTGATTATACGCGTCGAAATGATAAAGTATTGATTTTCAAATTATCTGAACACTAGAAGAGGTTGACGTGAATATTGCAGTGGTTGGTACAGGTTACGTGGGGTTGGTGACCGGCGCATGTTTTTCAGAGATGGGCAATCATGTGGCTTGTATCGATATTGATGTTAAAAAAATTGAAAAATTGCGAAAAGGAATGATGCCGATTTATGAGCCCGGATTAGAAGATTTGGTTAAACGCAATTTTCAAGACGGACGATTAGAATTTTTGACCTCGCTCCAGGAACAGCAAATTGAGCCCGATGTTTATTTTATTGCGGTGGGCACGCCGAGTGATGAAGATGGGTCTGCAGATTTGCAATATGTATTAGCGGTGGCGAAAGAAATTGGAAAATATATTACAAAATATTCGGTGATCATTGATAAATCAACGGTGCCTGTTGCAACGGCTGATAAAGTGCGCCAGGTTATTCGTGCTGAGTTAAAACAGAGAAAGTTACAAATCGATTTCGATGTTGTGAGTAATCCAGAGTTTTTGAAAGAAGGCGCCGCCATTGATGATTGCATGCGACCCGATCGCGTCGTGGTCGGGACAGATAGTGAGCGCGCAAGAAAACTTTTAAAAGAATTATATGCGCCTTTTACACATAATTATGAACGCATGATTTTTATGGGTATTCGCGATGCGGAAATGACAAAATATGCCGCTAACGCCATGTTGGCGACCAAAATTTCATTTATGAATGAAATCGCAAATTTATGTGAACGAACCGGTGCGGATGTGGAAAATGTCCGTCGCGGTATTGGATCGGATAGTCGCATTGGTTTTTCATTTATTTATCCGGGCTGTGGATATGGAGGCTCTTGTTTTCCAAAAGATGTGAAAGCATTGATTCGTTTGGCAGAGCAATATGATTTTGAGCCTAAAGTGTTATATGCGGTTGAAACGCGGAATGAATTGCAAAAAAATATTTTAGGGCAAAAAATTCTTGCCAAATTTGGTGGGGATTTGAGTCAGCTAAAAATTGCAGTTTGGGGATTGTCCTTTAAGCCGGGAACGGATGATATGCGTGAATCGCCGGCGATTTTATTTTTAGAAAAAGTGATTAGTCGTGGTGCAACGGTCAAAGCCTATGACCCTGAAGCGATGTCCGTTGCTAAAAGAGAATTACCGGTGTCTTGGTTTAATGAAGAAAAATTAGTGCTCACGCCGCATCAAGAAGAGGCCTTGAAAGATGCCGATGTTTTGGTGTTGATTACTGAATGGAAACAATTTCGCAATCCGGATTTTACCAAAATTAAAGCATCCATGCGTGGCAATGTGATTATTGACGGCCGCAATCAATATGATCCGGCACAATTACAGGCATTGGGATTTGAGTATATCGGCATTGGTCGACGAACATCATTGCAATATAGTAAAACGACAGCCACCGAGCAAGAAGACGTTGGCGTTACAGAGTAATAATCTGAAAAAACTGTTATTTCGAATCCCGCCGAAGACGGGAGAGAAATCTCATCAATGACACTTCGATTCAGCTCAGGGGTACAAGCATGTCTCACCTCAGAGGACGCAAAACGTCCATCTGATTCGAAATAATTCACCATTACTTCTGGTAAATGCCATTCTCACAATGAATACCTGCTTACCTCTGAGCTGAGGATAATATGATACCACACTCATGCGAACAGGCTGGTCTCAGCTCAGAGGACGCGAAACTTCATTTATTACTTGCTTACCATTTTCATGAGTGCTTCAACAAGTTTATGTATCCCTTCATAAACCTCCTCTATGCTGCGAGCAACCATATTGGCAGGCGTACTGACGATACGATGATTTTCATCGACCACAATATCTGTAGCAGAACAATTAACGTGCGCAGAACCCAATTCAACAATTTGATTTGCGAGAGCAGTATCATGACCAATCGTTAACTTTGCCCCACGCCATATTTTAGGAATCATCATCGGCGCGATACACATAAATCCCATGGGTTTCTGTTGCGATACGGCGGCATCGATGAATTGCTTAACGTCTGGATTAAATGAAAATTCTTTCCCCTTGTCGCGCCAATCGCATAAATTTGTTACGGCTCCGATGCCACCTGGAAAAATAATAGCATCATAATCTGCAACAGAAGCAGCTGTGATTGGTTTGATTTTTCCACGCACCACTCTCGCAGATTCTGTCAAGACATTTCGGGATTCATCCACTTCTTGTTTGCCCGTTAAATGGTTTATCACATACAGTTGATGGATATCAGGCGCAAAAGCATCCCAAGAAACACCCGCTTGCGCCAACGATAATAGCGTCAACACAACCTCCTGTATTTCAGAACCATCCTGTTGGCCACAACCCGCTAAAATAAGTGCAATGTGCATATTTTTCTCCGACATTAATGAGCTCGTCTATACTTTGCCCGCTCAATTCTGTAAACGTGAAGTTGATTTTACATCATAACAAAGAGTATTGTCGATGAAATTTTAAATCAATGTCGCCAACAGGTGATATGGCCAATATAATTAACACGTGACAGCTCGTATGTTGGGTTGAATGAAGGCGACGGAGAAATCTCATGAATTACACTTCGATTCACGAGATTTCTCCTCCTCCGCTTGCGCGGAGTCGTTGAAATGACAAGCAAAAAAAAGAGCCGTCATCCCGGAAAATGCGAAGCATTTATCCGGGATCCGGGGAATATTTTAGCTCTGCACTTCGATTCTCCTGGATTCCGGACATTGTTGCGCAACGGCGCAACAATTCCGGAATGACGATAGAGGTTAAGTCGGTCTCAGCTCAGAGGACGCAGCACGTTCATCTGATGCGTGAAGCGGTCTGTTTTGATATTACCATATTCGCCACCACGGTTTTCTGGGTAATTTAGATTGGCATTGCGCTAATTGCATTTGATATGCCCACGCTTGACGCTTTACATTTCGTGCGACGGCTAATAACCATTTTTTCTTTTTATAAGTGCCGCGTTGATATCCACCCATGCCTTCATGGTAAGCTAGATATAATGAATATGTATCGGATTTAGAAATGCCAAGCTTTTTATTGATTTGCGTGATATACCAGCCAATAAAATCAATCGCGGAGCCAAATGCATCACGATTGGCGCTTGATTTGCCGGTGTCTCGTTGATAGTGACGCCATGTGCTATTGACCGCTTGAGAATAGCCAAACGAGCTCGTGGGTCTAAACCAAGGAATGACCCAGAGGAGTTTTTCTCGAGGGGGTTTTGCATCAGAGCTAAAACGAGATTCTTGATGTACAATGGCCATGGAAACATAAATGGGCACGCCCCAGCGCTTTTCGGTTTTTTGTGCATCCCAATACCATGTGTTATATTGCCGAAAAATACTGCAGATGTCGTTTGAATTTTTAGGTGGTAGCGTGGTGCATGCAACCAGGTTGATCATTAATATCATGACGGCTAATAGGGCGAAACGTCGTTTTTGATGCATGCTAGGGGCTCCCGTGTTTCTTTTTTTGTTGTTCTAATTGATCAATTTTACCTTGAATTATCTGTTGTTCAAAAGCATTATTTTTAGTGTAACGCAATGCCATTTTAAGTTGTGCGATCGCGCCGGATATATTATCATATCGTTCATAAATTTCAGCTCGAATTTGATAGGCTTTTGTCAATTGTTTTGATTCGCCGAGTGCCTTTGAGTATAAAAGCAAATAATCATCATTCGATTTTTCCGAATCATAGCATTTTTTTAGAATAATCGAAGCTTTTTCTGCATCATGATGAGAGATTAAGAAATCTGCATATTGTGAAATGACAGGATAATAATCAGGGTTGTTCTGGTAAAGATAAGCTAAGATTTTTTCCGCTTCGGATGTATCGCGGGTCGTTTGTAAAATTTTCGCATAGGTTAAATTTAAGATCAAATTGTTCGGATCCCTTTTTAATAAATTTCTCATCTGTTGTTTTGCTTGATTATTTTTATTCGCTTTTAATAATGCTAATATGTAGGCGTAATGAAATTTTAGATCGCGAGGATTTTTGCTCATCTGAGCATGGAATTGTTCGATGAGTTGCGGGGCGTTATCGGTTGTCGATGCCATAATTTTTGCTTGAATCAGTTGGAAATCATCGCTGTTTTTTATTTTATAATGCGGGTAGCGTTCGCTACGATTGTAGGCGTCGGCTAATCGTGATTCGTTGAGCGGATGTGTTTGTAAAAACTCAGGAATGTTATAACTGTTCAACCGACCGATTTGCTCGAGATGTTCAAAAAACAGAGGCATGCTGCGCGGATCGAATTTTGCACGCGCTAAAATCTGCATACCAACGCGATCGGCTTCTTGCTCAAAGCTTCTCGAAAAATTTAAAGTATGTTGATAAAGTCCTGCGGTTGTGGCGCTCATGGCACCCATGCCCGCTTCAGGATTTCGTGTGCCAATTGCAATGGCCGCAATCATAGCGCCTAACGCCGGCAGTTGTAATTGTTTTTGCTCTGCATAAAAACGCGAGACATGCCCCTGCGTGACATGTGCAATTTCATGTGCGAGTACAGAGGCGAGTTCACTTTCAGATTGCGTTGTTAAAATAAGCCCCGTATTGACGCCAATATAGGCGTCAGGCCCCGTTGTTGCGTTGATGCCGGCATCTTTAATAACAAAAAAATGAAACAGGCGTGACGGTTCTGCGCTGTAGGTAACGAGTCGGTAGCCTAATTGTTGGATATAGTCATTGATAATGGGATCATACACGAGAGGGACTTGCGATCTTATGCTGCGCATAAAATATTTTCCCAACTGTTTTTCTTTTTGTGGAGAGAGTGCGCTTTCTGAAGGATCGCCGAGATTAGGTAAATTGTTGGCGAAATAAACGGGACTATAAATAAAACAAAGTGCGCTTAATAATATGCTAGTAAGGAAACGTTTCATAGTTATAATTTGTCAGGTTCAAGCGACGCATCGATGTTAATTTGTTCGCAGAAACTACTAAATTCTTCGCGGAATTGAGCAATTTTCGCGTCCATAGATAAATCAATAATTAATTGTAAATTAAACATCTCAAGACCGGTTTGCTGCGCGACATAACGACAACCCGTCATTTCACGAATGTTGATTTCATTTTCGGCGAAAAAGTGAGTGACTTGTTCTAACAAGCTTGCATTGTAAGGTGTAATGATTTGAACAATGTAGGGAATGGTAGAATTTTCTTCGGCATCATCTTCGGCGAGTTTTGTTGCGATCGCTAAGTTTTCTTCATTGGCTAATTCATTGAGTGCCGCTTCGAGTTTAATAATATTGTTGCGGTTGCCGCTGACGAGCAAATTGATGGCGAATTCCGATGCCATTTTATTCATACAGGTTAATTCGGTTTGGCATTGATGATAGGCAACAATTTCACTGATATGATGTGCGACACCGATTTCATCCGTGCCCAATGCCGAAACAGCTAAATATTGAATCATTTGATTCCCCTCCATGCAATATATTCCCTAAGAATACGCAATTGATCATTGAGAAACAATGAGACTATTGCTATATTTTCAGTTTTTATGGGGATACTATGAAAGTTATCAAGCATATTTTTTGTGCAACCGTATGTTTAGCTCTGACGGGCTGTGCGACTGTTCAGCGCTATGATCATAATAGTGATTATCGCAAGAGCCAAGCAGTGAAGGTGATGAATATGCCGAGCGGGACGTCTGCATCGGATATTAAGGACTATTATCCCATTCCATCGGCCAAATCGAATCAGAGTGGTAATGATATTAGTTTAGTGCCGCCAGGGGCCATAAAACAATCCTAAGCTCAGAGGGTGAGCGCGAAATGACAGTTTTTTTAGAACGCTTCGCGCGCCGAGGGTTCGATCCCTCTCTCTTTTCCCCGAAGTATGATAATGAAGGATCCAAAAGGATCCTTCATTATCATACTTTGGCGGAGAGGGAGGGATTCGAACCCTCGTGGGAGCGATTAACCCCCCATTCGATTTCGAGTCGACGCCGTTATGGCCACTTCGGTACCTCTCCATTCAAAAACCAAATTATACAGAAGCCCCGCATTTTAGCACAAAATGCGGACAAGATAAGCATTTTTTAAAAAAAGCAATCACACATGTAAAAAAAGTCATCTTGATCTTTACTCAATTGTTGTTAGCATGGCCGTTCTATTAATAATATGAAATAAAAAAAAATGCCAATACCAAAATTCCAGGAGGGCGAAGGATCAGAGCTTTCTGAAGTGAGTAGCCATGTCGGGGATGCACAACCTGGTACCGCTACTCCTGTCACGCGTGAAGAATTTAAAACATCATATAAAGATGCATTAAAAGAAATGGCCATCGCTGGTTTTCCGATTGCATTTATTCGGTTAGTTGCAGCATTTGGTGATTCATGGTGGTGGACGTTGTTTACAGAGAATCAAACGTTGTTTCCAGTTGCTTCTTTGATTACCGTTATACAAATGGTTATTTTAAATTTTTTTCCATCGACGCTATATTCTACGTCTAATATACTTTCTCAACGCTTAGAAGAGTTTGGCACATCGGGACATCATACCGAGGTGCAGATAAGAGAAGAGCGGTTAAAAATTATTGCGAATGTTTATCGAGAGAGTTTTCGTCAAGCGTGTGTGTTCGGGTCAGTCTCTGCCGCATTTGTTGCATTCGGAGTAGGGCCTATGTTGCGCGGCGCGGGTATTGATTCCGATTCTGTGCGATTAATTGAGGGATATTTTCGAACATTTTCGCCGGGGTTGATTGCTTCACATGGGTTAGCCCAGGTGACACAACTTGCGATTGGTCTAGGCAGGCCAAATACAGCCGGCATCATGTTTTTAAGTTCTTACGTGACGGCGGGGATCGGGCATCTGTTGAGTGTCAACGATGGTTACTGGTCGACGGCTGCTGGCGTTGGTATGGCATCTACTATTGCGGCGACTGTAAATTATTTATTATCTGTCATGCTGTTGCGATCACGTTCTGATGAGTTTTTTCCAGTGGCTTGGTTGTCTGGCTTATCGAAAACGGATTGGCGCACGTTCAAAACATTAGTGAACAATGGCGTATTTATTGCTTCGCAGGTAGCTTTAGAGTTAGTGGGTGTATTGGGCGTGGTTTTTTTAGTGAAACAGGAAGGGGCATTGCCTTCAGAAGCAATTGAAATAGCGATTAATTTATTAACGCCATTTATTTTAATGGTTTTTATGATGTCTCACATGATGGGTGTCAAAATGGATGTTGCGGCTCGACATGGCGCGTTTGATTACATGACAAAATTACATCGCGCGGGTCAGTTGTATAACTTTTCGATTTCTTCCGTATTAATGGCAGGGTTTGTTGGGATACCAACAGAATTGATGGCATTGCTTACCAATATTTCCGGGCAGGGGAGTCAAGAATTGGTGACGATGACAAAAAAATTATTTCTTTTGATTGGTGCGACACAGTATCTGGATGCTATTCGAACGGGTCTTGGAAGGGGAGCGTTTGGTGGTGTATTGTTAGCTAACAAGGAGGCCGCATTCACTGGCGTGGGGCTTGTTGCTGTAGGGGGTACTGCGTTGTCTTTATGGCTTAGTAAGCATATGGTGGATACGACGGCAGAGGCAGATGATCAGCATTTATCGGCATTATTGTGGATTGCAACAGGGCGATTAATCGCTATAGGTTCCGCCGCTGTTGTTTTAGCGCTGCGTTGGTGGAACAAAGGTACCCCTGAAAAAATTCGGGATTTTCATAAAGAGCAGGCGGAAAGAACAGAGCAAACGCCTGATGAAACGCCAAGCTTGTTCAGCCGTGCGGCGGGTCGTTGCTCCAAGTTTTTTTACGGGTTCTTTGGCCGCCGTGCGGAAAGTCCTTCTGATGCGGGAGAAAGAGCTCCTTTAAACATAAATACTTCTCAGCAGCCAATGTATAGATAAATTATTTGGCGGATTGCCCCATTTTTTTGAACCAGGGGGCAAATAACAAAACGGCTATACCGATACCTAGCGTTATGCCACCGTACAGCATAAAAGCGTGTAGAAAGACATGATTTGAGGCGAGTGGGCTTGTGATATTCTGCGTTTTTGGAATCGTCGCTGCAGCTAAAAATCCAGAGAATGCGCCGGAAACCCCTATGGATAATCTAAACACGCCCATCATTAAGCCTTCTAAGTGAGCGGGGCACAATGTGCCAACCATTGCATAGCTTGTCGGTGCAATGAATAATTCGCCTGATGATTGAAAGAAATAACTTAATACAACCCACCAGATTAAAGTATAGCCCAGCGAGTTTGCCGATAAAATACCAAATGCTAACAGTAAATAGCCAATGCCCATGCTGACAATGCCAATCGAAAATTTTGCAGGCAAAGAAATTTTAATATGACGTTTGGTTAGCCACACCAAACAAAAACTGACGATCGGTCCAAAAATTAAAACGAATAAAGGATTTAAGCCATACATTGAGCCGGTGGGTATCGTAACGCTGCCGATTTGTCGATTAACATTATGCTGAATAAAAATGACTAACGCACTGGGCGCGAGCATATACAGTGACCAGAATGCAATGCCGATAACGAGAAATGTTAAAAACAAGAGAAATTTAATGCGGATTTGTTTTTTTTCTTTAGACGAGAGGATGATTAAGGCGATGAATGTTACTGCACCGAGTATCAGCATGAGTATGTTGCTTATTTTTGCGTAATGCAGTAACAGCACAAGGAGTGGAACGGCAAGCGCAATGCTGCCAGCGGTATACAGGATGTTATGCAGATTGATTTGTGATTTATAAACGGGTGTTTTTGCATCGCTATAAAAATCAAAGCGATGATGACCCAATGCAAATAATAGAAATGCGATGATAAGTACGCAAGCGGTGGCAAAAAATGCAGTTGCAAAACTATATTTTTCTGCGATAAACCCCACCGCAAATGCAGCGACGGCGCCGCCTAGATTGGTTAATGCGTAGACGATGGTAAATCCACTTTCACGATTTTGATCATCTTTCGCATAGAGTTTTCCTAACAGACAATACAAGTTCGGCACAATGAGGCTGCAGCCCATAATGAAAAAGGCCAATCCTGCCAGCAAATAAGCGATGCTAGGAACAATTAATAAGAAGCCGCCGATAGACGTTAAAATGCCTCCCAAGAATATCGCTAATTTGTAATCATATCGATCGCCTAAATAACCGCCCAATAACGCAGTGCAATAGTATAATGCACCAAAGGCAGCATAAATGACGTAGGCTTGTTTGACAGAGATATGTAATTGATGGGTGGCGTAGAGGACGAGCAGTGCATTTAAAGTGCTTAAGCCAACCATGTTGCAAGCGCTGATGGCAGAGCCGAGTATGATGCCTTTTGGAAAGACGGGACGGACGGATTGATGAACGGAATTCATGCTAACCCCCTGATTTTAGGTTGTTTTTTCATTTTTAGTGTCAATTGCTCAGATTAAAGGATTTCGGAGAAAATAGAAAGGATTTTTTTCTTGTTGACTTGACCGGCGCTTCAATATCGTAAAGAATACAGATTATTCTATGACCCCTAACCAACGGAGAAAAATCATGACCATCGAACAGACTTTATCGATCATCAAACCCAATGCGATGAATAAAAATGTTATCGGTAAAATTATCGATCGGTTAGAAACGGGCGGACTGACAGTGATTGCCGCCAAAATGGTGCATTTAACTAAAGCGTGTGCTGAAAGTTTTTATGAGATTCATCGCGGCAAGCCCTTTTTTAATGGGTTGGTTTCGTTTATGAGTTCGGGTCCTGTGTTAGTGATGGCATTGTCTGGTGAAAAGGCGATTTCAAAAAATCGCGAAATTATGGGCGCGACCAATCCGGCGAATGCGGCACCTCATACCATTCGTGCTGATTTTGCAGACAGTATTGATGAAAATGCTGTGCATGGTTCGGATGCGCCGGATACGGCTCAGCAAGAGATTGCGTTTTTCTTTAATAGAAATGAAATTTTTATTCGATGATCAATTTGCTTAACTTTAATCGCGTGAGCCTGCGCGATTTTTTTGTTGAATTAGGCGAGAAACCATTTCGCGGCGACCAAATGCTTAAATGGATTTATCATGAGTATTTGACGGATTTTTCGCAGATGAATAATTTAAGCCAAAAATTGCGTGATTATTTAAGCAAAAATACCATTGTCAGCGCGCCTAAAATTGTTAAAGAACAGGTGTCGACGGATGGCGTGATTAAATGGTTGTTGCAGTTGGATGATGGTGAATTAATTGAAACGGTTTTCATTCCAGAAAAAACGCGGGGTACATTATGTATTTCATCGCAGGTGGGTTGCGCGATGGGCTGCAAGTTTTGCGCGACGGGAAAATTAGGCTTTAAACGCAATTTAACCACGGCCGAAATCATTGGCCAAGTATGGTTAGTGCGACAATTGCGGTATAAGGTCACTAATGTGGTAGTGATGGGAATGGGCGAGCCATTATTAAATATTGATAATATGTTGCCTGCGTTGGATTTAATGATGGAAGATTTGGCGTGTGGATTATCGAAATATCGCGTTACGGTGAGTACGGTTGGCATTGTGCCACTGATGGATAAATTGTTTAAAGCGAGCGATGCGTCATTAGCGGTTTCATTACATGCGCCCAATGATGAAATTCGTGAAAAGTTAATTCCCATGAATCAGCATTATCCCATTGCGGATATCATTGCGGCGTGCAAACGATTTTTTGAGAATAAAAAACGAAAAGTAATTATTGAATATGTCATGCTCGACAAAATTAATGATCAGAAAAAGCATGCCAAAGAGTTAGTGCGTTTATTGGAAGGCGTGCCATGCAAAGTGAACTTAATTCCATTTAATGCCTCGCCGGGATTTTCGTATCAGGCATCCGATGATGAAACGATTCGTGCATTTCAAGATGTTCTAATGAAAGCAGGCGTTCGCACCATGCAGCGCAGGCGCCGCGGCGCTGATATTCAGGCGGCTTGCGGGCAGCTTGCGGGCAATTCCCGAAATATTTAATCCATGATAGTCGAAAAACACCCGAAAATGTTGCACAATAGGCAAAACATGAGGCAAAACATGTCGGCATAGGAATCCTTATAAAATGTCTAAAAAACAAACAACAGATGAAAAGCAGATTGCTTTAGAATTGACCATTGGCCAGCGTTTGCGCGAAGCGCGTGAGGCGGCGAACTTGTGCATTGAAGATGTGGCCGTGCAGCTGCGTTTGACGGAGCCCGTGATCGAGATGTTAGAGCAAGATGAATACAAGTTGTCAGAGTTATTGCCGTATGTGCGCGGCTATGTTCGCAATTATGCGCGATTGGTTAATGTGCCAGCCATCGAAGTGGATCATGCGTTTGAACATTTAGGGTGGGCGATTCCCCGCAATGAATATGCACCGCTCACTTTTGACACACATCAATTGAGTGCGGAGGATAAACCGATACGTTGGATGACGTATGCGGTGGTTGGTATTTTGATCGTACTTGTGTTGAGTTGGCGCGCGTTACATCACGAAAGTGATACCGAGCTTTTAAATACAACGACAGCAGTGGTGCAAAGCAATACGATACCCGATCAGATGACAACCGTGTCGACACCGGATCAAACCATACCGGCAGCAACAACTGTTCAAACAAATCAATTACCGCCTAAACCCACAACAGGAGTGCACAGTGGCCAATAAAAGTCTTCAAGCCATTCGTGGGATGAATGACATTTTGCCGGAACAAACCCCAGTTTGGCAATATGTCGAAAATATTTTGCGTCACGTGGCGACGAGTTACGGTTATCGTGAGATTCGTTTTCCGATTTTAGAATATACCGATTTATTTAAACGCGCGGTCGGAAAGGTAACGGATATTGTCGAAAAAGAAATGTATACGTTTGATGATCGCAATGGCGATAGTTTAACGTTACGCCCAGAAGGTACTGCCGGGTGTGTGCGTGCGGGCATCGAACATAGTTTATTGTATCATCAGGTACAGCGTTTATGGTATTTTGGTCCTTCATTTCGGCATGAGCGCCCACAGAAAGGTCGGTTTCGTCAATTTCATCAATGGGGTGTGGAAGCATTTGGCATGACGGGTCCCGAAATTGATATTGAATTAATTTTAATGATGACGCGCATCTTTAAATTATTAAATATTGATGATTTTGTGACGTTACAAATTAATTCGCTCGGCACGCCGGCGATTCGTGAAGTTTATCGCGAAGAACTTGTAAAATATTTTTCAACATCGATGGATCAGTTAGACGAAGACAGTCACCGTCGGCTAGAGACCAATCCGTTGCGTATTTTAGACAGCAAAAATCCGGAAATGAAAAAATTAATTACGGGCGCGCCAAAATTATTGGATATGTTAGATGAATCCGCCCAACAACATTTTGATCGTTATGGTGAATTGTTAGATGAAGCGGGCATTCAATATGAAATCAATCCATGCTTGGTGCGCGGGTTAGATTATTATTCACATGTCGTGTTTGAGTGGGTTACCGATTCTTTGGGTGCGCAAGGAACTGTTTGCGCGGGTGGTCGATTTGATGGACTCGTCGAGCAGCTCGGTGGTGATGCGACACCGGCGGTCGGTTTTGCCCTAGGCATGGAACGATTGATTGCGCTGATTGAAACCGCAAAACAATTGCCGGTGCTCAAAACAACCCCTGATATTTATATGGTGAGTGATGAATATGCCCGTGCGCATATATTGCTTTTGGCCGAGAAAATTCGCGAAGCCATGCCGGCGCTCGTGGTACAAGTGGATTGTGTGGGGGGGCAGTGGAAAAAACAATTTAAACGAGCGGATGCCAGTGGGGCTCATTTGGCATTGGTGATGGGAGAGCAGGAACTAAAAAATCACACGGTGGCCGTTAAATATTTGCGCGAAAAGCGTGAGCAGGAGACAGTTGAGCTTGCTGATATTGTGGCGTATATTGCTGACTTTACTAGGAGAAACGGTTCGTGAACGAAAATCTAACAGAAGAACAACAGATTGAGCAGCTCAAAAAGCTTTGGAAAGAGTATGGCTTTGCGATCGTGTTAGGCGTTCTCATTGCGCTTTCGATTAGTTTTAGTTGGCGATTTTATAATAGCTACAAAATAACGCGCGCGGAACATGCAGCGATTGTTTATGAACAGACGATGGGTGACTTGTTAAATGGGCAAACATCGGCAGCGATTGCGCAGGCGAAAAAACTGATGAAAGAATTTAACTCGACGCCGTATGCGAGTTTGTCTGCGTTTGTGTTGGCGCAGGACGCGGTTGAAAGCAATAAATTAGACGAAGCGGTTCAACAATTACAATGGGTTATCGTACATGGAAATACCAAAGCGTTTCGTGATTTAGCGCGTATTCGTTTAGCCAGAATTTATGTAGAACAAATGAAGTCGGATGATGCTATAAAATTATTAAAATCAGTTAAGAGCAGCGAGTTTATCGGGTTAGCGGCAAAAGTGCGCGGCGATGCTTATTTAAAATTGAAACAAACGGATCAGGCGCGTCAAGCATATCAAGACGCGGTTGATCATTTGCCGACATCATCCGGCATACATGATTTGGCTGAAATGGCATTACATAGTTTGCCAAAATAAAAATCCTCGCTGCAAGCAGACGAGGTATTTTTATTTTTTTTTATTGATCGCCTGCGCGGGGAACCCGCGCGGACGGCGACTCAAGGGGAGCGAGCGCCCGCTCCCCTTGAGAAACCCCACGCGCAAGGTGCTCGCGACAAGTCGCGAGGTATGAGAGAATAAAAATCCTCGCTGCAAGCCGCGGGGAAATTTTCGCATTAATGGAGAGGATAATGAAAAAAGTTTTTTATCGAATGAGCGTCTTATGTTGCATGGTTTTTTTAGTAGTAGCTTGTGCGAGCAAAGATAATACCTTGCCGCCATCGCCTTTAGTTAATTTTACGCCCACATTGAATGTCGAACAATTGTGGTTGGTCTCAGTTGGTAATGGATCCAGCAAAGATTATTTACGCTTAACGCCGGCCGTGTCTGGTGAGTCGGTGTTTGTTTCTTCATCCGATGGCGACTTATATTCGATAGATACGCAGACGGGCAAAACACTTTGGAAAACTAATGTAGCGAACTCATTGACGAGTGGTCCGAGCGTGGATAATGGAAAAGTGTTTGTCGCAACAGGCGAGGGCGGTGTGGCGGCATTAGATCAATCAACGGGTGAGATATTGTGGCAAACACCGGTGGCCAGCGAAATTTTAAGTAAGCCCACGTCACTCAAAGGCACCGTGTTAGTTAAAAGTATTGATGGATCATTGACGGCATTGTCAGCATCCGACGGTCGACAGCTATGGCGTTTTCAGCAAACCGTTCCGTCATTAATTTTACACGCATCCAGTCAACCCGAAGTCGCCGGCAGCACAGTTGTTGCAGGTTTTGCCAATGGTAAATTGGGAGCATTTGATTTTAAGAGTGGAAAATTGCTTTGGTTGCAGGCCATTGCTGATCCGCAGGGGGCAACGGATGTTGAACGCATGGTTGATATTGATGTGAATCCCGTTGTGATCAATGGCATCGTTTATGTGGCGACTTATCAAGGTTATATTGCTGCGCTAGATTTAAAAACAGGTCGTTTAATTTGGCGTCATAGCATTTCTTCTTATGCAGGGATTGCCGCTGATTATAGTCGGTTATATTTATCCGATGCAAAAAGTTATGTGTGGGGATTTAGTGACGAGGATGGTGTCGTTGCGTGGCGTCAAAAATCTTTATTGGGGCGTAAAATTACGGGGCCGGCTATATTGGGCGATTATATTGTCGTGGGTGATGCGGAAGGTTATTTGCATTGGATATCGAAGAGTACCGGCAAATTTGTCGCGAGAAGTTTGGTCGATGACTCAGGGTTAATTGCACCGCCGGTGGCAGCGGGGAATACATTATATGCCTACACAACCAGCGGCAATTTATATGCGTTTCGGGTGGGTAAATAAATGATAAGACTTTGTCATCCCGCGGTCTTCGCCGCGGGATGACAGTAGCATTTTAAGAGAACATCTTTATGATTCCCGTCATCGCCATCATCGGTCGGCCGAATGTTGGCAAATCGACATTATTCAATTGTGTGACAAAAACACGCGATGCGATTGTTGCAGACAGTCCCGGTTTGACGCGCGATCGACAATATGGTTATGCCTCTCATCAGAATCGTGCCTTTGTCATTGTGGATACGGGCGGCTTGGGCGAGGAACAAACTGCGCTGGATAAACGCATGCATGCACAAGTGCAAGTGGCCATTGAAGAGGCCGATGTTATTTGGTTTGTCGTGGATGCGAAAGATGGACTCACACCGGTCGATGAGATGCTTGCAAAACAATTGCGCGCACGAAATAAATCTGTTTTTTTAGTAGTCAATAAAACCGATGGATTGGATGAAGATGTTGCGCTGTCCGATTTTTATCGCTTGGGCTTTTCGTCAGTGATGGCGATTGCGGCCGCTCAGAATTCAGGCATTAACGAGTTACTGGCACAAAGTGCCGATTTATTTCCAAATGCAGAAGCCTCAGCCGATGTGATGCGTGATCAGGGAATAAAAGTGGCTGTCGTGGGTAAACCCAATGTGGGCAAATCAACTTTAATTAATAGCATATTGGGTGAAGAGCGCTTAATGGTATTTGATGAGCCGGGGACGACGCGCGATAGTATTTTCGTTCCCTTTGACTATCGTGGTCAGCGATATACACTGATTGATACGGCCGGTGTTCGGCGTCGTCATAGCATCGTGGATAAAGTAGAAAAGTTTTCAGTCGTGAAAACATTGCAAGCGATTGAATTATCCAATGTCGTACTCTTCTTAATTGATGCAAAAGAAAATATTAGCGAGCAGGATTTAAAATTGTTAGGATTAGTGTTAAACAGTGGTAAGGCATTGGTCGTGGTTGTCAATAAATGGGATGCCGTATCGAATAATGAAAAAGAGTGGATCGAGCGTGAACTGGATCGACGCTTAACGTTTTTAGATTATGCTCAGTGGCATTTTATTTCAGCGAAACAAAAACGCGGCGTAAAATCATTATTTCGGTCGATTATACAAGCCTATCACAGCGCCAACAAAGAGTTAAAGACGCCGCTCTTAAATCGTATTTTAGAAAAAGCGGTTGCAGGGCATCAACCGCCTTTAGTCGGTGGTCGACGCGTTAAATTACGCTATGCGCATGCGGGTGGCAAAAGTCCGCCGATGATTGTTATTCATGGCAATCAAGTTGAACAATTGCCGAGTGCATATAAACGCTATTTGGCAAACTTTTATCGCAAAGCATTGCGCTTGGTTGGAACGCCAATACGGATTGAGCTGCGCAATAGTGAAAATCCGTATCGGTAGTCTGTGATGTCATTTTGGAATTCCGCCTCTCCCGTCATCCCGGAAAATGCGAAGCATTTATCCAGACTTTCGTCATACCGGCGAAA